>NZ_CADFEH010000029.1:0-96588 GCF_902833155.1 Burkholderia sp. BCC1047 | reverse complement strand
GCAGCATCACTACAACTGGCATCGAGCTCATAGCGCCATCGGCGGCATTGCGCCGATGGCGAGACTTCCTGCGTCGAGAAACAACCTCTTGACGCTTCACAGCTAGCGGGCGGTTGAAGAGTGGACTGGCCGGCGCTCCATGGACGGTCGCGCCAGCGAATTCGTGTGCGATACGCACGAATTGACAGCACCCGTCGGCATGCCGAAACTGAGCGTCCCTTTCCATCGCTGTGGTTATCGAAATGAATTTCGAGATATCGGACTTGCGGGCCTTTGTCGCGACGGCCGACCTGGGCAGCTTTCGTGCCGCGGCCGACACGTTGCATCTATCGGCGTCCGCACTATCGCGCCGGATAGAAAAACTCGAGGAGGTGCTGGGCGTCAGGCTGTTCGAGCGAACGACGCGAAAGATGGACCTGACGATCGTCGGTCGCGGGTTTCTCGAGCGCGCTCACCGCATCCTCAACGAGGTCGACAACTCGATGCTCGAGTTCGACGATCTTGCCCGCAAGATGACCGGCGAACTCACGGTCGCATGCGTGCCGTCGGCGGTACGTTACTTCCTTCCTGAAACCATCGCGATCTACCACCAACGTTACCCGGGCATTCGTCTTCGTCTCATCGACGAGCCGTCGTCGATGGTTTTTCTCGCCGTCGCGCGTGGCGAAGCCGATTTTGGTCTGACTTACGTCGGCACCGAAGAGCCGGACATCGAATTCACCCCACTGCTCGATGATCCTTTCGTGCTCGCTTGCCCGCGCAGTCATCCGCTCGCAAAGCGCAAATCCGTCGCGTGGGCGGAGCTCGCCCATCTCGAGTATCTGGCCATTGCACAAGGCAGCGGCAACCGCGCGGTCATAGACGAAACGCTGGCCGGCGTCGCCGACCGGCCCAAATGGTTCTGCGAGGTACGCCATGTGCCCGCGCTCGTGAGCCTGATCGAAGCAGGCCTGGGCGTCGGTGTCGTGCCTCGGCTCGCCATGCCTCGCGGCCCGCACAAGGCACTGACCAGCGTCGCGCTCGTCGATCCGCCGATCCGGCGAACGCTGGGTGTCATCCAGCGGCGCGGCCGCGGTTTGTCCTCCGCGGGTCGCTTCTTCCTTCAGCTGTTGACGGAGATGCGCTCGCCCGATGTGCCGCTCGCAAGCGCTGCCGCATAGGCGAAGCGCCGGCCCCGGCTTCACGCGGGACGGCAAAGCCTTCGTGGGGCATCCGTCAGCAGGGCTCGATTCGTGCGCACGACGCACCAATCGAACGAAAATATGCGTTTGTTGCGTGAACCGCTCCTGCACGATCATGTGCGAAACGCAAGCGTCGTGCTATTCGCAGCCGCTTGAACCGCACGGTTTTCAAATCGAAGGAGACAACGCATTCCATGACACAGCCCACTCCAATCCACGGCATCGTCACCCGCGCGCATCTGACCGAGCTGACCATCGAGGCGCTCTGCACGCTCGGCCTGACGCGCGCCGACGCGACGGACACCGCCACGATCCTCGTGCTTGCCGACCTGTTCGGTTTGCGTACGCACGGCACAAGCCGTGTCGAGTCGTACGGCGCTCGCCTGCGCATCGGCGGCATCAATCCCACGCCGTCGATCACCGCCGAGCAGGTGGCGCCGGCACTTCACCGCCTCGACGGCGACAACGGCATCGGCCCGCTCGTCGGCCATCGCGCGCTCGATCTGGCGATGACCGCTGCACGCGAACATGGCATCGCCTGTGTGTTCGTGCGCGGCAGCAATCACTTCGGCCCCGTCTCACCGTATTCGTACCTCGCCGCGCAGCAGGGGTTCGCCAGCATCATCGGCAGTAACGCGACAACGACGATTGCGCCGTGGGGCGGCACCGACGCGCGCCTGGGCAACAGTCCCGTCGGCTTTGGCGTCCCGAACCCGGATGGTCATCCGTTCATGCTCGACATGGCGATCAGCGTCGCCGCACGGGCGAAGATTCGCAACGCGCTCAAGCGTGGCGAACCGATTCCCGGCGATTGGGCAACCGACGCGCACGGCAAACCGACCACCGACCCGAAAGCCGCCCTCGACGGCTTTCTGCTGCCGATCGGCGGCCACAAGGGCTACGGCCTCGCGCTGGTGGTCGACCTGTTCGCGGGACTGCTTTCCGGCGCGGCGTATCTCACGCACGTCAAGTCGTGGGAAGACGATCCTGAACAACCGCAGAATCTCGGCCACTTCTTCATTCTCATCGATACGACCCGACTCGGCAGCACTGCGTGGCTCGCCGCGCATATGACCGACTATGCGGCGATCCTGCACGGCTCCAAACCTGCCCATCCGGACGCGCCGGTGATCGTGCCCGGCGAGATCGAACTTGGTCGCCTGGAACGCCAACTGGCGGAAGGCATCGATATCGGCGCGGCGCAGCTCGCCATGCTGGAAGCGATCGCGCATCCGCAGCGCTGAGCGCTTGTTCGCGAGCGTGGCCCGCCACGCTCCCGCGGTTCCGAACTCGGGGCGCGACCGCGCACCGACACGCGACGGACCGGGCAGCCCGTTCGAGCGCCCGGCCGTCAAGCACATAACAAGCTCCAAGGAGCGACAGGTGACAAACATTCGATGGCGCATCGTCCTGCTGCTGTTCATCGCAGGCTTCATCAATTATCTCGACCGTGCGGCGCTGTCCGTCGCCGCACCCGCCGTCATGCGGGAACTGCATATGTCGCCGGGCAGCCTCGGGCTGTTGTTTTCGACGTTCTTCATCGGCTACGCGGCATTCAATTTCATCGGCGGATGGGCGGCGGATCGCTGGGGCGGCAAACGCGTCTTCTCCGGGGCAGTCCTGACCTGGTCGCTGCTATGCGGCGCGACCGGCCTTGCCAGCGGTTTTGGATCGCTGCTGGCGATCCGCACCCTGTTCGGCATGGCCGAAGGTCCGCTCGCGACGACGATCAACAAGATCGTCAACAACTGGTTCCCGCACAAGGAGTCGGCGACCGCATTCGGCTTCGCCAATTGCGGTCTGCCGCTGGGCGGCGCGGTTGCCGGGCCGGTAGTCGGTCTGCTGACGGCCGCCTACGGCTGGCGTGTCGCGTTCGCCGGAATCGCGTGTTTCGGCTTGCTCTGGCTGGTTTTCTGGGTGTTCATGGCGACCGACAAGCCGCACCAGCATGCACGCGTATCCGATGACGAACGCCGCCTGATCGAATCCGACCGAAGCGTCCCTGAAAGCCCTTCGGACGTGCAGCCGCTCGGTTTCTACCTCAAGCAGCCCGCCATTGTCGCGGCGATGATTTCGTACTTCGGTTACAGCTACATCCTGTTTTTCTTTCTCACCTGGTTCCCGACCTTTCTGACGATGGACCGTCACCTGAGCCTGAAAAGCATGAGTCTCGCGACGGTGCTGCCCTGGCTGCTGGGGTTCATCGGCTACGGACTGAGCGGCGTGCTGTCCGATCGGATCTTTCGCCGGACGGGCAATGCACTGCTTGCGCGCAAGCGGGTATTGATCGCATGCCTCGGCACCGCAGGCGTGTGCGTCACGCTGGCCGGCGCCGTGACCACGACGCTCGGTGCGCTGCTGTTGATGGCCGTTGCCGTGTTTGCCCTTTATCTGAGCGGTAGCGCCTATTGGGCGCTGATTCAGGACACGGTCCCCGGCCCGAAACTCGGCAGTGTCGGCGGATGCGTACACGCAATCGCAAACTGCGCGGGCATCGTCGGCCCGGCCGCAACCGGCTTTCTCGTGCAGGAAAGCCATACGTTCCTCAGCGCATTCTTTCTCGCGGGCGGTATCGCGCTGGCCAGCGTGCTGGCCGTGGCGATACTGCTGAGGCCCCGAGCGGTCGCGCAACGGAAGTCGAGCGATGCGCGGGTCTGCGGCTGAAGGTCCGTGTCCCCATACGATTTTTTGTTCTTCACACTATCAACATGAAACCCGATCCATCCGTCATTCGCGCATTCACACCTGCCGGCAAGCTGCGGGCATCGATCAATCTCGGGAATCCCATTCTCGCGGGCAAGGACCTGTCGGGCGCGCCGACCGGCGTGTCGGTGGATCTGGCGCGCGCCTTTGCCGCCATGCTCGAGGTGGAACTTGAACTGGTGGTGTTCGATACGGCGGGCAAGTCCGTTCAGGCGGTCAGCGACGAGCAGGCAGACGTCGGCTTCTTCGCCATCGATCCACGACGAGGAGAAACCCTCGCGTTTACCGATCCGTACGTGTTGATCGAAGGCTATTACCTGGTACGAGACGGATCGTCGATTCGCGCCAACGACGATGTCGACCAGCCGTCGATCCGCGTGGCAGTTGGCGAAGGAAGCGCCTACGATTTGTTCCTGACTCGAGAGTTGAAACATGCGCGGATCGTGCGGGCACCGACATCCCCGACCGTCGTCCGAACGTTCCTCGATGAGGGCCTGGAAGTCGCCGCCGGCGTCAAGCAACAGGTCGAGGCAGACGCACGTCAAGCCCCCGGCCTGCGTTTGCTCGACGAGCGATTCATGGTGATCCGTCAGGCGATGGGGTTGCCGAAGCGCCGCGGTGCGGCGGCCGCCGAGACATTGCGGGCATTCGTCGAGGAAGCGAAGGCGTCCGGGTTCATCGCTCAGGCGCTCGCGCGGCACAAGATCAGCGGCGCGTCGGTCGCGCCCGCGGCGTAGGTCGACGCTGCCCGGATGCGCCCCGCTTGCCGCAGAAACATGATGCTTCCGCGGCCTTACCCGTGTCACGGCGCGGCGATCAACGCCTGAACCAGATTCGCGGCCATCGGGCGCCCGAGACCGGTTACGTAGTCGTATCCGGTTGCCGCCGTGCAAAGCGTGCCGCATGCGCCGTTCGAGCCGCTGACGATGTCGCGGAAGTTCGTCGCGTAGGCGCTCGACGCGAGCCCGTACAGCACACTCTGGATCGCGCTCACCGCGTTCAGCGTCGTCTTGCCGCGCGCGATGCGCACGCTGTTCGCGATCGCGATCAACGCGGACCATTGCGGTGCGCCGGCGCTCGTGCCGCCGACGACGAACCACCCGCCCTGCCCCGCATAGCCGTACGAATCGTAGACCGCGAAGCCGGACGCCGGGTCGGCGTCATAGGCGACGTCGGGCAGGCCGCGCAGCCCGAGGCTATTCGACGGCAGTCCGAAGTTCGACTGATACGTCGGCGCCGTCTCGACGGCGCTCTGCCCGCCGCCGCTGCCGACCCACGCCGTTTCGTCGACATAGGCGCCGCTCGCATCGGTTGCGATCGACGTGCCGCCGACGCTCAGCACATACGGCGACGCGGCCGGGTAGTCGACCCCGTTGCCGCCGTCGCCGGATGCCGCGACGAACGACACGCCGTTCGCGCTGGCGAGCTGCCCGTCGAATTGCGTTTCGGCCAGGAACTCGCCGCTCCCCCAGCTGATCGACACGACCTTCGCGCCGACCCCGCCCGGTGCCGGACTCGTCGCGAGTGCGACCGCGCTCATCAGGTCATCGAGCGAACTCGATGCGGCCTCGACCAGCACGATCCGCGCATTCGGTGCGATCGCGTGCGCCCACTGCACGTCCAGCGAACTCTCGAGTGCCCACAGTGCGTCCGGCGGCGGCGGACGCTTGTCCGCCGTCGCGTACACCTTCGTGAAGCAGCGCGGCGACGCGCACGGCGGCAGGCCGAACGTGCGGCTGAACAAGCGCAGATCCGCCTCGACGTTCGGATTGTCGTACGCATCGACGATCGCGATGATCTGATCGTCGCCACCGTAGCCGCGCGCCGGCAACGCGTCGAACCCGTAGAAACGGCGAATCTGCTGCGGCGACAGGCCCACAGGATTCCGTTTCGCGGCGCCATGCAGATGGAGCGGCGGCCGTGCAAACCCGCGCGGCGCTCGATGCGCGGACTGTGCGAACGACACGCCGAACATCAGCGCGATGCTTGCCGATACGGCCAGCATGCGCAGCGCACGCGCAAACGAAGCTCGCTTCATGGTGTTCCCCGTTGGCAAAGGAGCCGGCGCGCGTCAGTGCACCTTCGCGCTCGTGAACGTCAGCGACTTGCCCGAACCCGCGATGACCAGCCAGTTGGCCGGATCGGTGCTCACGACCGTCGCGCTGCCGCTTTTCACGCTCGGCAACTGGTACGTGCTCTTCGGCAACAGCCACGTCATGTCCTGCAGACTGGTCGGCTGCGTCGCGCTGAACGTCCAGCTGGTGCCGGTATCGGTCGCCGTCCAGTTCACGAGCAGACGGCGCCGGTCGAACTGCGTGAGCTGATCCATCGTGAACCACTTGAACTGGCCGGTCGTCGCCAGCGACGCGGCATAGCCGAGAATCGTCGTGACGACGTTCGGATACCACGACGCGCCCAGCGGGTGCATGTAGATCAACCGGCTCGTGCGGTTCGCGACGACGAAATCCATCAGCGACAGATACCAGTTCTGGACGTCCGTCGTCGGCACCGCGAACTCCTGGAACTCTTCGAACGTCGCATACTTGCCGAACGGCATCACCGGAAACGCCCAGATGCCCGGATTCAGCAGCGAACCGTTGCGATACGCACGCGTTTGCGCATTGCCGGTATGGCCGGTGAAGTAGTAGCCGGAGTAGCCGTTCGATTCGAGCCAGTTCACCGCCCACGTCGGCGTATTGCCTTCCGGGGCCGCCCACTCGACGTCCGGCTTGCCCGTCACCGACTGGACCGCATTGTGGTTCAGCACCAGATACTGCGTGAACGTGCTCGCATTGGTTTCGCTCGCGTTCGCCCCCCAGTAGTCGTGCGCCCAGCCGCCGTGGCTGCCGACCTTGTGCCCGCGCTTGAGCAGGAACGCGGCCAGTTGCTTCGCCTGCGTATTGTTCGTCAGGTTGATGCCGAGACCGTCGCCGATCGTCACGTCGTCAGGGCCGGCCGTCACCACGATCGAATACGGGCCGCTGTTCCAGACGCCGTAATTCTTCAGGTACTGCGCTGGCTGAATCTGATCTCGCGCACAGAAGTGCCAGTTCAGGACCATCCCGGCCTGCGCCCGCGGCTGCAGCGACAGGTGCGGCATCGACAGGATGTTCGTCGTGAAGTAATGCAGGAAGCCGTGGATCGGCATGCTGTCGGTTTGCCCGCCAAGATACGCGAGCGGCAGGTTGACGAACATCACGCCGCCGTTTCCATACGCCTGATAGCCGGCGACGAGCCCGAAGTTCGGCGACGTCAGCAGCGTCGTACCGGTATACGTACCTTGCGTGACGTAGCTCGGATAGGTGAGGAAGCCGTATACGTAGCCGGAGATGCCTTCGAGCACGTCGGTCGTCGCGGCGGGCGACGCGGTCGCGAACGACGTCGCGCCATTCACCGCCGTCGATACCGGCGACAGCTTCGTCGAGGTCGGCGAGTACGATCCGGACCCGACCTTTGCACCGGCCGACACGCGCCCGAGATTCAACGGCACGCCGGTCATGCGGCCGTTGACCGTCTTGTACGTGAAATACGCCTGATGGTTGTAACCGGCCAGCCCGCCCGGGTTCGACGGGCTCGGCTGCAGGTAGAGCAACGGGTTGGTCGTCGAGCCGGTCGATGTAGTCGACGCGGTTGCGGCCAACGCGGTCGCGGCCGTCGTCGAGCCCGGCCATGCCATCGACTTCCCCGGAGGAATCTGCAGCGCGCGCAACGTGCTGCCCATGCCGGTCACGTTGCCGAGGCCGATCATGTTCCCGCCGAGCGTGTCGTAGAGCACGTAGTTGACGCCGGCCATCGAGCTGA
This sequence comes from Burkholderia sp. BCC1047, assembly GCF_902833155.1. Lineage (NCBI taxonomy): Bacteria > Pseudomonadati > Pseudomonadota > Betaproteobacteria > Burkholderiales > Burkholderiaceae > Burkholderia > Burkholderia sp. BCC1047. The sequence goes on along the minus strand of NZ_CADFEH010000029.1, from coordinate 88,903 downwards.
AGCGCGATTGCCCGGCCGGATAGAAGCCCGTCGCGTTCAGTACGCCGAAATCATAGACGAGCATCACGCGCCCGCCGTTCAACGCATAGCTCTGGATGGCGGTCACGAGCGTATCGTCGGCGACCGTATGCACCTGGTCAGGCAGGATGAGTCCCTGGTACTGCTGCAGCGACGTGCCGCCCTGCTTGAATTGCGTGTCGCTGATCAGCGAGATCTGCAGTCCCTCCTCCGCCGCGGAATCGAGCCACGCGGACACACGCGGGTCCGGCAACGTGAAGTTGTCCGGCAGCAGCAACAGCAACTGGTTCGACAACGCGCTCGCCCGCCCGGGTGCCAACGTCATCAGGCAAACGGAAAAGACGATCAGAAACGCTCGTAGGGTCCGGATTGGCTTGGCCGACATTTTTTCTCTCCCCGTAGGAGGTGGGATGACAGCCGATGCTCGACTCGTCACTGCGTGCGCGTTGCGCTCGTCGTGATCGAGCGGTCCGCGTCCGGATCGGGGTGCGCCATCGGCTGGCGGCGCAGAGCGAACGTGCCGTGTTTCGGACGCCCCGCGACGCATGCGCGTCGATTTGTCGGACGATCAGGAGTGCATGGCGACTATCGTTCCTACCGCCCCCCGGTGAAGCGAACAACGTGCCAGTCTCGCGACTGCGTTGTCGGGACGGCCCGCGGCGATGCCGGGCATCCGGCACGGGAAAATCGCGCCAAAAACGTTACAGCGCCGATACGGCACGCGTGGCGGGTAATGAAGCGAGGGCGGGAGAACCGTCGCGATGAACGACGTGAGGCTATTCGGCGCCGCGTCGGATGGGGCTTCCGATCGCTGCCTGCGTTGTCGGGCATCGGCAAGCGCGCGGGGATTCAACGGAAAATGATTCTGCCGTGCAACACCGGCTCGACACGCATGTGGCCGTGCCTGGCTCGCCTGCACGGCGTGCGGTTCTACCTGCGAAGCATAGGAAATTGACGACGGTTCATCGATCGATTGAAGACGATGGACAACCCGCCATATCGAAAGACCCGTTTCACCATCCCTGTTCCCACGCGGTCAGAACCTGGAATTGACGCGCACATATGCCGACTGCGCCGACACATGGCCCGTATTGATCGTCGCGTCCAGCCCGAGCGATACCGTGGTCGTCTTGGCGGCCTGCAGCGTGACGCTGGCGCCCGTGGTGAGGAACGAGCGTGGCAGATCGGTACCCGGCGCCGCGAACACGGTCCCGTCCTGGCTCTGCACCTGGACGACGCGACTGCCGCGCAGCACCTCGTGCGCATAGCCGACGCGCAGCTGGACGTCGACCGGGCGCATGGCATCGCCGAACGCCTTGGCGAGCGACACACCCACGTATGGCTGGAGGCTCCTCGCGCTGTCGGGGCCGACGTGCAGGTTCTGGCCGTTGGCGCCGTCCTCGCCGAAGCCGCTGCCGCGCACATATGCATACCGCAGCCCGACGTGCGGCGCGAACCGGAAGCCGCCGGCCGCCATCGGCAGGCTGGCCTGCGTGGCGGCAGTGAATTCGTGGCCGAGATGGTCGCCTTCGGCGGTACCCGCGCTGCCGAATGGCCGCTTCTGCGACAGGAAATCGAGACCGTAGCCGAGCGTGGCCGACAGGTTGACCGCGCCGATCGGCTGCGCGCCGTACAGCGCCACGCGCAGCGTGTCGATCGCGCCCGATGCGCCCGTCGTGTCTTCGGACAGCGCGGTGTGCGTGTAGCCGCCGGCCGCACCGACGGTGGCGTCGCCGAACCGTCCCTGCCCACCCGCCAGGAACCCGTACGCGTGCGTGAGGAAGCCCGGCGCGCCGCTCGTGCCGCCCACCTTGGTGCTGGAACCGCTGGCAACGGCCCACACGTTGCGGGAGCCGGCCGCGTCGTCCTCCGGGCTCGCCAGACGCCCGAGCAATGTCGAGCTGGCGCCCTGCGCCTGCAGCACGGCCGTCGTGCCGAGCGCCGTGTAGATCGACGTCCTGGTTGGCGCGATGATCGTCGGGCCGGCCGGCGCGCCGGGCCCGGTCGGCTCGGCGAGCACCAGGTCGACCACGTTGGCGCCGTAGTCCACCGACGATTGCAACGCGCCGAGATTCGCGCCGGTCGTGGTGGTGCCGACGTTCGCGAAATGGCCCGTCACGCCGTTGGCCGCGCTCAGCACGGTGTAGCGGCGGGCCGCATAAGTGCCGGGATCGAACAGAACGGCCAACGTGCCACCGAGCGTCGCGGCGCCGCCTACGCGCAGTTGCGATGCTTCCGTCGGGCTGACCTCGATCGACAGCGTGCCGCCGGCCGCCTGCGTATAGTTGCCGCCCACCGACAGCGTTCCGATCGAGCCGCCCGGCGCGACCACGCCGCTGCTGCTGACGTCGCCCGATATCGTGCCGTGGCCGCGCAACGCGCCGAGCGGATTCACCACCACATTGCCACCCAGCACCGCAGCGGGATTCACCGCGTCGCCGACGGCCAACGTGCCGCCCGCCACCGTCGTCGTTCCGGAGAACGCGTTGCTGACACCGTTCAGCGTCAGCATGCCCGCGCCCTGTTTGACCAGGCCGCCGGTGCCGACGAGACTGCCGCCGAAGGTTTGCGACGAGTCGTCGGACAGCGTGAGCGCACTGCCGCCCAGCACCACGCGGCTGCCTGCCACGCCGGACAGATGCGCGACCGTCTGGCTGCCGGCCGCCGACAGGTCGAGCGCGGCCACGGGGCCGGCGAGCGTGACCGCCGTGGACGATGCCAGCCGACCGGCGCCCGACAACGCGAGCGTGCCCGCGTTGACCGTCGTCGCGCCTGTATAGGTGTTCACGCCGGACAGCGTCTGCGTACCGCCCGCAACCGTCAGCCCGCCGCTGCCGCTGACGGTTCCGCCAAACGTGCCGGCCGCATTGGCGAGTGTCAGCGTGCGGCTGCCGAGCACGACCGTGCCGCTGCCGGTGAGCGTGTTGATCGTGGCGCCGGAGGTGGTCGCCGAAATGTCCAGCGTGCCGTTGTCGACGACGCCGCTCGAGGCGGCAATGCTGCCGGCGCCGGTCAGCGCCAGCGTGCCGGCATTGACCGTCGTGGTGCCCGTGTAGGCATTCGCCGCCGACAGTGTTTGCGTACCGCCGCCGACGGTCACTCCGCCGGTCCCGTTGATGGTCCCGCCGAACGTGCCGGCCGCATCGGCGAGCGTCAGCGTGCGGCTGCCCAGCGCGACCGTGCCCGTGCCGGTGAGCGCATTGATCGTCGCGCCGGTGGTCGTCCCCGAGATGTCGAAGGTACCGTTGTTGACGACGCCGCTGGACGCGGCGACGCTGCCCGAACCGGTCAACGCCAGCGTACCGGCGTTGATCGACGTAGCACCGGTAAAGCCGTTGGCGCCGGATAGCGTTTGCGTGCCGCCCGCCACGGTGAGCCCACCCGTGCCGCCAATGGCGCCGCTGAACGTGCCGGCCGCATTGGCCAGCGTCAGCGTGCGGTCGCCCAACGCAACCGTGCCCGTGCCGGTCAGCGCATTGATCGTGGTCCCAGCGGTCGTCCCCGAGATATCGAACGTGCCGTTATTGACGACGCCGCTGGACGCGGCGACGCTGCCCGAACCGGTCAACGCCAGCGTACCGGCGTTGATCGACGTAGCGCCGATAAAGCCGTTCGTACCGGACAGCGTCTGCGTACCCCCCGCAACCGTCAGCCCGCCCGTGCCGCCAATCACGCCGCTGAACGTACCGGCCGCATTGGCCAGCGTCAGCGTGCGACCGCCCAGCGCGACCGTGCCCGTGCCGGTCAGCGCGTTGATCGTCGCCCCCGCGGTCGTCCCCGAGATATCGAACGTGCCGTTCGCGACGACTCCGCTGGAAGCAGCAATGCTGCCCGCGCCGATCAGCGCGAGCGTGCCGGCGTTGATGGTGGTGCTCCCCGCATAGCCGGCGACGCCGGATATCGCGAGCGTGCCGGTCCCCGCCTGCACGAGGCTGCCCGTCCCGCTGATCGTGCCGCCATACGACACCGTGTCGCTGCGGTTGAACGCCAACGTGCCGTTGTTGACGATGTCGCCGGCGACGGAGCCCGTGGTCCCGCCGCTGCCGATCTGCAGCGTGCCGGCGGTGATCGTGGTGCCGCCGGTATAGGTGTTGTCTCCCGTCAGCGTGATCGTTCGGCCACCGCGCACAGCGACATTGCCCGCCCCGGATATCACGCCTGACACCACGAGGCCGGTCGTGGTGGAATCGAAGGTCACGCGGGACGCGGCATCGCCGAGCGTGACCTGGTTGGACAACGAGAGCCCCGCGGAGCCCGCGGTGATGGTGGTCGTCGCCCCGGCCGTCACCTCGAGGTTACCGACGATGTTGGACCCGGTGACCAACTGCAGCGTATTGTTCGCGCCGTTGAACCGGATGGCTGACGCGCGCGTCACGCCGTCCGCGTACAAGCCGCCCGCGATCGTGCCGCCGTTGACGACGACATCGCGGCCATTGGCGATGACACCGGCACCGGCAGCCCCGCCGTTGCCGGCGCCGCCGGTGATCGTGCCGACGTTGGTCAGCACGGTGAAGTCGCTAGCCAGGTTGACGCCCGCGCCGCTGGCGCCGGCCGTGCTTGCGCCGCCGCCGCTGACGCCGCCCACGCCACCGACGACGGTTCCGAGATTGGTCACCTGCGAACCGGACCCCAAGGTCAGCAGCCCGTCGCCGCCCCCGCCTCCGCCGCCCGGGTTTCCGCCGCCGCCCCCGGTGCCGCCGTTTCCGCCGACGAGCGTCCCCTGGTTCATCACGTCGGCCGCCGGCGTCACCATGATCAGCCCACCGCCTCCGCCCCCGCCACCGCCGCCGTTCGACGCAGGCCCCGACGTGCCGGCACCGCCATTCCCGCCGCTGCCGCCCTGCACGGTCACGCCGTTGCTGACGGTCACGCTGGTGCCGGTCGAATACACGCCCGCGCCACCGCCGCCGGCGCCACCGGCAAAATTGAATCCGTCGAAGGCCTGACCAGCGCCGCCTTGCGCGTTCGCGTTGATCACCGCATCGCCGGCGAGCACCACCGCGGGTGCACCGCCGGCGCCGCCCTGCCCGCTGTCGTTCGTCGCCCCGGTGCCGCCGGTCCCGCCCGACGTGGGGCCGCCGGGAACCTGGACCGTGGCGGAGCCGCCGCCCAACGTGGAGGAACCCCCGCCACCGCCGTTACCGCTGCCGCCGTTGCCGCTTCGGTCCGGGATGCCGTCGCCGCCGGGGGCGCTGCAGTTCGCGATGGTGCCGGAAGAGCACGTGACGGCCCAACCCGGGACGGCCGCGCCGGCCAGGCCGAGCGACACGCCGATTGAAACGACGGAAGCGATGGAAGCGCAGCGGCGCGCGGGCGTGGCGCCATGACCGGCGTCGACTCCGCCGTGTGATGCCCTCGTGTGTTCGGATACCACTTGCGGAGCACGCAAGCTACGGCTCCAGACCAGCCGATAGACCCGGTTCATGTCGATCCCCTCGGTGCATAGACCCATGGGCCTGGCGCTGGTCACGGCGAAGCGGTACCGGTGGCGCGACGGACCCGTCGTTGTTGTCGTTCTATGGCGCGCCGATCCGCGGATACTGATTGTGTTGGCTCATCGGTCGGGGCGCATGCGCGCGCAATATAACACCTGCCGCGAACACACATCCAGCGCTGTCGCGGGGCCGCCACTGTCCAAGGGCGAGAGGAAGATAAAGCACGGCCGACTACCCGTCGCGATCGAGCCGGGTAACCATGCTTGACTTGCATCATCATCGCTTCGTCGCGGCCTTCGCGTCACGCTCGCGTCAAACGCGGCCGCGCTCGCTGCCCCCGTCGATATGCCGTCGGCGCAGATCCGGACATGCGCTTGAACGCGTGACTGCATGCGCTTTCGGTCGATGTTCGATGCATCCGCGCGCATACGCGGCGGAGCAACGATCTCGCCACACGCTACGGCGATGAGGAATTCGTCGCCGTGTTGCCCGATACCGGCGAACGAGGTGCCGCCAAGTTGGCGATCGCCTCCGAAAAGTCGCCACCGCGTCCCTACTGCGCCAGAACCCGCTCCACCAACTTCACGAAATAACTCGCGCCCACCGGCAACAACGCATCGTTGAAGTCATAGCTGGCGTTATGCAGCAGGCAAGGCCCGCCGCCATGCCCATGCACGCGATGATCGCCCGCCCCGTTCCCGAGGAATGCATAGCAACCCGGCTTCTCGCGCAGCATGAACGAGAAATCCTCCGCCGCCATGGTCGGATCGACGGCGGCGTTCACATGCGCGTCGCCCACCAGCTCGCGCATCACCGCCACCGCCACCGCCGTCTGCCCGGCGTCGTTCACGGTGGCCGGATACTGGCGCTGGAAATCGACGTCGCTCTCGCAATCGAAGGCCGCGGCCGTCGCGGCCACCACGGCGCGCATGCGCGTCTCGATCAGGTCGAGCGTCGCCTCGGAGAAGGTCCGCACCGTGCCGCCGAGCCATGCGTCGGTCGGCACCACGTTCATCGCCTCGCCCGCATGCACCTGCGTGACCGACAGCACCGCGCCGTCGATCGGGTTTCGGTTGCGCGTGACGATCCCCTGCAAGGCGCTCAACACCTGCCCCGCCGCGAACACCGGATCGCGGCCCAGATGAGGCATGGCCGCGTGGCAGCCGGCGCCGCGCAAGTCGATCCGGAACAGGCTGGTCGATGCCATCAGCGGCCCCGGCCGCACCGCGAAATCGCCGGCCGCGATGCCGGGCCAGTTGTGCAGCCCGAACACGGCATCCACCGGGAAACGCTCGAACAGGCCGTCCTCGATCATCGCGCGCGCGCCGCCGCCCGCTTCCTCGGCCGGCTGGAAGAACAACTGCACGGTGCCGTCGAACTCGCCATGCCGCGCCAGATGGCGCGCGGCCCCGAGCAGCATCGCGGTGTGTCCGTCGTGGCCGCACGCATGCATCGCGCCGGGCACCGTCGAACGATGCGCGAAGGTGTTGGCCTCGTGCACGGGCAGCGCGTCCATGTCGGCGCGCAGGCCGATCGCGCGCGCGCTGCCGCCGCGCTTCAAGGTGCCGACCACGCCGGTGCGGCCGACGCCGCGCGTGACGGCGTAACCCCATTGCTCGAGCCGCTCGGCGACGAGTTCGGCGGTGCGGAACACGTCGTAGCCCACCTCGGGATGGGCATGGATATCGCGGCGGATCGCCGTCAGTTCGTCGGCGTACGCGACGATGGAATCGATCAGTGTCATGCGGAAGGAAGCGCTCTTGTCGGTCGTCGCGGCACGGCACGGCGGCGGGCCGCGCCGCGACGCATCGGATCAGATATGGAACAGCTGCGCCACCAGGGTCGCGCCGATGAAGGTGCCGGCATTGGCCACGAAGGACACCAGCACGATGCGCCAGCCGAGCCGGCGGAAGGCCGGGATGTCCTTGGCGATCGACAGCCCAGCGAACACCAGCATCGGCGTGGTCACGCCGAGGAAATCGTTGTGCGAGCTGAGCGCGGCGATCTGCGATGCCCACGGGGACCACGGCGACGTCAGGAACATCGCCACCACCGATACCCAGCAGACCGCCGGAATCCGCCGCCCCGTCACACGCGCCAGCGCATCGCCGACGATCGTCGCGCACACCATGATCGCGATGCCCGGCAGTCCCGCCAGCGGGGTGGTGCCGTGGGCGATCCAGTCGCACACCAGCGCCATCGCGGCCGTCACGATCCAGGCCAGCAGCTTGCCGCCGTAGCCGAGCGCGGGCGCCTCGGTCCGCACGTCGCCCAGCGACGGGCTGGCCGCCTCGGGCTGCGCCGACGCCTTCGTGGTGCGGCCGATCAGCGGCTCCAGCACGCGATAGCCCCAGACCGCGAGCGGCAGCGAGATGAACAGCGTGAAGTAGGTGCCAATGGTGGTGGTGATCAGGTTGCTGGCCGCGGCGAACGCGAGCACCGATTTCGCCGTCTCCGGGTCCTGCTGCGCGGCGATCGCGCCCGACGCGGCCGCCATCATGCTGCCCGAGCCGACGCCCGAGCCCATCGCCAGCGCGAGCGGATCGAAGATGCCGAGGCTGCTCACGAAACCCGCGAACACGGCGATGAACACCGCGCCGAACACGGTGCCGGTCAGGTACTCGGCCAGCACGCCGCGCCCCTCGGCCGAATCCATCCCGTACTTCTCGCCGATGATCGCGAGGCTCGGCTCGCGGCCCACCGAGAAGGTTGCGCCGATCGCCTCGCGCTTGATGCCGAGCAGCAACGCGAGCGGCAGGCCGAGCAGGATGGTGCCGACGAAGTGGCCGAATTCCTGGAAGGCCAGCGCCCAGCCCGCGGACGCCAGCTTGGGCAGCGCGCTGCCCACCATCAGCCCGAGCTTGGAGACGAACAGCAGCAGCGCCGGCTGCAGGATCGCGGCCGCGAAGAACTGGTCGGGCACGCTCAGGCGCGCGCTGCTGTTCCAGCGCGCGCTGGCCAGCCCCACCGCGGCGCCGAGCAGCAGCGCCCAGATCATCGGCAGCAGCACGACCTTGCCCGGTCCGAGCTTGAACGTGAACGAGCCGATCCATTCCGCCACCAGCAGGATGCCGGCCGCGTAAAGCAGGACCTTGGCGGTGGCCGCGCCGCCCAGCTCGCGGCGCTCGATACCCAGTGCGTGTTCCATGACGAGTCTCCCCTTGAAGCCCGGCTGCCGTCGAATGAGGGCCGGTGATTACAGATAACCGAACGCGGTGGGCGGCGCTTCGGCCGTCTCGACCCACACGCTCTTGGTCTGCGTGTATTCGTACAGCGCCTCGACCCCGCTCGAGCGGCCGTAACCGCTCATGCCGTAGCCGCCGAACGGGGACGCCACGTTGATGGTCTTGTAGCCGTTGACCCAGAAGGTACCGGCATTCACCTGCGCGGCCACGCGATGCGCGCGCGCCACGTCGGTAGTCCAGGCCGCGCCGGCCAGGCCGAAGTCGGTGTCGTTGGCGATCGCGATCGCCTCCTCCTCGGTGTCGAACGGGATGGCCGCCACCACCGGCCCGAAGATCTCGGTACGCGCCACCTCCATCGCGTTCGACACGCCGGCCAGCACGGTGGGCGCCACGAAGTAGCCGCCGCGGCCCTTCTCGACGCGCCCGGCCGAGCCGCTGGCGAGCGTGGCGCCCGCCGCCACGCCGTTCGCGATCATCGACATCACGTGGTCGTACTGCTTGCGATTGTTGATCGGGCCCACCTCGGTCGCCTCGTCGAGCGGCGCACCGACACGGATCTTCTTCGCGCCGGCCGCCACCATCGCGACGAATTCATCGTAGACGGCGCGCTGCACCAGCAGACGCGAGCCGGCCACGCAACTCTGGCCCGCGCCGGCGAAGATCGCCGCCTGGGCGGTCAGCGCGGCGCGCTTGAGGTCGGCATCGGCGAACACGATATTGGCCGACTTGCCGCCCAGCTCCAGCACGCAGGGCAGCACGCGGCGCGCGGCGGCCTCGGCGATGCGCGCGCCGGTGGCCGGCGAGCCGACGAACACGACCTTGCTCACCACGCGATGCGCGATCGCGGCCTGCCCGGCGGTGTGACCGAAGCCGGCCAGCACGTTGACCAGGCCGCGCGGCAGCCCGGCCCGCTCGCCGAGCCTGGCGACCGCCAGCGACGTGAAGGGCGTCAGCTCCGAGGGCTTGAGCAGCACGCCGTTGCCCATCGCCACCGCGGGCGCCACCTGCCAGCCGCAGGTGAACACCGGCGCGTTCCAGGGCGTGATCTGCAGCACCACGCCGGCCGGCTCGCGGCGCGTGTAGTTGAGATGCGAGGTCGGCACCGGGATCACGCTGCCGTAGAACTTGTCGGTCCAGCCCGCGTAGTACTCGAACATCTCGGCGACCTTCGCCACCTCGCCCCGGCAGTCGCGGATCGGCTTGCCCGAGCCCAGCGCCTCCAGGCGCGCGATTGCCTCGGCCTCGGCGCGGATTACGCGCGCCACCTCCTGCATCACGCGACCGCGCGCGGCATGCGTGAGCGCCCACCATTCGCGCTGCGCGCGGCGCGCGCTTTCGGCGGCATGGTCGATCACGGCTGCGCCGGCGTCGCGATAGGCGAGCGTGGCCTCGCCCGTCGCCGCATCGTCAAGCTGGATCGTGTCGCCCTGGCCGACGACGAGCTCGCCGTCGATATACGAGCCGATCGTGGCGGCACCGGGGAAGAAATGCGCGAAGGCGGCGAGCAACTGGTCTGCGTGCTGAGTCATGTCGGGTTTCCGTATAGGTGGGTCGAGCGGAATCGTGGCGCGGGCTGCCCGGCCTCAGGCAGGGTCGACGAAGTCGACGATGCGGTTGAAGTCCTCGCCGTCTGCGACGAAACCCTCGCTGGCGGCCCACACGCGCGCGGCCTCGCGCGCCACCGGCGCGACGCTGTCGAACTGGTCGAGCAGGCCCAGCGCGAGCCGCACGTCCTTGCGCATCAGCTTCATGGTGAAACCGGAATCGAACTTGCCGTTGAAGATCCAGGTCGGGTAGTTGGTCAGCGTCGCGCTGTTGCGGCCGGAGCCGCCGTTGAGCGCGTCGACCAGCTTTTCCGGGTCGACGCCGGCCGCGCGCGCGGTGCGCACCGCCTCGCTGGCAACCAGCAGATGCACACCCGTCAGCAGGTTGTTGAGCAGCTTGGTGACGTGGCCGGCGCCCACCGGGCCCACATGCACGCGCTTGGCGCTGATCGCCGCGAGGATCGGCTCGATGGCCGCGATGTCGCTGTCCGAGCCGCCCAGCACCATGGTCATCGTGGCGGTGGCGGCACCCTTCGGGCCGCCGCTCACCGGGCCGTCGACGAAGCCGATGCCGCGCTCGGCCAGGGTCGCCGCCACGCGCCGCGTGCTGTCCGGATCGGCCGTGGTGGTGTCGATCACGATACTGCCCGGCCTCGCGTTCTCGAGCACGCCGCCGGCACCCAGCACGACCGCCTCGACCACCGCCGACGTCGGCAGCGACAGCAGCAGCACGTCGGCATCGCGCGCGATCTCGGCCACCGAATCGCGCGCCGACAGTACCCCCTGCCCGGCCAGCGCGAGCGCCACGCCGGGCGCCGCGTCGTAGCCGAGCACCGTGTAGCCGCCGCGCCGCAGCGAACCCGCCATGCCGCGCCCCATGTTGCCCAGACCGATCACGCCCACCGTTTTCATCCGACGACTCCCGATAGCTGTTGGTTCGAGGCCGGCGCGCCAGCTTGCGCCCGCCTTGCATGGCAACGATGTTCGGTCCGGCGACCCGTATAATCAATCAACGCCAATATTGATATTGTTCTCTTTTTTAGAACACCCGAATCATGAGCGATACCCTGACCGACAGCCGGATCGTCTATTTCTACGAGGCCGTGCGCTGCGGCACGATCCGCGCCGCGGCCGACTGGCTCGACGTGGCGCCTTCGGCCGTGAGCCGCCAGATCGGGCTGCTGGAGAAGGAGCTCGACGCCACCCTGGTGGAGCGCCACGCGCGCGGCGTGACGCCCACCGAGGCGGGACACTGCGTGATCGAGTATTTCCGCGAGCAGCTCGCGCACCGCGACGACCTGATCTCGCGCCTGCAGGAGTTGCGCGGCCTGAAGACGGGCCAGGTCAGCCTGGTGCTCGGCGAGGGCTTCGTGTCGGACCTGCTGGCCGGGCCGATGCAGCAGTTCTGCCGGCAGTTCCCCGGGATCCATGTCAACCTCGACGTGGGCAGCACCAACGACGTGATCCGCAAAATCTCGAACGACGAGGGCGAGATCGGCCTGGTGTACAACCCGCCCGCCGAGCCCAAGCTGGTGTCGCGCGCGTCGAAGCGGCAGCCGATGATGGCGATCGTCGGCCCCGACTTCCCGCGCCGCAGCCACAAGGTGCTGACGGTGCAACAGCTCGCCACCTATCCGCTGGCGGCCACCCACCCGTCCTACGGCACGCGGCAGATGATGGAGGCCGTGGAATACGCGGAGCGCGTGCGGCTCACGCCGGTCGTCACCACCAATTCATTCGCGATCCTGAAGGAGTTCGTGAAATCAGGGCTCGGCATCGCGGTGATGCCGGCCTTCGCGGTGACGGCCGAACTGCAGGCCAAGGAGCTGTTCGCGATCGACATCGCGCATCCGATCCTCGAGAATGCCGAAGCGCACATGGTCACGCGCGTGGGTCGCAAGCTGTCGGTGGCTGCCAACAAGATGCTGCAGATGATGACGGGGCAGATGCGGGCGTTTCGTTAGCGGGGGCTGGCCTGGCTCGTGCCGATGCACGAGAAGGTCAACAGGACCGATCGAAACCGGACGAGTACCGGCCACGCTTCTTATCGCGTGCAGGGGTAAGCAGCCTTCAATGCCCGGGTAATCATGGTCGCGGCCGGGGCGTCCAGGTCGCGCGACGAAAGCTTGGTCAGATACCCATAGGTCGCGACAACCAACTCGGTCGTTGCCATCCTGGACGGCGGGCACCACGCCTTTCCGGCAGTCGTGTCGGCCACGCCGTAGATAAAACTCGTGGCCCGGTTCGTCGAGATCGTTCGTTGCCTCACCTCTCCTTCTTCGAGGCCGGCCAGCGTGCCATTGTCGATTCCGGAGAGCAGAGCCTCTGCCGTTAACGGACGATAAACGTCTGCGGATGGCGTGGCTGCCCTTGCCTGCGTAAGCGGAACGAATCCGTTGAACGTAGTTGCGGCCACCATGGCTACAGATAGTCGAGTGCACCAACGCATTGGATCTCCCTATGGGTGAGCAGGCGGATTGGAGGTCAGTCGCACTGATAGAGCGATTGGGTCTTGTCGAAGCGATGACTCAGCAGATCGTCGCGTTGAATCATGAGGTAGGTGGTACCGTCTCCACCGGAGGGCGCGTGCATCCGCCGAGTGCCTGCGTAGTATTCGCCACCCCACGAAAAGAGGTGACGAATCCGATCGTCCCCGGGGTCGAGGAAACTGCGCGCATCGCCGATGAACATGTGTTCCGGATCTGCCTGGATCGGCTTCGGCCAGCCGCCGAGGAAGTCGCCGAAATTGCCGACCTGCTCGCCTTCGACGGCATCCGGCTGGGGGGAATAGCCGCCGTCAGGCCTGTGCAATAAATCGAATACCGCGTTTCGCTGAGGGCCAACGGCCTCGATCCAGTGAAAAGGCACCACCAACGTGGAATGTGGCTGCAATACTTCCGCCATCGTCTGTTCGTGCCAGGGAAGATCCGGTTGCCTGGCGTCGGACAATTCGATCAACGCCGCGGGGGGCGCTTGGCGTTCAAGTGTCTCGGCGGCGACGTGGAACCAATGCAACTGGAACGAGCCGTCGCCATCGCGCGCCGTCAGATCCTCGAACACGCTGAGCACGCCGCGCCGGGGTAAATCACGGTCGAAGCCCGGTTCATTCGACAAAGCGCCGAGGTTGATCTGTGCAAGAAAAGCCAGCGGAAATTCACGGCCCAAAGCAACTGCCATCAGGTCGTCGTAACGATCCTCTTGAGCCTGGATGGCCCTGAGCGTGTCCGGGTCTGGGCGGCTGGCTTCTATCGAGCGAAGCCACGCGTCCCGCTCATGTTCAGACAGCAAAGCCAGGATATCGTCACTGGGCCGTTGCGATCTGGACGAGGCCGAGCGCTCCCGGTCGCGAATGCGCTGTTCGCGCAATGCGCGAATCTGCGTATCGGCATCCGCGGGCGATCGCCGGTGTGGCCAAGCGAAGCCCGGAGGCAGATCGGGAAGGCCGCCGATCTTGCTCGTGCCAGGCGGCAGTGCGTCGTCGGGCTGCTGTCGGCGGACGAACTGAATGGCGGGACGCATCGTCGCCACGATCCGGTCCGCCAACGAGTCCAATCCGGCCTCGCTCAATGCGTGCCGAAGATCTTGTTCGGTGCGGAACGTGCTCATCCGAAAATCCTTTCGATAGCCGGCCAGAAGTTGAATTGAACAATTTGAACCTAACCAAAGCCAAACGCGCTCAAACATCCGGATCCGGAATCCGCGCCGACTGAATCACCACCAGCGTATCGCCCGCCTCTATCCTGCACGGCGGATCCTCGTAAAACGAATAAATCTTCCCGCAGCGATCGAGCCCGATCACGATCGCGCCCGGCACGACGTTCGTCAGGCAGCCGATTTCATGCGGCAACGCCTCGCGCTCCAGCAGCGTCGCGCGCCCGCGCGTCGACAGCATGTCGTTGACGAACGGCACGATGTAGCGGCTATGGACCGCATCCGCCAGCAGCAGCGCGCCGATCTTCGTCGACGATACGATCACATCCGCGCCGGCCTGCCGCAGTTGCCGCTGGTACAGGTTCTCCTGGATCCGCACGACGATCTTCGTATCGGGCGCGATGCTGCGCACCGACAGCGTCAGCAGGATCGCGGTCGGATCGTCGGTCACCGAAATGATCACGGCCTTCGCCGCGCGCACCTGCGCCTGCTGCAGCAGATCCTCGTGCGCCGGATCGCCGAGCAATCCGGTCACGCCGAGCGACGTCGCCGCCTCGAGAGCTTGCTGCTGCGAATCGATCACGATCACCGTCGCCGGATCGACGCCGCTTTCCAGCAGCTCGCGCACCGCGATCGATCCCGACAGGCCATAACCGCACACGACGATGTGATCGGACAGTTGCTTCTGCAGGCGTTTCATGCGGAATTCCTCGATGACGCGCTGGATCACGAACTGATACGCCGTGCCCAGGAAAATGAACCAGATGCCGATGCGAATCGGCACGATGAAGAACGCATCGAGCAGGCGCGCCCGCGCCGTGACGGGCACGATATCGCCGTAGCCGACCGTCGCGACCGTGACCATCGTGAAGTACACGAGATCGGCGACCGTCATCGGCGTGCTCTTGGTCGAATCGCGCAGCCCGTCGCGATCGAGATACAGCACGAGGAACGCAAGCATGCACAACAGCACGACCGCGCCGAGACGGAACAGCAGCGTGCGCAGCGGCGACGTCGCGGGGCGTGTGAACAACGTGCGCGCACGCGGCGCCTGCCACGGATTGCGGGCGCGACGCAGGCGCATGCGCAACGAGCGGCGCTGATCGGATGGCGTGGCCAACGGGGATTCTCCTGAAGGATGCGGGCTCGATTCTACGACGGGAACGCATGCGCCCGGCCGTCACAGCATGCTGCGCGGCCGCACCATCGTCCCGTCGACGAAACGCCGCGCGCGAAACGCCGACAGATCGAGCGACGGCGCACCCGTGTCGATCCATTCGGCCAGCAGCCGGCCGACGATCGGCCCCATCGCGAAACCGTGCCCGCAGAATCCCGTCGCGATCGCGAGCCCCGACGGCGTGCCGGGTGCATCGATCACCGGGATGCCGTCGGGCAGCACGTCGATCAGGCCGGCCCACGCCTCGACGATCTGCGCATCCTTCAGCGCGGGAAAGATCGCCTTGAGCTTCGCGAGCGCGCGCGGCGCATGCGTGCGATTCGGCTGCCGCTGCGGATCGCGCGGCTCGATCGGCCCGGTCGTGCCGTTGATGCGGGCGAGCACATCACGCCACGCGGCTGCACCCAGGTGCAGCCGGAATTTGTCGCGCTGCGACCAGAATTGCGGCCAGAAGAGGCTCAATCCGCGCAAGTGGCCGAGCGTCAGATCGACGTCGACCTGCATGTCGTCGGCGAGATTGATCGCGCCGTTCTTGCGCTGCCGGATGCCGAGGCCATGGCCCCACACCGTCGCCGCCGTCACCGGCGGGACCACGTTGGTGCGCATGCAGGTGCCGCGCACGGCCTGCTGCGGCAGCCGGATGCCGACGCCGTCGAGTAGCCGGAAACTGGTCGCGCCGGCCGCGCAGATCACGCGCCGCGTGCGGATCGTGCCGCGCTCGGTCGCGACGCCGACGACCGCGCCGCCGGCCGTCTCGATCGCGGTCACGCCGCAGCCTTCGAAGAAACGCGCGCCGGCCTCGGTCGCGCGCGCCGCGAAGGCCGCGGCCACGCGACGCGGTTCGGCCTGCCCGTCGGTCGCCGTATACAAGCCGCCGAGGGTACGCGCGTGCGTCGACAGCCCATTCACGCGTTCGTCGATCTGCGCGCGCGTCAGCGTGCGCGTGTCGAGCCCATGCTCGCGCGCGACGGCGAGCCACGCCTGAAACGACGCCCAGTCGTCTTCGTTGTCCGCCATGTAGAGACAGCCGCCCTGCCGCCATTCGAGATCGAAGCCGAGCGCCTGCTCCAGGCCTTCCCAGATCCGCATGCCGGCCATCATCAGCGGCACTTCGGCGGATTCGCGTCCCTGCTGTCGCACGAAGCCCCACGCGCGCGTCGATTGCTGGCCGGCGATGCGCGACTTGTCGAGCACGACGGCTTTCAGGCCGCGCAGGCCGAGGTAGTAAGCGGCCGCGCAACCCATGATGCCGGCGCCGGCGATCACGACGTCGGCTTCGGGCGGAAACGCCGTATCGGCGTGGCTCAATGCGTCGTGCAGCGGATAGGTGGTGGTCATTGTTTTCTGTCGAGTGTCAATGCATGGCCGGCAAAGCTTATCGCGGCAACGTCGTCGCATGAAGCGATAAATGGCGGGAAACCGTCATTCGGCCATCCCGTCGGGGCCACCATCGCGTTGACGCCGACGGCGGTCGCGCGGGTCTGCCGAAGCCACAGCGCCGGAGCCGCGTGTTGCATTGACGGTTGCCGTCGCTTGCGCATCGATACCGGTAGCGATGAAAACGTCGACCGACACCGGCGCGCCCACACCCAAGGCCGTTGCGGAAATGCCATTCGACGATGCGAGGTCGTGGAGTGCAACGCGAACTGCTGCGTCGAAAGGAACTCGGCGCTCGATGCGAGCGTCCTCTCACGCATCCGGATTTTTTATTTAATCAGGACTGCAAATGCAATGGCATACCATGCCCGATCCATGCCCGGCATCTGGCGATGTAATGTGCGGCCGGCGCGGGTCGACAAGCGATCGCGCCAATCGCTTCCTGCTGCCGGAACAGCGATCGATCCGGCGTGCTCGACCCTGTTCATGCCCGTGCCCTTGCACACCACGATGGGCAATCGTCTGCACAAAGCGCGCCTCGACCGGCCCCGTTTTTTCGGCTTGACGACCTCGGACCGCCCCGAGATAAACTGTATATCCATACAGTGTCATCGCAGTAAAAATGATCCTCCCCCCATTCGATCCCCCGAAGCTGAACGATCTCACCGAATGGTGGACGAAGTGCACCTACGCGGACGTACAGCGCCTGATCCTGGAAGTGCAGCACCTTCGCCTGACGCTGTGGGAGTTGAAAGCCCACGTCGCGGACGCATCGCGTCGCGTCCGCGTGCTCGATCCGGACATGCTCGCGCATGGGTCCGCGCTTCGGCGGCTCGGCTACCTGCTCGACAAGGAGATCGAGCGCGCCAACCCGATCGGGCGCACGCGCGACGTGTATGCGCCGTTTTCGGACGAATGGCGTGCCCGCGCGGCGCTGCGCTGCGCGTTGCGCGGGCAGCCCGAGCCGGCCGAGGCAGGCACGCTGCCGAGCACGATTCCGGAATTTCAGCGCATCACCTGGGCCGAGCTTCGCGATCGCTGGCGCCACCTGAGCGACAAGCAATCGAATCGGCAGAACGTCGAACAACGGATGGTGCTCGAGATCGCGCGTCAGCGCTCCGTGATCCTTGCGCGGGCGCGCAAGCTGGTCGACGCGGCGATCGCCGAAGCCGCGGCGGATGGAAAACGGCTGTTCGCGCTGGATCAGCTCCAGCGGCTGCTGTCCGTCGAGCGGGAGGACGGCGAGCCGTTCATGTATATGCCGGCGTAGCGCGAACGCGCAATCCATCCGTATCGGCGCCACGGCGACATGGCGGCGCTGGATCAACCACACGGCCATTGAGGCGGGCGTCTCGATCTGCACGGGCGCCGCCGCCACGCAAGCGCCGTCAGTGCGAATAGCGCGCTTGGGTGCCTGCCGTACGGTCGAACGGCTGCAGCCTCGCAAGCTGCTCGATCGACATCGCGACGACCTCGAGAACATGCCGCGCGATTTCGTCGTCGGCCATGCCCGCGTTGACGTATCGCTCGATGCTCATCGTGCGGGGCGGATAGCTGCCGGTTTCGTCATCGACGATGTCGATTCTGGCGGTACGCCGCTCGGGCGACAGCACGATCTGGACAGTTTTGCCGTGAACGACGGTCTGCATGCACAAAGTGGACATTCGCAGTCTCCAATTGCGTTGCCTTCGGACGATCGATACCTCACAACAGGAGTCGTCAATCTACAAATTTCCGAACGCATTCGCAATATTCAGACAGCAATTCCGGCCGTTCGGGACGCCGCACCGGTCAACCCGATGCCGCCTTTGCACGGGCACGGGCATGCGCACACGCCGCGCTACGCATAGCGGCTCAGCCACTCTTCGGAGAATTGTCTCGCGTACGCGACCGCTTCGGCTTCGGTCTCGAACTCACCCAGCTTGCGGAACGCAGCCTCACGGCTGAAACCCACCTTCGTGACCTCGACCTGCGCGGCGTATTTGCCGGCCTCCGTCACGCGCGGCTCGCAGTTCATTTCGTATCCGCGCATCAAGAATTTCTTCTGCATCGGTTCAACACTTTTTTGAGACGGCAAAAATCGTAGCACGCAGTTGCGCTGGTGTCCGAAAATGTATCCGCGTTGGTTTCACTAGAGGAAACAGTCAATCGCTCGTCCTGCAAAGGCGTGGGCCGGCCGGCGCGCGATATCCTTCAAAAATGGGGCGAATACCTCGGTCCGGGCGAGGACACGCCCCGCGCTGGTGCATGGCGCGGCGATTACCTGCCGCCTTGTGCGGAATCGCCTCCCGGTCGTAGAAATCCCGACGCGGAGCTACCGAACGCACCTTTTCGCGCACGCGCCGCGGCAGGCCGAACGTAACTTCATGACACACCTTTCACACAAACGCACCTTTCACCACACTGAATGGCGACCATTTTGCGGTAAAGTTATCTTTTCCGTGCGTGGCCGGTCGGCTCGCCATTGGACGTCATGAAGACTGTCCGCCGAGACTGCCGCAAGGCGTCGTTCTGAACGTCACGATCCGTTCCCGTAGCATGACCACTGAAGCAATCACCACGGATTCCCTCGCGGTTGCCGAGCGCGTGCGCGAGCTGATGACCCGCAACGGCATCGGCAAGCGCCAGCAGACCACCGAGCTGTGCCGCATCCTCGATCTGAGTTTCTCGCAAGGCCACCGCAAACTGCGCGGCAGCAGCCCCTGGACGCTCGCGCAGATCAAGAAAGTCGCCGAAGCGTACGGCGAGCCCGCCGCCCAGCTGTTCGGCGCGCAAACGCTCGACCCCGGCATGGTCGGCGCCTATTCGCAGGAAGCCGTCCTGTATGCGGGCGTCGCAGAAATTCCGTGCACCGCCTGGATCGGCGCGCCGCTCGAAGCCGGCGCGCGCCCCGAGTTCGTCGCGTACGAACAGAACGGCCGCTGGCGCGTGCTGCGCCATACCGGCGTGCTGTACCAGAACGCGTACGACGTGCACAAGATCGAGATCTACCCGCGCCGCGCGGAGAGCGACAAGCTCGTCGTCGCGGTGATCGATCCCGATCGCGTCAGCGCGACCGAGCTGTGCCGCTATCTCGAACGGCAAAGTTTCGCGACGGCCGCGTTCGACGGCCTCGCGGCGTTCGTCGACGCGCTGCAGGGCCAGGCCTTCGACGCGGTCCTGACCGAATGGCTGTTCGACGACGGCACGGCCGCCACCGCGATCAAGGCCGTGCGCACGTCCGACAACCCGGGCGCGCCGATTTTCGTGCTGACGGGCGACCTGCTCACCGGCCGCGCGAGCGAAGCCGACATCAGCGAGGTGATCCGTGCATTCGATGTGGTGTGCTACGAAAAACCCGCGCGCATGGCGATCCTCAGCGCCGATCTCGCGAAGCGGCTCGCGCGCGGCTGACGTCCGCCGGGCCGGCCGCCCGTCGAATGGGCCAACGCACGCGCGGCGCCGCGGGCATGAACGGGTTCCTCAGTACAATAGCGGCACCCGTTCACGCCCACGCCGGCATCCGCCGCCCGACTCCATGGCCCGCCTCATCCCCGACGACTGGAAAAGCCTCGCCGCGACCGGCGCGGCCGAACGCGAGCGTGAAACGCTCGCCGCGCTCGAACACGCGCTGCCCGACGGCTACACCGTGTATCACGGCGTCCACTGGACGCGCGCCGACCAGGCGTTCTCGGTGTTCGGCGAAGCCGCGTTCGTCGTCGTGAGCCCGGCCGGCCGCGTGCTGCTGATCGAGCAGAAGGCCGGCTTCCTGCGCGAAACCCCGAAAGGGCTCGTGAAGGTCTACCTGCAGAAGGAGCGCAATGTCCCGATCCAGCTCGCGCGCACCCAGGAAACGCTGCATCGGCGCCTGACGGCCGCGCTCGGCGCGGGCGTCTACGGCGTCGAGGCGCTGCTGTACTGCCCCGACTACGCGATCCGCGACGCGTCGATCGCCGGCGTCGCGCCCGACCGCATCGTCGATGCGTCGCGCAAGGCGCAGCTCGCGCAGGTGATCCTGCAGATCCTGCCCGAGGACGACGAACACTTTCCGAACGCGCCGAAGCTCCACCATTTCCTCGCGGACGAGCTCGCGCTCACGCCCGACACGAGCGCGCTCGTCGGGCAGGCCGGCACGCTCGTCACCCGGCTGTCGGGCGGGCTCGCCGCATGGGCACGTCAGCTCGACTTCACGCCGTTCCGGCTGCGCATCACGGGCACCGCCGGGTCGGGCAAGACACAGCTCGCGGTGCAGGTGATGCGCGACGCCGTCGCGGGCGGCAAGCGCGTGCTCTACGTCTGCTTCAACCGGCCGCTCGCCGACTACATCGCGCGCATCGCGCCGCCCGGCGCGAAGATCGCGAACTACCACCAGCTGTGCGACTGGGTCGCGCGCGACGGCGGCTATACGCCCGACTTCCAGGTACCCGGCGAATTCGAACGGCTCGAGGCGCGCTTCGCGCAAGCGCCGATTCCCGAACGCTGGCGCTTCGACGTGCTGATCGTCGACGAAGGGCAGGATTTCCATGCGCCGTGGGCGGCCGCGCTGGAGCGCCTGCTCGCGCCGAACGGCGCATGGTGGTGGCTGGAAGATCCGCTGCAGAACCTGTACATGCGCGAACCCGTCGCGCTGCCCGGCTGGGTCACGCTGAAGGCGCTCACGAATTACCGCAGCCCGCGCGACCTGCTCGACTTCGTGCGCGACGTCGTCGGCCGCGTCGAGCCGCTCG
Source organism: Burkholderia sp. BCC1047 (assembly GCF_902833155.1). Lineage (NCBI taxonomy): Bacteria > Pseudomonadati > Pseudomonadota > Betaproteobacteria > Burkholderiales > Burkholderiaceae > Burkholderia > Burkholderia sp. BCC1047. The sequence goes on along the minus strand of NZ_CADFEH010000029.1, from coordinate 67,810 downwards.
CGGCCGAACTGCGCTCGGGCAGCCCGTTCGACGGCTCCGATCCGTCGGTGTCGGCATACGGGGAAGACGGCGCGTCGGGCGACGCACTGGCGCAAGCCTGCATCGACGCGACCAAGCGCGCGATCACGCAGGCGCTGTCACTCGGCTTCCGCAAGCAGGACATCGCGGTGCTGTCGTACCGCGGCCGCGAAGGCTCGGTGCTCGCGCCGCTCGACCAGCTCGGCCCGCACCGGATCAAGCGCTTCACCGGCAAGTACGATCTGTTCGGCAACCCTGAATATCGCGAAGGCGACGTGCTGCTCGATTCGATCTACCGCTTCAAGGGCCAGTCGGCGCCGTGCGTGATCCTCACCGAAGTCGACTTCGACACGCTCGACGCGCGGGCCGCGCGCAAGCTGTTCGTTGGCGCGACGCGCGCGACGATGAAGCTGCTGATCGTCGCGACGTCGCGCGCGGCCGCGCAACTCGCGGACGCGGCGGGTTGACGCGGCGGGCGGGCGAACGCCTGTCCGCCCCGGGGACACGCTCCGATATCGTGGCCGTTGACACAATCGGGCACATTTCTCGACGCCCGGGACCCTTGTCCACGCTCGTTTCGACCTGTTTAGGCCATACCTGACGGTTTGCCCGTTTGTAGCCGGCTTTTACGATGCCAGGCCATTCGTTGCAAACGGAATAGCCCATGGCCGACGTGAAAAAACTGCCGTACTACAAACCGACAAAGGGATTGTTCGGATCGCAGTTGAGGGAATACAAGGGTTCCCAAGGGTGCGTTCCGCTTGATACGCAAAGGAGCGTATCGATCGACCGGCTTGCACCGGGCGAAAAGCCGCCGCCACCGCCTCCGAAAGCGATTTCCGGGCCTTCGAATGCCCCGAAGCCTCCTGCGCCACCTCGACCGCCGCCGCAAACCGATCAGGCAAGAACCAAAGAACCGCCGACGCAGGCGGAATCGGAAGTTTGCGAAAACCCGCCGCCTTTCGATCTCCAGGACGTGCCGATTGCGATGGACAATCTGGGCTGGAAGGTTTCAGCCAGGCTTGCGCGAATCTGGTTTGCGGGCGCGGCGTATACCTACAATGACGATCCAACGTCGGTCCAGCCGATGAATAACGATGACGTTACCCTTGATTGGGTGTTGAAATTCGGAAATGTCAGGGAAAAATACGAGAAACTTCTTGCGAGCGATATTTACAGCGAGCGCTCCATACGCACAGCAACAGACATCACGAAGTCCTTTGTCAAAGAGCTATTTTTTGACAGAAATTCGACATTCAATTTCAACACCTCCTCGTTTATATGAAATTTGCAAAAATTTCACAACAATTGGCAATTTCAACTATCTAAAATAGGTAATTTCGACACCCTGAAAAACCTTTCCCCGACGGATCTCACAGGGGCATTGGCCAATTTTAATATTTATGCGGTCATTGGAAACGTCGAAATTTCCAGTGAAAAATACTTTAAATATGAAAAATCAAGCACCTTTTATTGCCTAAGCGCAACGGGGAAAATTACGCACATCTATGTTTACGTGAAAGACAACTACTCATTCAACGGAAAACAATATTTAGGCCACTGGAACAAACATGGAGTGATCATTGCGACAGGGTCGCTTCTCACCGGATCAGGATCGCCAAGGCGAGAATTCGACATTGATATTTGGTCAAAAAATATCAACAAACCAGTCGACACCCGAAGAAGCATGTTCGGAAAACTCAAAAGGCCCGACGTTTACTTTCCGATCTACAACGCAGATTACAGTCGCTGGAGAGAGAGGCATCACAGAGGCAGAGACTTCATGATATATTCAAAGCCAGTCTATTTTAAGCTGAATAAGCCGATCGACCTTAATCTTGGTGAAATATGCCGAATAGAGCCATCAGATACATTGGCCTAGCCATTGCCATTTACATATGCGCAGGTTTGATCATTCATTTCAGTCGCCCCGCCTACGGACGATGCGATTTCTATGATCGCGCGGATACATTGGATGGCGGCAAAAAAAACATGAATGGCGTTTGGTATCGATTCAAGCTGTGTGGCACTGGCGGGAATGATCAGGACGCGACCGACGACAACATCGAACTAAGCGTGTTTAGTGAAAATGGCGAGCTTCTTGCGAGACGATATTTCTCCGTCAACTGGTATCACGGAGATAGCTCTCACCCGCCCCTGCGCTACGAGGGCAACCTGGTTCGCTATGTCGACTTGACCGATGAATCGAATATAAAAAAACATCTGATGATCCCTCCCTCCAAGTGGGATTGGCTTCGCGCCAGATTGCCTTTGTTTTAAGGGTTAAAACCTAAGTTTTTGATTTATAAGAAACAAAGCCCCGCTAGCGGGGCTTTGTTTCTAGACAGACTGCGCGCTCGGATCACCGACGAGAGCATCGACCAACCCGCGAAACAGGTCGCATCAGCCCACAGGTCCGCGGCAATTCACCTCGTCACGCTCAAGCCACCCGAAACGCCCCCACCGCGCGACGCAGCCCATCCGCCTGCTCCTCGAGCGATGCGGCCGCCGCGGCCGCCTGCTCGACGAGCGCCGCGTTCTGCTGCGACACCTGATCCATCTGCGACACCGCGCGGTTCACCTGCTCGATCCCGTCGCGCTGCTCGCTCGATGCGGCCGCGATCTCCGTCATGATGCCCGTCACGCGCCCGATCGCCTGCTGGATGTCCTGCATCGTCGCGCCGGCCGTACCGACGAGCCGCGAGCCGGTCGCGACACGCTCGACCGATTCGCCGATCAGCGTGCGGATTTCCTTCGCCGCGGACGCCGAACGCTGTGCCAGCGTGCGCACCTCGCCCGCGACCACCGCGAAGCCGCGCCCCTGCTCGCCCGCGCGCGCGGCCTCGACCGCCGCATTCAGCGCGAGGATGTTGGTCTGGAACGCGATGCCTTCGATCGTGCCAATGATGTCGGCGACCTTCTGCGAGCTGCGGTCAATCTCGTTCATCGTGCCGATCACCTCGCCGACGACCGTCGCGCCGCGCGTCGCGATCTCGCTCGCGCTGTCCGCGCAGGCCTGCGCCTCGAGCGCGTGGTCCGCGTTCTGCTTCACGGTGGCCGTCAGCTGCTCCATGCTCGCGGCCGTCTCCTGCAGCGCCGACGCCTGCTCCTCGGTGCGCTGCGACAGGTCGGTGTTGCCGGCCGCGATCTGGTGCGTCGCCGTCGAGATCGCTTCGGAACCCTGGCTCACCTGACGCACCGTATTCGCGAGGCTGCGCTGCATGCCGGTCACGCCGTTGACCAGTTCAGCCATCTCGTCACGCGACGACCAGTGCACTTCCGACGTGAGATCGCCGTCCGACAGTCGGCGGAAATGCGACAGCAGGCGATTCACCGGTTGCGTGATCGCGAAATGCAGGCCGATCGCGCAACCGAGGCACGCAGCCAGCCCAAATGCGATGCCCGCGATCGCGCCCATGCGCATCCAGCCGTAATAGGTTTGCGCGGTGTCGTACACGTCCTTGCCGCGCGCGGCCTGGTACGCATCGAGCGCGTCGGTCGCCTGCGTGAGCGCGACCGACAGCGGCGGCGCGACCGTCATCAGCAACCGGTCGGCTTCGTCGCGCCGCCCTTCGCGAATCGCATCGATCATCGGCTTCAGCGCCTGTCCGATCAGCGCCTGGCGCGCGGCATCGAGGCGACTCGCGAGCGGGCCTTCGTCGTCGCCGTGCGGCATCGCCGCGTAGTTGCGCCACGCCGTATCGGCCTTCGACAAATAACCCTCGGCCTTCTTGACGAGCTCGGGCACCTCCGCCGCTTCCGGATGCAGCAGCGCGCGGTCGAGCGTGGTGCGCACGATCGTCAGGTTCAGGCTCGCCGCGGACAGCGCGGTCTTCGCGACCAGTTGCCGCGTGTAAGCCTCGTCGAGGGCGCGGTTCGAGCTCTGCATGCCCGCGAGGCCGATCAGCCCCGACACGACGAGCAGCGCGGCGACGAGGCCGAGCGTGGAGAAAATCCGCGTACGGATCGAGAAACGGGAAAACAGGGCGTTCAGGTTCATGACGGCACGTGAGCGATGAAAAATGCCGCGGCAATCGGTCCGCGGCCCTCTGTATTACGGTTTGCCTGCAAAAAACTTGAGTCCGTCCCTGCATCGAGGCTGACCGTGGTCAATTTTTCAGACGGGCAACCTCCTGTTACGACTGCAACATATCGAGGCTGGGCAGAAATTGACTAGTCAATCATCCATGGCTATATTTCGATCCAATTCCCTGCCATGGCAGATATCTCGATGACAACGGACACTTTCCTCACCCGGCCGGCCGCCGACGCGGCCCGCCGCGACGCGCCGACCGGGCTGATCGTCGCCGCGCTGCTGCTCGTCATGCTGCTGTCCGCGCTCGACCAGACGATCGTATCGACCGCACTGCCGACGATCGTCGGCGAACTCGGCGGGCTCGACCAGTTGTCCTGGGTCGTCACCGCATACCTGCTGTCGTCCACCGTCGTGCTGCCGCTGTACGGCAAGCTCGGCGACCTGTACGGCCGCAAGATCGTGCTGCAGGCCGCGATCGTGCTGTTCCTCGCCGGCTCCGCGCTGTGCGGCGTCGCGCAGGACATGACGCAACTGATCGTGCTACGCGCGCTGCAAGGGCTCGGCGGCGGCGGCCTGATGGTCGTCACGATGGCCGCGATCGGCGATCTGGTTCCGCCCGATCGCCGGGCGCGCTACCAGGGGATGTTCGGCGGCGTCTACGGCCTCGCGACGATCGTCGGCCCGCTGCTCGGCGGCTTCCTGGTCGAGCATCTTTCATGGCGCTGGATCTTCACGATCAACCTGCCGGTCGGCCTGCTCGCGCTCGCGGTGATCGGCATCGCGTTCCGGCCGCACACCGCGCACGTGAAGCACCGGATCGACTATATGGGCGCCGCGTTCCTCGCGACCGCCCTCACCTGCGTGATCCTGTTCACGAGCGAAGGCGGCTCGCTGCTGCCGTGGACGTCGCCGCAGCTGTGGATGACGCTCGTGCTCGGCCTCGTCGCGATCGGCGGCTTCATTTATGAGGAACGCATCGCGGCCGAACCGATCATGCCGCTCGAGCTGTTCCGTCATCGCACCTTCGTGCTGGTCAGCCTGATCGGCTTCGTGGTCGGCATCGCGCTGTTCGGCTCGGTCACGTTCATCCCGCTCTACCTGCAGGTCGTGAAAGGCTCGACGCCGTCGCAGGCCGGCATGCAGCTGCTGCCGATGATGGGCGGGATGCTCGTCACGTCGATCGTCAGCGGGCGGCTGATCTCGCAGTTCGGCTCGTACCGGCCGTTTCCGATCGCGGGGACCCTGACCGGCGGCATCGCGATGGCCTTGCTGTCGACGCTGACGCTGGATACGCCGCTGCATACGATGTACGCGTACATGGCGCTGCTCGGGATCGGGCTCGGAATGGTGATGCCCGTGCTGACGCTCGCCGTGCAGAACACCGTCGAATTCCGGCACATGGGCGTGGCGACGTCGGGCGCGACGCTGTTCCGGTCGATCGGCGGCTCGCTCGGCGTCGCCGGGTTCGGTGCGCTGTTCTCGCACGGGCTGCAGTCGCGAATGATGCATGCGCTGCCGGCCGGCACCGAGCTGCCGCCCGCGCTCGGCCCGGCCGCCGTGCGCCAGTTGCCGGATGCCGTGCGCGACGCGTACCTGCACGCGTTCGCCGGTTCGCTGCACGTCGTGTATCTGGCGGCTGCGGCGATCATCGCGATCGCGTTCGTGTTCGCATGGTTCGTCGAGGATACGCCGCTGCGCAAGCATCACTGAGCGGCCGGCGGAGCGCGACGCGCTCCATCCGCACCCGCCGTCACGCCAGCAGCACGACCCCGCCCGTCGTCGCGCGCGACTCCAGCAACCGGTGCGCATCGGCCGCCTGTTCGAGCGGCAGCCGCGCGCCGATCTCGACGTGCATCCCGCCCGCCAGCCGGTCGAGCGTCGCACGCGCGGCGTCCCGATACGCGCCGACGTCGCGCGCGATGAAACCGAGCACGCTCGGCCGCGCCAGCGCGATCGAACGGGCCGGCCCGAGTTCGTCGAGATCGAACGTCTGCCGCGCGCCGATCGCCGCCACCTGCCCGATGCTCGCGACCATCCCGAACGGCCGCACCGCCCCGAGCGTGCGGGTCAGCACGTCGCCGCCGATTCCGTCGATCGCGTAGTCGACGCCCGCACCGCCGCCGAACGCACGCGCGGCCGCGACGAAATCCTCCTCGCGATAATCGACCACCGCTTCGGCGCCGTGCATGCGCACGAGCGCGGCTTTCGCGGCCGATCCGACGGTACCGATCACGCGCGCGCCGAGCGCACGCGCCCACTGCGTCGCCAGCAGCCCGACGCCGCCGGCCGCCGCATGCACGAGCACCGTATCGCCGGCGCCGACCTGCCGGACGCGATGCAGCAGCATGTAGACGGTGATCCCCTTCAGCAGCCCGGCCGCGGCGGCTTCGTCGCTCAGCCCGTCGGGAATCGGCAGCACGCGCTCGGCCGGCATCGTGCGCAGGCTCGCATAGCTGCCGGTCGGCATGCCGGCATACGCGACGCGCTGACCGGGCACGAGCGCCGTCACGCCCGGCCCGACCGCGTCGATCACGCCGGCCGCCTCGACGCCGAGCGCGTCCGGCAGCGCGGGCAACGCGTGCGCACCCGTCCTGAAATAGATGTCGACGAAGTTCACGCCGATCGCGGTCTGGCGAATCCGCACTTCGCCGGCGCCGGGCGGCGCGACGGGCGCATCGACGCGGCGCAGCACGCCGGCGTCGCCGTAACGGTCGATCCCGATCCGGATGGCGTTGGCTGTTTGGGTCATGACGTTCCTCGCTATCGAATGAAGTGACACGATCATCCCATCGTGCATAATCGAACGGAATTCACGTTGAACGCCCATCTACTGTGCAAAATTCGACCGATCGCGATCCCGTCACCCTGCCCGCATTGCCGATGAGCTGGGACGATATCCGCTACTTCCTTGCGGTGATGCGCGGCGGCAGCCTGTCGGCCGCGGCGCGGGCGCTGCAGGTCCAGCACTCGACGGTCGCGCGGCGCATCGACGCGCTCGAGTCGGCGCTCGGGATTCGGCTGTTCGACCGGCTGCCGCGCGGCTGGCCGCCGACGGACGAAGGGCTGCACCTTGCCGAGCACGCCGCGCGCCTCGAAGCCGACGCGCATGCGTTCGCGCGTGCGGCACAGGGCGCGGCCGCGCTCGACGGCGTCGTGCGCGTATCGGCGTCGCCGGTGTTCGCCAGCCATTTCCTCGCGCCGCGCCTGGCCCGTGCGCAGCGCGCATGGCCGGCGCTGCGGATCGACCTGATGGGCGAGATGCACGCGGCGAACCTGTATGCGCGCGAAGCCGATCTCGCCGTGCGGTTGTCGCGGCCGAGCGAGCCGGGGCTCGCCGCGCGCCGGCTCGGCACGATGCGCTTTGCGCTGTGCGCGGCACCGGAATGGGCGAACGCGCCGCCCGACAGCTGGCCGTTCGTCGGCTACGACGATGCGCTCGCGCAAACGCCGCAGCAGCAATGGCTCGAACGCTTCGCGGCCGGGCGTCGTTTTGCGTTCATCGCCAACGACCTCGCCGCGCAGCATCGCGCCTGCGCAGCCGGGGCCGGTGTCGCGCTGCTGCCGCGGTTTCTCGTCGACGATCCGGCCGCGCACGCCGGCGCGCCGCTCGTCGAACTCGCGAACGCGCCGCGCTGCGACATCGAGCGCGAGATCTGGCTCGTCGTTCACCCGGACGTACGCCGGTCGCCGCGCGTACAGCGCGTCGCCGACGCGATCGCCGATGCGGTTCATGCGGCGGACGGACGGCTGTAAGCCGCCGAAACCGCAAACGGGCTTTGCCACGCGCGTCGACGGCCGGCATAGTAGCGTTTTGACTTCAGGCCCTGCCGCCATGTCCACCGCCCCCGCCTGCGTCGTGCGCGACGCGACCGACGCCGACCTCGACGCGATCCACGCGATCTATGCGCACCACGTTCACCACAGCGTCGCGTCGTTCGAGGAAACGCCGCCCGACGCCGCCGAACTGCGCGCACGCCGCGACGCGGTGCTGAACCACGGGCTGCCGTATCTCGTCGCCGAATGCGACGGCCGCGTGGCCGGCTACGCGTACGCGACGCCGTACCGCACGCGCAGCGCGTACCGCTTCACGATCGAGGATTCGATCTACATCGACGACGCGCAGCGCGGGCGCGGCATCGGCCGCGCGCTGCTCGAGGCGCTGATCGCGCGCTGCGAAGGCGGCCCGTGGCGGCAGATGATCGCGGTAATCGCCGACGGCGGCACCGGCGGCTCGACGGCGCTGCATCGCGCGTTCGGCTTCGAACCGGCCGGCCTGCTGAAAGCGGTCGGTTTCAAGCACGGCCGCTGGATCGACACGGCGCTGATGCAGCGCCCGCTCGGCGACGGCGCGAACACGCGCCCCGCCTCGCCCGAGCCTGCCGCGGCGCGCTAAAATCACCGCATGTCAAAACAGACTCATTCCACGCCCGACGAGGCCACGCCGGATTCCCGCAACGAGTACACGGTCGACGAACTCGCGCGCGTGTCCGACACCACCGTGCGCAACGTCCGCGCGTACCAGGATCGCGGGCTGCTTGCGCCGCCGGAGAAACGCGGACGCGTCGGCATCTACGACGACACGCACGTCGCGCGCCTGAAGCTGATCAACCATCTGCTCGCGCGCGGCTACACGCTGTCGAACATCCAGGATTTGATCAAGGCGATCGACGAAGGCCACGACCTGCGCTCGATCCTCGGCCTCGAAAACGCGATCGGCGGCCGCTGGTCGCACGAGCTGCCGAAAACCTATTCGCTCGCGCAACTCGCTCAGATGTTCGGCCCGCAAGCGACCACGCAACTGTCGCGCGTGACCGAGCTCGGGCTGCTCGAACGGCGCGGCCTGTCGTTCGTCGCGAAAAGCCCCGCGCTGCTCGAGGCGGCGGCCGCGATGACGAAGGAAGGGATTCCGCCGCGCGAGCTGCTCGACGTGATCAGCCTCGCGCGGCCGCATTTCGACGCGATCGCGCGGCTGCTCGTCGATCTCGTCGTGAAGCGGCTCGACCGCTACGACGCCGGCACGCTGCCGCCCGCCACCGACGTGCCCGAACTGGTCGACGCGATCTGGCGGCTGCGCCCGCTCGCGGCCGTGTTCGTCGAAGGGGAGACGAACCGCGCGCTCGAAACCGCGGCCGGCGCGTATCTCGGCGGCCGGGTCGCGACGATCCTCGACAAGAAGCTCAGCGACGAAGCGGCGCGGCAGTCCGGTACGAGCGATACGCAAGGCGACGGCGACAACGGATAGGCGCGCGGCCGTCATGCAGGCGTCGGCTTGTCGCCGCGACGCGTGCGTAGTCGTTCGCGGCAGCGCCGACGGCCATTGCCGGTCGCAACCGCGGTCCGCATGGGTCGGCGAATAGCCAGGCGCGCCGCTCGGCGCGCATTCCAGCCAGACGGCGTCGCATCGCTCCCCGCACGGTAACCCCGCGTGCCGCGACACAGTTACAAGTTATCGGTTGACGCGAGCCCGCCCGGCGGTTAGTGTATGCGTCGAAGTCCAAGAAGTCCGATTGCTGTTCATCAATTGCTGCTCCCCCCAAGCGGTATTCGTTGTCCTCTCCCTCCTTGACGCTTCACGCGCTCTTCAACAGAGCAAATCTCTATTTTTTTCTCAAGGAATCTTCATGGATACCGGTATCGTCAAGTGGTTCAACGACAGCAAGGGTTTTGGCTTCATCACGCCGGACAACGGCGGCGACGACCTGTTCGCTCACTTCTCGGAAATTCGTGCCGACGGCTTCAAGACGCTGGCTGAAAACCAAAAAGTGAGCTTCGAAACGAAGCAGGGCCCGAAGGGTCTGCAAGCGGCCAACATCAAGCCGCTGTAAAGTTTGAAGGGCCCGGCGTCCGTCGACGGACGCCGGGTCGCAGCGACATCCCCACGGAGCTTCGTCTCCTAAAGTTGGCGCGATCGGCTTCAGCTGCAACTGTTCATTCAGCAGCTTGCCAGGCGCCACACGTCTCGTTGCACTTCATCCCCCCTCCGGCCGCAACGCCTTATTTTTCGCTTTCCGACTGCGTCAGATTCCGCTCGCAATGGCGTTGAATCGGCATACCCGTGCGCATTTCGCACGGCACGCGCGCACTCGATCATCATTAAAATTAAAATGTACAACCAACGAATTCAACAGTACAACGGCTATGCCGTCCAACCCTCGGCGCATCGCCTGCCCGACGGGAGCTTTTCATCCAACCTGCTGCTCGAACGTGCCGATAGCACGCGCGACGAAGGCCGCTACCAGTTCTATTCGCTCGACTACTTCGCGAGCGAAGCGCAGGCGATCGCGCATTCGGCACGCTGGGCACGCAACTGGGTCGATACGCGCGGTTAAAGGCCACGCTACTGTCGATATCAGCAGACGGTCATAAAAAGCCGGCGGGCAACGTGCCCACCGGCTTTTTGCATGACACGCCCGTTCACCTGTTTCACCGCATTCCGGCACGACGGAGTCGTCCGATCCGGCAGGCCACGACGCCAAAGCATAGGGCGGCCGCCGTCATATCCATATCGGCAATGCTTCGTTTGCGGGCACGATCGCCCATGCGACGATTCTTCCAACCGAGCGGCGCCGCCGCTCCCCGAAGATGCCTCGCATGGAGTTCACTCGATGATTCGTTTCACCCGCTGGATTACCCGCGCCGCCGCCGTCTCGCTCGTTGCGCTGTCCGCCGCGTCGGCATTCGCGCAAGGCGGCACCGACAAAATCGTGCGCATCGGTTATCAAAAGGCCGGCCTGCTGTCGATCGTCAAGGCGCAGGGCGCGCTCGAAGCGCGACTCAAGCCGCTCGGCTATGACGTTCAATGGTTCGAATTCCCGGCCGGCCCGCAACTGCTCGAAGCGCTGAACGCGAACAGCATCGACTTCGGCTACACCGGCGCGCCGCCGCCCGTGTTCGCGCAGGCGGCCGGCGTGCAGTTCGTCTATGTCGGCGCGGAACCGCCGGCGCCGCACAACGAAGCGGTATTCGTGAAGAGCGATTCGCCGATCCGGACGGTGGCCGGCCTGCGCGGCAAGAAGGTCGCGCTGCAGAAAGGCTCGAGTGCGAACTACCTGCTGCTCGAGGCGCTGAAGAAAGCCGGCGTGCGCTATGACGAAATCCATCCCGTGTATCTCGCGCCGGCCGACGCGCGCGCCGCGTTCGAAAGCGGCAATGTCGATGCGTGGGCCGTGTGGGATCCGTACTACGCGGCCGCGCAGAACGCGCTGAAGGTGCGCACGCTGTCCGATTACGCGGGGCTCGCGGCGACCAACAATTTCTACGAGGCGACGCGGCGTTTCGCGCAACAGCATCCCGACGTGGTCGGCGCGATCCTGAAACAGGCGCGCGAAACCGGCCAGTGGGTCAACGGGCATCCGGCCGACACGGCCGCGCTGCTTGCACCGAAGGTCGGGTTGCCCGAGGCGCTCGTCGAAACGTGGATCAAGCGGGTGCCGTTCGGTGCGGTGCCGATCGATGAGCGCATCGTCGCCGCGCAGCAGGGTGTTGCCGATGCGTTCTACGCGGCGAAGCTCATTCCGCAGAAGCTGAGCGTGGCCGACAACGCATGGGTCGACAAAACCGTGGCGAGTGCGCTGGCGGCGAAGTAACGCTCGCGGCCCCATCCATCAGCAGGCCGGCCGGGCGCGATGCCCCACCGGCCGCTTTCGTGTCCCGAGCGGCACGCGCTCAACGCGGCGCCCCCGCCACCTTCTTCTGCCGCCACAAACACAGCAGATCGCACGCCACATGCGCGGCCGCGATCGCCGTGATGTCCGCGTGATCGTACGCGGGCGCGACCTCCACCACATCCGCTCCGACCAGATTCACCGCGCCGAGCGAGCGCACGATCGCCAGCGCCTGTGCCGACGACAATCCGCCCGCGACCGGCGTCCCCGTCCCCGGCGCGAACGCCGGATCGAGGCAATCGATATCGAACGTCAGATACGCAGGCCGCGCGCCGACGATCTCGACGATCCGCTCGACCGCCGCTCGCGGACCATGGTCATGCACCCACGCGGCATCGAGCCGCTCGATCCCGAGAAAGTCGTCGTTCCACGTACGGATGCCGACCTGCACCGACGTCGCGGGATCGATCAGTCCTTCGTTTACCGCCTTGTAGAACATCGTCCCGTGATTGAGGCTGTCCGGATCGTCGTCGGCCCACGTATCGCAGTGCGCGTCGAAATGGATCAGCGATAGCGGCTTGCCGTAGCGCTCCGCGTGCGCGACCAGCAGCGGATACGTGATGTAGTGGTCGCCGCCGAGCGTCAGCATCTTCGCGCCCGAGCTCAGGATCGTGCGCGCATGCTCGACGATCGCCGGCTTGATCGACAGCGGGTTGTGCGCATCGAACCAGCAGTCGCCGTAGTCGACGGCCGCGAGATCGTCGAACGGATCGAAGCCCCACGGATACGGATTGAGCTCCGCGAGCTGCACGCTCGCCGCGCGGATCGCGGCCGGCCCGAGCCGCGCACCGGAGCGATAAGTCGTCGCGAGGTCGAGCGGCACGCCGGAAATCGCGACGTCGACGCCGTCGAGCGCGCGCGAGTAGTTGCGGCGCATGAACGACAGCACGCCCGCGTAGGTGTTTTCGATCGACGAGCCGTACGGCGTCGTTCGACGGATCGCGCCGTCGCCGTGGAGAAGTTCGGTCATGGTCGGACCTGTTTTCGTGATGGCCGGACCGCCCCGCTTCGACTGAGCGCGCGGGCCGGGCACGGCGGGGATTCATCGGGCATGTACCGGCTCGCGCATCCAGTCGCGAAGCAAGGCGGGACATCGACAACGACAACGGTAATACCGCGGCGATCGTAGCAAGCCGAATCGGAACCGTTGCCCCGGTTCAGCCGGGGCAACGCGCGAAAAAAGTCCGGTGGCGGCGCCGCCTGCGGTCGCCGTCGTTTCCTAGAAGGGTTCGCCGGTTTTCGCGCACCCGTTCTTCCGGATAATGGCCAGCAGCCACGCGGTGAACGGCACATCGTCCACCGCGGACGACAACACACCGGAGACACCCGCCTTGATCGCCACGCTTCCCGCCACCTATCGCCGGCTCTGGCCGCTCGCCATCGCGGCGGCGCTGCTGTACGGGCTGTCGCTCGCCGCCGCGCCCTATCCGGGCCAGGCCGCCGCGAAGGCCGCGACGGGCGTCCTGCTGCTCGCGGCGGGCGGCACCTGCGGCGCGCCGCGCGAACGCGCGTGGCTGTGCGCGGCACTCGCGACGGCCGTGCTCGGCGACGTGCTACTCGCGCTGCCCGACTGGCCGCTGTCGTTCGTATTCGGCCTCGGCGCGTTCCTGCTCACGCACCTGTGTTATTGCGCGATTTTCTTCCGGTGGCGCGCGCGGCCGCGTGGCTGGCGCATCGTTGCGCTCGTCGGGCTGTGGATCGCCGCGCCGGCGTTCTACGTCGCGTTCTTCCCGCACCTCGGCGAGCTGCTGGCGCCGGTCGCCGTCTATATGCTCGTGCTGTGCGCGATGGCGAGCTTCGCGCTCGCCGCCCGCACGCGCGGCCCGCTGGTCGCGATCGGCAGCCTGATCTTCGTCGGCTCGGACACGCTGATCGGCGTCGGCCGGTTCCTCGGCGGTTTTCCGGGCATCGACTATCTGATCTGGGGCCTCTATGCGCTCGCGCAGGTCACGATCGTGGCCGGGGTTTTCCATGAGACGGCCGCTCGATCGATCCGTCCCTGATACCGTTTCAAACAGGCCGCCGCGCGCCGGCGGCTTGATCGCCAGCGCCTCCCGCCCTGCCGACGGCCTTTTCCGCGCATCCCGCATGGCGGAAACGGAACCGTTCCAAACCCCGCTCAGCCTTTCCCCGCTTGATTTCCTGCCCTTAGAGCGTCGCTTCTAGCCTCTTGCGGTTTCCGGGTTCACCCACTATCGTTACATCAACCAATGTAACATTAAAAAATGAGCCAGATCGGAGACACCCGGATGAATGCTCGCACGTTGCCTTTCGGTCCACCCAGCCCTGACGGCCTGGATGAAGCCATCGACATCGCCATCATCGGCACCGGCTTCGCCGGCCTCGGGATGGCGATCCGCCTGAAACAAACCGGCGTGACCGACTTCGTCGTCCTCGAGAAGGCTGCGTCGGTCGGCGGCACGTGGCGCGACAATCATTACCCCGGGTGTGCATGCGACGTGCAATCGCACGTCTATTCGTTCTCGTTCGCGCCGAACCCGCGCTGGACGCGCATGTTCGCGCCGCAGCCGGAGATCCGCGCGTATCTGGAAGACTGCGTGCAGCGCTTCGGCGTCGGCCCGCACCTGCGGCTGAATCACGAGTTGCAGCGCGCCGAGTACGACGAAGCCGCGCAACGCTGGCGCCTCACGTTCGCGAACGGCAAGCGGCTGTCGGCGCGCGTGCTGGTGTCCGGGATGGGCGGGCTGTCGCGCGCCGCGCTGCCGGCGATTCCCGGTGTCGAAACCTTCAAGGGCCGCGCGTTCCATTCGCAGCAGTGGGATCACGCCTACCCGCTCGAAGGCAAGCGCGTCGCGGTGATCGGCACCGGCGCGAGCGCGATCCAGTTCGTGCCGCAGATCGCGCCGCGCGTGAAGTCGCTCGCGCTGTTCCAGCGCACGCCGCCGTGGATCATGCCGAAGCCCGACCGCAACCTGACCGGCGTCGAGAAATGGCTGTTCCGCACGCTGCCGTTCACGCAGAAGGTCGTGCGCAGCGGCATCTACTGGATGCTCGAATCGCGCGTGCTCGGCTTCGCGATCCATCCGTCGCTGATGAAGAACGTGCAGAAGCTCGCGCTGCGTCACATCCGCAAGCAGATTCCCGATCCGGCACTGCGCAAGGCCGTCACACCGAACTACACGCTCGGCTGCAAGCGCGTGCTGATCTCGAACGACTACTACCCGGCGCTGTCGCGCAAGAACGTCGACGTGATCACGACCGGCATCGATCGCATCGAAGCCGACGCGGTCGTGACGACCGACGGCAAGCGTCATGAAGTGGACTGTCTGATCTACGGCACCGGCTTCCAGGTGGCCGACCCGTATCCGCGCGGCGCGATCATCGGCCGCGGCGGCCTCGACATCGTCGATGCGTGGCGCGACGGCGCGCATGCGTATCTCGGCACGACGCTGCCCGGCTACCCGAACTTCTTCATGATCGTCGGCCCGAACACGGGCCTCGGCCACAACTCGATGGTGTTCATGATCGAGTCGCAGATCGAATACATCCTCGGCGCGCTGCAGGCGATGCGCCGCGAGCGCGCCGAGGCGATCGAGGTACGCCCGCTCGTCGAGGCGCAGTACAACGACGACCTGCAGGGCAAGCTGAAGAAGGCGATCTGGTCGACGGGCGGCTGCAAGAGCTGGTACCTCGACCCGCGCACCGGCAAGAACACGACGCTGTGGCCGGGCTTCACGTGGCGCTTCCGCCAGGCCACCGCGCAGTTCTCGATCGCCGATTACCACGCGTATCGCGCGCCGCACGACACGACCGCGCGGCCCGCCGCCGCGCCGGCCGCTTCCGCTTCCACGCCCGCCGAAGCGGCCTGAGCCAGACAAGGAGCCACCGACATGAGAGATTTCGCCAACAAGGTCGCCGCGATCACGGGTGCCGGCTCGGGCATGGGCCGCGCACTCGCGATCCAGCTCGCGCAGGCCGGCTGCCACGTGTCGCTCGCCGACAAGAACGGCATCGGCCTCGCCGAAACCGAACGGATCGTCGGTGCGATCGCGCCGAACGTGCGCGTATCGACGCGCGTGCTCGACGTCGGCGATCGCGACGCGATGTTCGCGTGGGCCGACGACACCGCGAAGGAGCACGGCAAGGTCAACCTGATCTTCAACAACGCGGGCGTCGCGCTGTCGAGCACGATCGAAGGGATGGACTACAGCGATCTCGAGTGGATCGTGAACATCAACTTCTGGGGCGTCGTGCACGGCACGAAGGCGTTCCTGCCGCACCTGAAGGCATCGGGCGACGGCCACGTGATCAACACGTCGAGCATCTTCGGGATCTTCGCGCAGCCGGGCATGAGCGGCTACAACGCGACCAAGTTCGCGGTGCGCGGCTTCACCGAATCGCTGCGCCAGGAACTCGACATGATGAAGTGCGGCGTGTCGGCCACCTGCGTGCATCCGGGCGGCATCCGCACCAACATCGCGCAGTCGAGCCGCGTCGCGAAGAACATGGTCGGCTTCATCGTCGAGAGCGAACAGCAAGGCAAGGACAGCTTCGAGAAGTTCTTCATCACGACCGCCGACGACGCCGCGCGCACGATCCTCGCCGGCGTGCGCAAGAACAAGCGCCGCGTGCTGATCGGCCGTGACGCGAAGGGCGCGGACTGGATGGCGCGCATCCTGCCGGCCGCGTACCAGGCGCTCGTCGTGCTCGCGACGCGCCGCGAGGCCGCGAAAGCCCGCCGTGCCGCACGCGGCGCGCCGGCGCCGGCACCGGTGCACGCCACCTACAACAATGCAGGCAATCAGGGAGAACAATCATGACGACACCGAACATGATGCCCGTACGGCGCGACATCCGTTTCGCGCTGCCACCCGAACGCGCGAAGGACTGGCATGTGCAGGGCGTGCCCGTCACGCACTTCATGAATGCGCTGTCGCTACTGTTCCCGGCCGGCGAACGCTTCTTCATGGATTCGGTACGCAACTACCGCGACCGGATCGAGGATCCCGAACTGAAGAAGCAGGTGATCGGCTTCATCGGGCAGGAAGCGATGCACACGCGCGAGCACATCGAATACAACGATCTGCTGCAGGCGTCAGGCCTGCCCGCGCACAAGCTCGACAAGCGTCTGTGGACGATCCTCGGCTGGTTCAAGAAGGTGCTGCCGCACTCGATGCAGCTGGCGATCACTATCGCGCTCGAACACTACACGGCGATCCTCGCGAACCAGTTGCTGTCGGGCCACGAGCACCGGATCGACGGCTCGGTCGAGGGCTACCAGCAGATGTGGATGTGGCACGCAATGGAGGAAACCGAGCACAAGGCGGTGTCCTACGACGTGTGGCGCACCGTGATGAAGCCGGGCCTCGGCAGCTACCTGCTGCGCACCGGCACGATGCTGACGACGACGGTATTCTTCTGGGCGATCGTGTTCGACTTCCACGTGCGGCTGATGCGCGCGCACCGTCGCGAACACGGCAAGTTCGACGGCATGTGGCGCCTCGTGAAGTATCTGTACAGCCCGAAGAACGGCGTGTTCCCGAGCATCGCGCGCGAATGGCTCGACTACTTCCGCCCGGGCTTCCACCCGTGGGATCACGACAACCATCAGTACCTGCAGGAGCTCGACACGCTGCTCGATAACATCGACGCGACCAACGCGCGCTATGCGGCGCAAGCCGCCCCGCGCCGCGTGCCGCTGCATTCGGTAGCGCAGGCATGACGCGATGGCGCGCGCTCACGAGATGCTGACCGTCCGGTCCGGCGACGTGAAACTCGCCGTCTACGTCAGCGGGTCGCGTCGCGCGCCGCCGCTGATCCTCGTGCATGGCTACCCGGACTCGGCGACCGTGTGGGCGCCGATCCGCGCGCGGCTCGCGAAGCGCTACCGCGTGATCGCGTACGACGTGCGCGGCGCCGGCGCATCCGATGCGCCGCGCCGCCGTGCCGACTACACGCTCGAACGGCTCGCCGGCGACCTGAAAGCGGTGGCCGACGCGACCTGCGGCGGCCGGCCGTTCCACCTGGTCGGCCACGACTGGGGCTCGATCCAGTGCTGGGAGGCCGTGACCGACCCCGCGTTCCGCAGCCGCATCGCGTCGTACACGTCGATCTCCGGCCCGTGTCTCGATCACGTGTTCCGCGCGAAGATGCGGCTCCGGCAGAGCCTGAAATCCTGGTACATCGCGTTCTTCCATCTGCCGCTCGTGCCGTCGCTGGTGTGGCGGCTCGGCGGCGCCGCGCTGTGGCCGCGCTGGCTGCAGCTCACCGAACGCGTGCGCGCCGAGCGCGATCCCGCGCAACTGAAGAACGCGCTGAACGGGATGCAGATGTACCGCGCGAACTTCCTTGCCCGGGCCCGGAAGCCGCGTGAACGGTACGCGCAGGCGCCGGTGCAGATTCTCGTTCCGCTGCGCGACCGCTACGTGACGCCCGAAATGTCGGTCGACCTCGACCGCTGGCTCGGCGAGCACGTGCGCGAGGAAATCGACGGCACGCACTGGATCGTGCTGCGCCATCCGGACATGATCGCGTCGCGGATCGACCGGTTCGCGGCCGCGCATGAACGGCCCGCGGTTGCCGCCGCGTCGGCAGCGGCGGTACCGGCCACGCGAACGGAAGCCGCGGATCAGCGCAACGGCGGCAGTCGCTTGAACAGCGTTTCGTAGTCGATCACGAGCCCGTCGTCGTCGATGTCCATCTCCGCGGTGAAATTCCGGAAGATCCCTTCGTAGCGATAGCGGCGGCCCGGTTCGATGCACGCATAAGCCTGCTTGACCGGCGTGACTTTCAGATCCGGCGTCGAGATGTACGCGACGTCGATCGGCCGCCGCTCGCCGCGCGCGAGCCCGAGGCGGCCGATCGGCAGCGAATTCGTGAACGGCGTCGCGGCGATGTCGATATCGATGCAGCCGTCGAGCTCGTGCAGTTCGCGGCCTGAGCCGTCACGCCAGTGCCCGGCCCCGTCGCCACGCAGTTCGAGCGTGCCGCCGCCCATCACCTTGAGCACCGCGTAGGTCACGCGCCATTGCGGATCGCATTCGACGCGATACGCGAGCCCGTACGCACGGCCATACCGCTGGCCGACCGCCGCGCTTTCGACGACGATGCCGGATTCATTCCGGTCGAACGTCAGATGTTCGATTCCGTCGCCTTCGAGCGACGCCCAACGTACTTCGCGCATCGTTCCACCTCCTTGGTATCCCGCGTCGGGGCATCGTCACACAAATCGTCGCTATCCGGAATGCCGCCGTCGATTGAGTCCAACTCGGCGGCCCGGTCGCTAGAGCGTTGAAATTGACGCGCATGGGTCCCCCCTCGGCAACCCCGCGTGCACACGAAAGCAATAGCGATGGCGCAAATTTGATATCGAATCGCCAGAATCTCGCGAAAACGCTAACAAAACATCCCGAGTACGCGCACCGCACCTCGCGATGCCCCGCTTCAGGGCATCGACCACAAATCCTGACTATCCAGAATTCCCTATTCCGGTGCATCGCAGAGTGTCCTATGCTCGCGGCTCATCCTGTTCCGCCGCGATCATGCCTACTGCCCGCCCCGCTTCGCCGTCGATCGACCTGCGCATCCTGCTGCGCGGCATCGGGCAGATCGTGCTGCAGGCGAATGCGCTCACCGGGTCGCTGCTGCTCGCCGCGCTCGCGCTGAACGACCTGCGGCTCGCATGCGCGGCGCTGGTCGGCTCGGCCGCCGCCAGCATGACGGCCGTGCTGACCGGCGCCGAACGCCGCGACGTCGAACAGGGGCTGCACGGCTTCAACGGTGCGCTCGCCGCGCTGATCGCCGTATTGTTCGCGCCCCATCAACTCGCCGCCGTCGCGCTGGTGCCGCTGGTCGCGATCGGCGCGGCGCTCGTGCAACGCGCGATGCGGGCGTCGCTCGCCCGCTGGCGCCAGTGCCCGTATTCGAGCCCGTGCCTGGCCGTCACCGCGCTGTGGCTGCCGTTTGTCGCGTTGCAACATGCGGACGGCGCGACCGCCGCCCCGGTGCCGACGCTCGCTTCCGCCGCCGACGCGCTGCTGTCGGGCATCGCTCAGACGACCTTCGCGCAAGGCGCATGGGCCGGCGCGCTGGTCGTCGCCGGCCTCGCCGTCGCGTCGCGCCGCGCGGCCGCGTTCGCGCTCGGCGGCGCGATCGCGTCGACCGTGCTGCTGGTCGCGCTCGGCGCAAGCGACGCGTCGTTCGCCGGCGGCCTGCTCGGCTTCAACGGCGCGCTCGCCGCACTCGCGCTGATGTCGCGCGGGCCGCGTGCGGCGCTCGCGGCCGCCGCACTCGCCGCGCTGATCCAGTGGCTCGCGATGCGCGCGGGCATCCCGGTGTTTACAGCCCCGTTCGCGCTCGCGGCGTGGGTGACCGTAGTCGTCGCGCGCCGCCTCACCCTCGGAGCACCCGATGTCATTCGCACACCGTCCTGACGCCGTGAAGCCCGGCGGCCCGATCTCCGACGCCGAACGCAGGCTGCGCGTCGACCTCGCCGCCGCGTACCGGCTCGTCGCGCTGAACGGCTGGGACGACCTGATCTACACGCATCTATCCGCGACCGTGCCCGGCGAGCCCGGCCACTTCCTGATCAACCCGTTCGGCCTCACGTTCGACGAGGTTCGCGCGTCGAACCTCGTGAAGATCGACGTGGCCGGCAACCGGATCGGCGACAGCGAGCACGCGGTCAACGTGACCGGCTTCGCACTGCATGCGGCCGTGCACACCGCGCGCGCCGACGCCGTCTGCGTGATGCACCTGCACAATACGGCCGGCATCGCCGTGTCGATCCAGCGCGACGGGCTGTTGCCGGCGTCGCAGCACGCGTTGCGCTTTCATGGCGATCTCGCGTACCACGACTACGAAGCGCTCGCGTTCTCGCCGGCCGAAGGCGCACGGCTGACCGCGAGCCTCGGCGCGAAATCGGCGATGCTGCTGCGCAATCACGGCACGCTGACGGTCGGCCGGACCGTCGCCGAAGCCTACGTGCTGATGGATACGCTGATCAAGGCGTGCGACATCCAGGTGCGCGCGCAAGCAGGCGGCGGGCCGCTCGTGCTGCCGGAGCCGGCCATCGCCGAGCGCACCGCCGAACAGTTGCGCGACGGCGGCGCGATCGAAGGCGAACTGGAATGGCCGGCGCTGCTGCGCCGGCTCGACCGGATCGATCCGTCGTATCGTGATTGACGGCGCATCCGCATCCGACCGAATCGTTCATCGTCAATCGTTCAATCCCAACCGGAGCCTGTGTCATGCCGACTTTCAATATCCAGCTGTTCGAAGGCCGCACCGTCGAGCAGAAGCGCGCATTCGTCGAAGCAATCACGCGCGTCACGTGCGACATGCTCGGCTGCACGCCGGGCTCGGTCGACATCATCCTGACCGACGTGAAGAAGGAAAACTGGGCAACAGCAGGGAAGCTGTGGAGCGACGAGCGCTGAGCACCGACGGCGGCGTCGCGTCGGCGCCGTCCGCCCTGCACTGAGCCCTGCACCGCAGCGCCTGCGACGCGTGCTGCACGCCGGCACCTCCACTCGCCTCCGTTGTGCGCCCGCACATCGCTTTGTCGCGCAATCGGCGCATAATGCCGGACAGACGCAGCAGCCAATGGCCACCCGACGGAGACCGCCATGGAAGCGAAGAACGAGGAAGTCGTCGCACACCTGCTCTCCGATGTCGTCGAATTCGCGCGCGCTCGTCTGCCCGACGCCACGTTCCGGATCGTCGAACCCTTCCTGCGTCATTACTACGATTTCGTCGATGCCGACGATCTGCAGAGCCGCGGCATCGCCGACCTGTACGGCGCCGCGATGGCGCACTGGCAGACCGCCCAGAAATTCGTGCCCGGCAGCGAACGCCTGCGCGTGTACAACCCGATCCTCGAACAGCACGGCTGGCATTCCGACCACACGGTGATCGAGATCGTCAACGACGACATGCCGTTCCTGGTCGACTCGGTGACGATGGCCATCAACCGTCTCGGGCTCGCGCTGCACTCGGCGCTGCATCCGGTGTTCCGCATCTGGCGCGGCGCCGGCGGCGGCATCGAGCGCGTCGACGCGGGCGGTGCGACGTCCGGCGACGGCCGGTCGCAACTCGCGTCGTTCATCCATTTCGAAGTCGACCGCTGCGGCGACGCCGCGCTGCTCGACACGCTGCGCGAGGACATCGCGCGCGTGCTCGGCGACGTGCGTGCGTCGGTCGAGGACTGGCCGAAGATCGTCGACATCGCCCGCGCGACGATCAAGGAGATGAAGGCGCGCGAATCGACCGCGGAGGACATCGAGGCGCGCGCGTTCCTCGAATGGATGGCCGCCGATCACTTCACGTTCCTCGGTCAGCGCGACTACGCGCTCGTATCGGACGGCACGGGCTTCGGCCTGCGCGGCATCGACGGCTCGGGCTTCGGGATCCTGCGCGAATCGCTGCGCACGTCCGGCGCCGCCGACGTGACGCCGCTGCCGCCGGCCGCCGCCGACATCATCACCGGCGCATGGCCGATCTTCGTGACCAAGGCGAATTCGCGCGCGACGGTGCACCGGCCCGGCTACCTCGACTACGTCGGCGTGAAACTCGTCGGCGCCGACGGCAAGGTCACCGGCGAGCGCCGCTTCATCGGGCTCTACACGTCGACCGCCTATTTCGGTTCGTACACCGAGATTCCGATCGTGCGCCGCAAGTGCGCGAACATCGTGCGGCGCGCGGGCTTTTTGCCGAAAGGGCATCTCGGCAAGTCGCTCGTGACGGTGCTCGAAACCTATCCGCGCGACGAACTGTTCCAGGCCGACGAAGACCGGCTCTACGACATCGCGCTCGGCATCCTGCGCCTGCAGGAACACCAGCGCACGCGGCTGTTCGTGCGGCGCGACCGGTTCGACCGCTTCGTATCGTGCCTCGTGTTCGTGCCGCGCGACAAGTACAACACCGACCTGCGCCGCCGCATCGCGAAGCTGCTGGTCGACGCGTACAACGGCGTGAACGTCGAATTCACGCCGCTGCTGTCGGAATCGGCGCTCGCCCGCATTCACTTCGTCGTGCATGCGGAACCGGGCACGATGCCCGACGTCGACACGCGCGAACTCGAAACGCGGCTCGTGCAGGTCACGCGCCGCTGGCAGGACGATCTCGCCGACGCGCTGCTCGACGCATTCGGCGAAGAACAAGGCAACCGCCTGCTGCAGCGCTATGCCGAGTCGTTCCCGGCAGGCTATCGCGACGACTATCCGGCGCGCACGGCCGTGCGCGACATCGAGCTGATCGAGCGCGTGAAGGATTCGGGCCAGCTCGCGATGAACCTGTACCGGCCGATCGAGGCCGAGCCGCGCGCGTTCCGCTTCAAGGTGTATCGCGCGGGCGACCCGATCGCGCTGTCGCGCAGCCTGCCGATGCTCGAACATCTCGGCGTGCGCGTCGACGAGGAGCGGCCGTACCGGATCCAGACGCAGGACGCCGCGCACGCGTGGGTACACGATTTCGGGCTGGAACTCGCCGACGATACCGAGTTCGACATCGAGCGCGTGAAAGGCCTGTTCGAAGATGCGTTCGACCGGATCTGGAGCGGCCGGATCGAGAACGACGACTTCAACCGCCTCGTGCTGCGCGCGCACCTGAGCGCGCGCGAGGTGACGATCCTGCGCGCGTATGCGAAATATCTGCGGCAGGTCGGCTCGACCTTCAGCGACGCGTATATCGAACGCGCGCTGACCGGCAATCCGGCGATCGCGCGGCAACTTGTCGAGCTGTTCCTGCTGCGCTTCGACCCGCGCATCGGCGACACGCGCGACGTGCAGGCCGAACGGCTGCTGAAGGCGATCGAAGGCGCGCTCGACCAGGTGCCGAACCTCGACGAGGATCGCATCCTGCGCCAGTTCCTCGGCGTGATCAACGCGACCGAGCGCACGAACTACTTCCTCGCGGACGCGAACGGCGAAGCGAAGCCGTACCTGTCGTTCAAGTTCAATCCGGCGAAGGTGCCCGGCCTGCCCGAACCGAAGCCGATGTTCGAGATCTGGGTGTATTCGCCGCGCGTCGAGGGCGTGCACCTGCGCGGCGGGCGCGTCGCGCGCGGCGGGCTGCGCTGGTCGGATCGCCGCGAGGATTTCCGCACCGAGGTGCTCGGGCTGATGAAGGCGCAGATGGTGAAGAACGTCGTGATCGTGCCGGTCGGCTCGAAAGGCGGCTTCGTCGTGAAGAACCCGCCGCCGCAGAGCGATCGCGAAGCGTGGATGCGCGAAGGCATCGCGTGCTACCAGACGTTCCTGCGCGGGCTGCTCGACCTCACCGACAACCTCGCCGGCAACGCGATCGTGCCGCCGCCCGACGTGGTGCGCCACGACGCCGACGATCCGTACCTGGTCGTTGCCGCCGACAAGGGCACGGCCACCTTCTCCGACTATGCGAACGCGATCTCGCACGAATACGGCTTCTGGCTCGACGACGCGTTCGCGTCCGGCGGCTCGGTCGGCTACGACCACAAGAAGATGGCGATCACCGCGCGCGGCGCGTGGGAATCGGTGAAGCGGCACTTCCGCGAGATGGGCGTCGACACGCAGGCGACCGATTTCACCGTGGTCGGCGTCGGCGACATGTCGGGCGACGTGTTCGGCAACGGGATGCTGCTGTCGCCGCATATCCGGCTCGTCGCCGCGTTCGATCACCGGCACGTGTTCCTCGACCCGAACCCCGACCCGGCGACGAGCTTCGCGGAGCGCCAGCGCATGTTCGCGCTCGAACGCTCGAGCTGGGCCGACTACGATACGTCGGTGATCTCGCCCGGCGGCGGCGTGTATCCGCGCACCGCGAAGACGATCCCGCTGTCGCCGGCCGTGCAGTCCGCGCTCGGTATCGACGCGCAGGCGCTGCCGCCGACCGAGCTGATCCGCGCGATCCTGCAAGCGCCGGTCGACCTGCTGTACAACGGCGGCATCGGCACCTACGTGAAGGCCGCGCGCGAAACGCACGCGCAAGTCGGCGACCGCGCGAACGACGCGGTGCGCGTGAACGGCGCGGACCTGCGCTGCAAGGTCGTCGGCGAAGGCGGCAATCTCGGCTGCACGCAGTTCGGCCGCATCGAATTCGCGCAGCGCGGCGGCCGCATCAATACCGACGCGATCGACAACTCGGCCGGCGTCGATTGTTCGGATCACGAAGTCAACATCAAGATCCTGCTCGGACTCGTGGTGTCCGACGGCGAGATGACCGAGAAGCAGCGCAACGCGCTGCTCGCCGAGATGACCGACGAAGTCGGGCTGCTCGTGCTGCGCGACAACTACTACCAGACGCAGGCGCTGTCGATCGCCGGCCGCTATGCGGTCGAACTGCTCGACGCCGAGGCACGCCTGATGCGCTGGCTCGAACGCGCGGGCCGCCTGAACCGCGTGATCGAATTCCTGCCGACCGACGACGAAGTCGCCGAGCGGCAGGCCGCGAAGCTCGGCCTCACGTCGCCGGAGCGCGCGGTGCTGCTCGCGTACAGCAAGATGTGGCTCTACGACGCGCTGCTCGAATCCGACGTGCCCGAGGATCCGCTGGTGGCCGCGATGCTCGTCGACTACTTCCCGAAGCCGCTGCAACAGCGCTTCAGCGAGCCGATGCGCCGCCATCCGCTGCGCCGCGAGATTCTCGCGACGCATCTGACGAATGCGCTCGTGAACCGCGTCGGCTGCGCGTTCGTGCACCGGCTGATGGAGGAAACCGACGCGCAGCCCGGCGACATCGTGCGCGCGTGCATCATGGCGCGCGACGTGTTCGACCTCGATGCGGTGTGGCGCGATATCGACGCGCTCGACAATCGCGTCGCCGACGACGTGCAGGCGCGCATGTTCGTCGACGTCGCGCGGCTGCTGGAGCGCGCGGCGCTGTGGTTCCTGCGGCATCTGCAGTCCGGCGCGGTGGCCGACGGCGGCGTCGCCGGATTGATCGCGCGCTGCCGCGACGCGGTGCAGCGCATCGCGCCGCAACTGCCGTCGCTGCTGCCCGCCGACGATCTGGAAGCGCTGTCCGAGCGGCAGCGCGTGCTGGTCGATGCCGGCGTCGACAGCGCGCTCGCGGTACGCGTCGCGAGCGGCGACATCTCGGCCGCGCTGCTCGACATCGCCGAAGTGGCGGCGACCTGCAACCGCAGCCTCGAACTCGTCGCGGGCGTCTATTTCTCGCTCGGCACCCTGCTCAATTACGGGTGGATCGGCGAACGCGCGGCGAACCTGCCGACGCCGACGCACTGGGACATGCTCGCGCGCGCCGCCGCGCTCGCGGAAGTCGCGCGGCTCAAGCGCACGCTCGCGACGAGCGCGCTCGCGGAATCGCCGGATTCGACCACGCCGGACACGATCGTCGGCGCGTGGCGCGTGCGCCGCGAGGCCGCGCTCGCGCGTTACGAGCACCTGCTCGCGGATCTACGCGCATCCGGCAGCACGAGCCTCGCGGTGCTGCTCGTGGTCGTGCGGGAAATGGCCGTGCTCGAACGCGCGTGACGAGAGCGACGAGGGCGACGGGTCAAACCGTCGCGACGAGCAATTCCTCCGCGCGGTTCGGCGGCCGCAGGCCGTCCGTGCGATCGGCGAAATAACGGCGCGTCAGCTCGGCGGCCGACACGTGTTCGGCCTTCGCAAAACCGGCCTCCCGTGCAAGCGCCTGGATCTGTTCCGGCATGAAGAAGCTGATGAACGGCGTGCCGCTCGCCTGCGCGCCCTTCGCGGCCATTTCCAGCCCCGGGCGCACGTCCGGATCCGCATTTTCCAGCGGCAGCAGGAACGTCATTGCGAACGTGGAACCGGGCGCGAGCGACGCGACTTCGCGCAGCGCGGCCGCATTCGCTTCGCGCGTCAGGTACATGCTGACGCCGGTGGACACCACGACCGCCGGCTGGCCCGCCTCGAAGCCCGCGCCGACGAGTGCATCGCGCCACGACTGCTTCGCCTCGAAATCGACCGGCACGAAGCGCAGCCAGCCGGGCACGCCGAAGCCGAGTTCGACCAGGCGGCGCTGCTTCCAGCGCTGCGGCGCCGGCTGGTCGACTTCGAACACGGTCACGCGCGACGCCATGTCCGGCCGGCGCTGCACGAAGCTGTCGAGCCCCGCGCCGAGGATCACGTACTGGCTCACGCCGCGCGCCGCCTGTTCGGCCACGAGATCCTCGATGAAACGCGCCCGCGCGACGATCGAGGCGCGAAACGGCCGCGTGAACTGCGGATCCATGTCGCCGCGCTGCTGCCAGCCGGGTGCCGGCGCGAGCAATTGCAACCCGATTTCGTCCGTGAGCACATGCGGCGGCGCGTCGAGTTCGACGTGCAGCGCACGCCACAGCGCGACGCGCGCGGCCGTGCTGTCGGGCGCGTCGTCTTCGCGGATAACCGTCATGTCGACCTCACGCGTGCTGCTTGCCCGGCGCCTGCAGACGCCACACCCGGCCGTCCGGATCGCGCACGGTCATGTCGCGCGTCCCCCAGTGCGTATCCTCGAACGGCGTGACGACATCGACGATCGGCTGCGGCTGCACCGCCTGCTCGTCGGCGACCTTGATCACGACCTGCATGTCGGGCTTTTCGCTCGGCGGCACTTCGGCGATGAACAGGAACGGGCCGTCGCCGCTGCGCAACTGGCCCGACTGGTGATCGGTTTCGAATTCCAGCGTGAAGCCCAGCGCCTGGAAGAACTTCGCCGACTTGCCCCAGTTATGCGTCGTCAGGTACACGGCTTCGATTCGCTCGGATGACATGTCACTCCTCCTTGTTGGACGGTCCCGCGCCGGGCGGCGGCGCGGCCAGGTACGCGCGCAACGCGTCGGCCACCAGCGCGGACAGCGATTGCTCCGTTTCGATGGCGCGATGCTTGACCTGCCGGATCAGGCCGAGCGGCAGGTACACGTTGAATTGCTTCACTTCTTCGTCGGTCATGGAGGCTAGTATGCTAGCAATCTAGCAAAAGTCAAATGCGGATGCGATGAAACGACTGGATTGAATCGGCGCGCGGCCCGCGAGCAGGCCGCTTGCAGTGCCTCGTATGCCCGCGTTACCGCGCTGTTCGCGCCGCGAGCCGCGCGAACAGCGCGTCGAGATCGAATCCCGCCGTATTGATGCCGATCGTGTCGCGCAGGCATGCGGCCCAGTCGGCTGCCTTGTCGAACGTGACCGTGCGCCCGGCGCCCGCCGCGTCGCGCAGCGTCAGCGCGGTGTTGAGCAGCGCCGCGCGGCCGTCCGGCAGCACGCGGCACGCGATCAGGTCGTTCACGAAGATCGATTCGGGATACGTCGACGTGAACCAGTTCGCGGCGTCGTAATCGATCCATTCGGCCGGCTTCAGCGAGAAGCGGTAGGTCGTGTGCCAGCCGTCGGGGATCTCGAACTGCATGTCGAATTCGCCGTCGACCGGCGCATCGACCACGCGAAACGCGCCGTGCGGCGTCAGTTGCCGCTCGCCCGGCACGAAGCGCAGCGGCGCGGTCAGCGTCGCGCTGCCGAAGCCGATGTCCGCGAGCCACGCCGCGCCGTCGAGGTCGATGCGCAGCAGCATGTGCGTCTGCGCGGTGACGATCTCGGGCGGCCGCATCCAGCGCACGCGCGCGATCAGCGGCGTCACGCGGAACCCGATCGTCGTGAGCGCGGTGTAGAACAGCTTGTTGAGTTCGAAGCAGTAGCCGCCGCGGCGGCGTTCGATCACCTTGTCGACGATCGCGGGCAGGTCGAGCGCGACGCGCGCGCCGGTCAGCGGATTGAGGTTTTCGAACGGAATCGCCTGCGGGTGCAGCAGATGCAGCCGGCGCAGCACGTCGAGCGTCGGCTCGACCGGGCCGTCGTAGCCGATGCGGGAAAAATAGCGCGAGAGGTCGAACGAGTCAGTCATGAACCGGCACCGATGAAAGGGACCCGCCACGATAGCATCGCGCGAAATCCCCATGTTGTGCGGGACTATCGTTCGTGGCCGGCGTGCGCG
Organism: Burkholderia sp. BCC1047; assembly: GCF_902833155.1. Classification (NCBI taxonomy): domain Bacteria; kingdom Pseudomonadati; phylum Pseudomonadota; class Betaproteobacteria; order Burkholderiales; family Burkholderiaceae; genus Burkholderia; species Burkholderia sp. BCC1047. The sequence continues at coordinate 39,205 of NZ_CADFEH010000029.1, read as the reverse complement.
ATGCCGGCCACGCATCGCACCCGCACGACGTTACGGCAGCAGCTTCAGTGCGGACGACGCGACCGACGGCACCGAAATGCCCTGGCTCGTCGCGAACTGCACGGCCTGGCTGAGCGTTGCGGCAAGCGACTGCAACTGGCCCGGCGCGCTTTGCGCGATATACGTCGCGGCCTGCATGTTCTGCGGATTCAGGCCCGACTGCAGCAGCGACGCCGCGCTCGTCGAACCGAGATTGCCGAGCCCCGACTGCAGTTGCGAATACTGCGTGAGCCCCTGCCCAAGCGAAGCGAGGCCGTTGCTGAACGCCTGCTTGTCGATCGGCCCGTGCGTGGCGCCGCCGCTCGCGAACGCCTGGCCGAGCGCCTGCGACACCGATTGCTGCGCGCCGCCCATCTGCGACAGCGTGGCGGGCGACAGCGCATCGCCGCCTGACAACTGGCTCGCCGCCTGCTGCGCCTGCCCGGCCGCCCCCGTCAGCCCCATCGCCGACGCGAGCGACGACTGGCCGCTCAGCACCTGCTGATTCGCGCCGACATACGCCTGCAGCAACTGCGCGACACCGCCCTGCGCCGGCGCCGCCTGCTGCTGCCCGCCGCCGAGCAGCGACGCGCCGATCGACTGCAGGTCGAGCTGGGCGTGCGCGGCGCCGCTCGCCAGGATGCCGAACGCGATGCCTGCCGAGGCCAGATGCCGGCCCGTCGCGCGAATGTGCTTCATGTGTTTCCCTCGTGCCCGAATGGTCGAGGCGATATTGTCGAAGCGCGTCGCGCGCCGCCGCAACGACTGAAACACATCGAAACGAAATCGCCGCGCGCCGCCGCTTGCAATTCCGCGGCCGGCGACCGTCGTCGCGCCGATTCGTCCATGTTTGCGGCGCGATGTGATACGCGTACCGGCATTCTTTCTCCGGTTGCGTCAATGGACGCAGGCTCCGGCGTGCGCAGGCAGCGCGCCGAAACACCTCGACGGGCGCGTTTCGCGTCGAGCGATGCCAAGCAAAACGGGCAGCGCATCGCCGCCCGCTTCGTCATGCGGCCACTACCGCCCGCCACTGCCTGCCGGCGGCGCCGTTACGCTACCATCCACGCGGGCATCCGCTGGTTGACCCAGTCGGCTGCCTGCTCGTACCCGCGCGCAAGCTGCAGCACGGCGAGATCGGCGCGCGGACGCCCGATCAGCTGCATCCCCATCGGCAGCCCCGCGTCGTTGAAGCCGACCGGCACATTGATCACCGGGCAGCCGGCCAGCGTCCACGGCACGACCGTTTCCATCCAGCGGTGGTAGGTATCCATCGCGCGGCCCGCGATCTCCTTCGGCCAGCGCTGGTCGACGTCGAACGGGAACACCTGCGCGGTCGGCGCCGCGATAAAGTCGTAACGGTCGAAGAAACTCAGCACCGCCTGATGCCACGCGGTCCGTTCGACGCTCGCGTCGAACACCGCCGCGCCCTGCATCGCGAGCAGCCCCTCGACCTCGTAGATCGCCTCGGGCTTCAGCAGCGCGCGGCGCGCCGGGTCGCGATAGTGCGCGAGCAGCCCGCCACCCGACAGCAAGTGCCGGTGCGTGAGCCACAGACGCCAGATCCGGTCGGGCGCGAACGCCGGCAGCGCCGCATCGACGTCGCAGCCGATCTCGCGCAGCGTCGCCAGCCCGCGCTCACACTGCGCGAGCACGCCGGCCTCGGTCGCGAGATAGCCGTTCCAGTCGCCGACCCACGCGACGCGCTTGCCGCGCAGGTCCGCGTCGAGGGGCTGCGCGAACACGGCCGGATCTTCCGCGAGCGACAGCGGATCGTTGCGGTCGTAGCCGGCCTGGATCGCGAGCAGTTGCGCGACGTCGCCGACGGTGCGGCCCATCGGCCCTTCGATGCCGAGCTGCTGCATGAACACGTCGACGCCCGGCCAGCGCGGCACGCGGCCCTGCGACGGACGCAAGCCATAGATGTTGCAGAACGCGGCCGGATTGCGCAGCGACCCGCCGAAATCGCTGCCGTCCGCCACCGGCAGCATCCGCGACGCGAGCGCCGCCGCCGTGCCGCCGCTGCTGCCGCCCGCGCTCTTCGTGAGGTCGTACGGGTTGCGCGTCGCGCCGTAGACCTCGTTGAACGTGTGCGAACCGAGCCCGAACTCGGGCGTATTGGTCTTGCCGATGAAGATCGCGCCGGCCGCGCGCATCCGCGCGACGCCGACGGAATCGGCCTGCGGCACGTTCTCGCGAAAGATCGGCGAGCCGTAGGTCGTGCGCAGCCCCTTCGTCATCGCCAGATCCTTCGGCGCCTGCGGGATCCCGTGCAGCCAGCCGCGATAGTCGCCGCGCGCCAGCTCCGCATCCTTTTCCGCGGCTTCCGCCAGCAGCGTATCGCGGTCACGCAGCGCGACGATCGCGTTGACCGCGCCGTTCACGCGCTCGATATGGTCGAGATACGCACGCATCGTCTCGACGCACGAAACCGCCTTGCTGCGGATCGCCGACGCAAGCTCGCCGGCCGACAGGCGCACGATAGGATCGACGGAAATGGAAGCGGGAGCGAGAAACTGCGGGGCGCCGTGCGGCATGCGGGGTCTCCTGGGAAACGGTATCGGATGGCGCGCCGCCCGGCGGCGGCCGCCGCTCTACTCTACGCGACGCGATCCGGGCGACCTCCGATATTTTGCGGCGCAATTCATTGAGGATTCGACTGAATCGCGATGACCCGGACAGCCGGTGGCGGACCGGGCGGGGCCGGTGGCGGACCGGGCGGGGCCGGTGGCGGACCGGGCGGGGCCGGCGCCGCCGCTCGCTGCCGTTTATGCGCATAAACTTAAATTTCTTATATTTTTAATCGGCGCGTCACGGGACCGCGCGCGTTAACGACATTTTTATGCGGCCGGCCGATCTCTTTAGATCGCTTCGTCCGGCCGCCCGCTACGCTTGAAGCACTTCGTTTCCGGGTTCATCGTCCATGCTCAAGCTGCTGGTTCCGGTCGGCCATTCGCCCCGCTCGCTTCAGGCGGTTCGTCACGCGACGTTCCTGTATCGCGAGCGCTGCGCGTCGGAGGTCGTGCTGATCAATGTGCAGGCGCCGCTGGAATCGACGCGGCTCGAGGCCTATCACCCGCTGTCGCGGCTGCGCGCGATCGAGACACGATTCGCGACCGACGATCTCGCGATGGCCGAGCGGATCCTGCGCGATGCGGACGTGAAATTCAGCGTCGTGTTGAAGGTCGGCCCGGTGGCCGATACGATCGCGGCCGCGGCGGCCGAGACCGGGTGCGACGAGATCGTCGTCGCCGCGCCGAGACGCGATCCGCTGCACGCGCTGATGTCGGTATTTCGGCGCAGCGTGATGGCCCGGCTGGTGCGGATTTCGAACGTGCCGGTGACGGCGGTGCAATGACGGAAAGGCGCGTCACGCGTGCGCATCGTGCGCACGCTGTCGCGCGGCGCTTATTTGATGACCTTGCGCCAGAACACGAAATAGGCGGCCGCCGAAGACGCCAGCAGCAGGATCGCCCACATCGGGGCAAGACTGATCAGGACGGACGAGACGTTCAACATTTGGATTCCTCACTATTTCGACAGCGATATTCAACACCCGCGTGCTTGCCGGACCTGACGCGTTGACCCTGCGTCGCGTTCCGTCAAATCATGCATTCATGCTATCGCTTTGAACGGCCGCGCGACCGTCGCCGCCCGCCCGTACCCTGACATTCGTCAAACTACCGCGCATTGCCCGCCCGCCGGGCGGCGGCGACGGAAAAACAGGACAGGATCGTCCCGCCCCGCCACCGCTTTCAGCAGACGTTTACCGGGGGAAGCCCCAAGTGCTTCGTCGAACGTGTCCGCGTTACGCTTGAGCGACGAGGAGACGAACCATGAGACGAGCCGTCCATATCGCTGTTTTTGCACTGCTGGCCTATCTCATCGGCGATCGCGCGATCCTGCATGCGCAGGGCCGCGACGCCAGCCCGCTCGCGTGCGAGCAAGGCGCCGCGCAGGTAAAGGCCGACGCGCTCGGTCGCGGCTTCGGCGAAGCCGCCGCCGGCAGCCAGAGCGAAGCCTTCATGTCGGGCTGCCTGGTGACGGGAAGGAACGATCGGAACGTCGCGATGGCGGCCCGCTGACGCGTATCATCCGTGGGCGAGCCTGCGCGCCTGAAGTCGCAGGAACGGGCGCCGGTTTGCGCTGCCGGCCGCCACTTTCCCGATCGACGTTTCGACGGACGTCATCGTCCGCCCTCCCTTCCCCGTTACGCCCAACATGACCGATCCGAACACCGCGTTGATCCAGCGCTTCTACACGGCCTTCCAGCAGCGCGACATCGATGCGATGCTCGCGTGCTACGCCGACGACATCGTGTTCAGCGATCCCGCATTCGGCGAACTGCGCGGCGAACTTGCGCGCGACATGTGGCGGATGCTGGTCGCGCGAGCCCAGGAGTTCTCGCTGACGTTCGGCGAAGTCGCCGCGGACGACCAGGCCGGGCGCGCGACGTGGAGCGCGCGCTACCGGTTCGCCGCGAGCGGGCGGATGGTGGTCAACCGGATCGATGCGCGCTTCCGGTTTCGCGACGGACGCATCGTCGAGCATCGCGACCATTTCGACCTGTGGCGCTGGGCGCGTCAGGCGCTCGGGATGAAGGGCGTGCTCCTCGGCTGGACGCCGCTCATGCAGCGCGCAATCCGTGCACAGGCACGGAAAAATCTCGACGCGTATCGCGCCAAACGGAAATAAATGAACCCGCGCGCGCCGCGGCCCCTCCGCTAAGGCTTCATCGTCGCGTTGATCAGGTCGTACGCCATGTCCGGCACCACGCCGTCCGGGTTCGTGAGGCCGTTCTGGCGATACCAGCTTTCGTCGGCCTCCGGATGCGGGCCGGCAAGGCCGACGCGCCCTTTGCCGTAGCGATACGTGGCAGCCGCGATGTCCTTGTTCGGGTAGATCGCCAGCACGATTCCGCCGGAGCCGATCGGCGCGACCGGCAGCCTCGCGCCGTCCTGATAGTAGATCCAGCGCTTTTTCCCGCGCCAGACGACCGGCGTCACCGTGTCGGCGATGCTGTGAAGCGTCGAGCCAGGCCGATCGACCTCGGAGTCGATATCGCCGGCAACCAGCCCGAAACCCTGCGCGCCGGCCAGGTAGGCGCCCATGCACAGCCCGAGGTATCGGCCGCCGTTCGCGACGTAGCGCCGCACGGCCCGCATTTCGTTTCGGCCGATGCTGGCTGCCGCGCCGGGAATGTCCTGTCCGCCGCCGGGCTGCACATAGAGCGCCGCACCGGCCAGCGCGGCGGGCGTGATCCTGAGCTTTTCCGCCGGCCCCACGTAGATCACCCGGAACCGCTGGTCCGATTCCCGCAGGCGTCTGGCGATGGTTTCGGCGCAGCCGTCGCACGCGGCAGGACCGCGATAGACCAGCGCGACCGGCCGACTCGCCGCATCCCCCGCTTCGTCGCCGCGCGTGGCCGCGTAAACGGCCGGCGACGCGACGAGCGCCATCATCAGGAAAATCGCGTTTCTGGAGTGCATGTCGTGGATCGCCGGAGTCAAGGGAAGCGCTACCGCCCGGGCCGAATCGACGGGTGCGCGACGACTTCCGCCTCCCGTTCCGACACCCGATTGCAAGCTGCGTGACGGCAAGCGTAGCGGCCCGAACGCGCCCGGTGTGTACCGTTTCCTGCGGGCTTGTGCAGATATGTGCGACGCCGACGACCTGAACCGACACCCTGCATCCGCCCGCCGGCCCCGTCCGACAAGGCCGACTCCGCCATGCAGCCGCGTCTCCCGTCTTTCGCATTGCCAAGTCTTATATAAGACATAAGACATTTGACGTTCCAGACCATTGAGATTAGAATCCCGCTCAAAGCAGTGCCTGGAATAGCCCCGGAGTGCCGGCAAGGCCTTCCCCTCAAACGCAATATCAGCAGGTCTCCCCATGCTTGAAAACTTTCGTGCTCACGTGGCCGCCCGCGCCGCGCTCGGTATTCCTCCCCTGCCGCTGACGGCTCAGCAGACCGCCGAACTGGTCGAATTGCTGACGAACCCGCCCGCCGGCGAAGAGCAGACGCTGCTCGAGCTGATCACCCATCGCGTGCCCGCCGGCGTCGACGAAGCCGCCCGCGTGAAGGCCGGCTTCCTGGCCGCCGTCGCGAAGGGCGAGACCGCCTGCCCGCTGATCTCGCGTGCGCGCGCCACCGAGCTGCTCGGCACGATGCTCGGCGGCTACAACATCCAGCCGCTGATCGAGCTGCTGTCCGACGAAGCCGTCGCCGCGGTCGCCGCCGACGCGCTGAAGAAAACCCTGCTGATGTTCGACCAGTTCCATGACGTGAAGGAACTCGCCGACAACGGCAACGCGCACGCGAAGGCCGTGCTGCAAAGCTGGGCCGACGCCGAATGGTTCACGAGCCGTCCGGAAGTGCCGGAAAGCCTGACCATCACCGTGTTCAAGGTGACGGGCGAAACCAACACCGACGATCTGTCGCCGGCGCCGGACGCCACCACCCGCCCGGACATCCCGATGCACGCGCTGGCGATGCTGAAGAACGCGCGCCCGGGCATCACGCCGGAAGAAGACGGCAAGCGCGGCCCGGTCAAGTTCATCGAATCGCTGAAGGAAAAGGGTCACCTGGTCGCCTACGTCGGCGACGTGGTCGGCACGGGCTCCTCGCGCAAGTCGGCCACCAACTCGGTGCTGTGGTTCACCGGCGAAGACATCCCGTTCGTCCCGAACAAGCGCTTCGGCGGCGTGTGCCTCGGCGGCAAGATTGCCCCGATCTTCTACAACACGATGGAAGACGCCGGCGCGCTGCCGATCGAGCTCGACGTGTCGCAGATGGAAATGGGCGACGTGGTCGAACTGCGCCCGTACGAAGGCAAGGCGCTGAAGGACGGCAAGGTCATCGCCGAATTCCAGGTGAAGTCCGACGTGCTGTTCGACGAAGTGCGCGCCGGCGGCCGCATTCCGCTGATCATCGGCCGCGGCCTGACCGCGAAGGCGCGTGAAGCGCTCGGCCTCGCGCCGTCGACGCTGTTCCGCCTGCCGCACCAGCCGGCCGATAGCGGCAAGGGCTTCTCGCTCGCGCAGAAGATGGTCGGCCGCGCGTGCGGTCTGCCTGAAGGCCAGGGCGTGCGCCCGGGCACGTACTGCGAACCGAAGATGACCTCGGTCGGCTCGCAGGACACCACGGGCCCGATGACCCGCGACGAACTGAAGGATCTGGCTTGCCTCGGCTTCTCGGCCGATCTCGTGATGCAGTCGTTCTGCCACACCGCCGCATATCCGAAGCCGGTCGACGTGAAGACGCACCAGACGCTGCCGAACTTCATCAGCACGCGCGGCGGCATCGCGCTGCGCCCGGGCGACGGTGTGATCCACTCGTGGCTGAACCGCATGCTGCTGCCCGACACCGTCGGCACCGGCGGCGATTCGCACACGCGCTTCCCGATCGGCATCAGCTTCCCGGCGGGGTCGGGCCTGGTCGCGTTCGCGGCCGCCACCGGCACGATGCCGCTGGACATGCCGGAATCGGTGCTGGTCCGCTTCAAGGGCAAGATGCAGCCGGGCGTCACGCTGCGCGACCTCGTCAACGCGATTCCGCTGTACGCGATCAAGCAAGGCATGCTGACTGTCGCCAAGCAAGGCAAGAAGAACATCTTCTCGGGCCGCATCCTCGAAATCGAAGGCCTGCCCGACCTGAAGGTCGAACAAGCGTTCGAGCTGTCGGATGCATCGGCCGAGCGTTCGGCCGCCGGTTGCACGGTGCACCTGAACAAGGAACCGATCATCGAATACCTGAACAGCAACGTCACGCTGCTCAAGTGGATGATCGCGCAGGGCTACCAGGATCCGCGCAGCCTGCAGCGTCGTATCGCCGCGATGGAACAGTGGCTGGCCGACCCGCAACTGCTGTCGCCGGATGCCGACGCCGAATACGCGGCCGTCATCGAGATCGACCTCGCCGACATCCACGAGCCGATCGTCGCCTGCCCGAACGACCCGGACGACGTGAAGACGCTGTCGGACGTCGCCGGTGCGAAGATCGACGAAGTGTTCATCGGCTCGTGCATGACCAACATCGGTCACTTCCGTGCCGCGTCGAAGCTGCTCGAAGGCAAGCGCGACATCCCGGTCAAGCTGTGGGTCGCGCCGCCGACCAAGATGGACCAGAAGCAGTTGACGGAAGAAGGTCACTACGGCGTGTTCGGCACGGCCGGCGCACGGACCGAAATGCCGGGCTGCTCGCTGTGCATGGGTAACCAGGCACAGGTGCGCGAAGGCGCGACGGTCATGTCGACGTCGACCCGCAACTTCCCGAACCGTCTCGGCAAGAACACGAACGTGTACCTCGGCTCCGCGGAACTGGCGGCGATCTGCTCGCGTCTGGGCAAGATCCCGACCAAGGAAGAGTACATGGCCGACATGGGCGTGCTCACCGCCAACGGCGACAAGATCTACCAGTACATGAACTTCGACCAGATCGAGGACTTCAAGGAAGTCGCCGACACCGTGCAGGTGTAAGCACGCAGTCGGGCTGCGACGGGCGGTCGACGTCGCAGCGCACTGACAGGCGCCGCAAGCCGAAAGGCCGCGGCGCTTTTTTTATGCGGCGTGAAACAGACGCAGCGATCGATGCAGAGACGCATTCATGCGGCGTCGCCGCCCGACTCGCGACGGATCACCAGTTCGTTGAAGCCGGTGCCCGCATCCGGCTCGCGCGAGAAGCGATGCGCGGGCAGCAGCGCGAGCAGGATCTCGGCCGTCGTGCGCACCACGCAGCCGCTCGCAACGTGGCCGCCCGTCACGCGGCCGGCTGCATCGGAGATCGACATATGCAGGTGTGCGCCGTCCGGCGATACGGAGCCGGCCAGCGTCAGGATTTCGAGGTCGCCGCGCAGTTCGGTCGGCTGATCGACGCCGGCGAAGCGCAACTGCGCGACGCTCAGGCTGCCGATGCCCTGGATCACGAAGGCCGCATGCGCTTCGTGCTGGCGTAGCGCTGCCTCGATGGCGCCGCGCAGATCGTCGCCGGGAGAAAGACGCAAAGGATGGACTTGCATGGTCGAGAACCTGTGGGTCGATCGTGGTATCGAGCAAGCGTACGTTCGCCCGGCGAATCCGGCAAGTCGGCTATTTACGCGCGGCGGTCACGCGCCAGCAACCCGTACAGCGCGCTATCCGACACTTCGTCGCCAACGATCCAGCGTTCGCGCAGCAGCCCTTCCCGGACGAAACCCAGCCGTTCGAGCAGCCGCGCCGACGCGACGTTGCGCGGATCGATATCGGCCTCGAGCCGGTTCAGCCGCAGCGTGTCGAACGCATGATCGATCATGGCCGACGCCGCTTCGCGCATGTATCCGCCGCGCCAGAACGCGCGCCGCAGGCTGAAGCCGATCTCGGCGCGTCGGCATTGCGCGTTCGCGTGGAACAGCGCGCATTCGCCGAGTGTTTCGCCGGTTTCCCGCAGTTCGAGCACGCAGGTCAGGCTCTCCCCGCTCACGGACGTCTGCACGTTGCGCGCGACGCGCGCCTCGGCCTGCTCGATCTGCGTCATCGGCGAGAACGAGAAATAGCGCATCGCTTCCGCATCGGACCAGATCTCGAAGAACGCCGGTGCGTCGGCGTCGCGAAGCGGGCGCAAGACGAGGCGGGAGGTATCCAACGTGACGGGTTCGAACAGGGGCATGGCAGCGGTCTGATGAAAATCGGGACCGTGAATTAGAACACGCGAGCCGTGCGGCAACCAGGGCGACCGCTGCAGCGCCCAACATGGAACGACGGATGGGCGTGAAACAAAAAGGCCCGGGCGACATCCCCCCGGGCCTGAGCACCTCATCCCTTACTGCCAGCCACGCTTACGCCTCGAGCGCCTCCAGCACCTTCCCCTTCGTCTCGATCCCGACGAAATGCACGGTCAGTGCCGCGATCAACGGCACCACGCCGATCAGATAGAACGCCGGCGCAAGGTTCCCGCCGATGATCGCGTGCGGCACGATCATCGGCGCCGCGAACGACGCGATCTTCAGCCACGCGCTGCCGAGCCCGCAGCCCGACGCGCGGATGCTCGTCGGATACTGCTCCGGCGTATAGACGTACGCGGTAATGAACCCGGACGCCATCAGCCCGAGCGACAGCGAACAAAAGAACGCGACCACGTACACCGACGACGCGTGATAGATACCCGCGAGCGCCAGCGACAGCGCGCACAGCACGAACGACCACACGATCACCGGCTTGCGGCCGAGCTTGTCGACGAGCAGCGCGGAGGCCAGCGACCCGAGCACGCCCATCACCGAGCCGATCACCGCGAGGTTCAGCGCGAGCTGCAGCGGCGCGTGATAGAAGTTCTTGTAGATCGTGGGCAGCCACGTCGACAGCCCGTACTGGATGAACCCGCAGGTCGCCCATAACGTCGCCACCGCGAGCGTGCGCTTGCGATATGCGGCGCTGAACAGGTCGCTCATCCGGCGCTTCGGATGCTGGCGCACCATCTCGTCGAACGCAGCCACCTGCGTGACCGGCGGCAGTTCGCCGCGCACCGATCCTTCGAACACGCCGACCGCGCGCCCGGCTTCCGCGAGCCGCCCGCGCGACGCGAGCCAGCGCGGCGATTCGGGCACGAGGTGCGTGAGCACGAGCGACAGGATCAGCGGCAGCCCGCCGACGAAGTACATGATCTCCCAGCCGAAGCGCGGCACGAGCCACGCACCGAGCGCCATCGACACGAGCAGGCCGATCGGGAACACGATCTCGTACAGCAGCACGAAACGGCCTCGGCCATGCGCGCGCGTGATCTCGTTGATGTACGTGGCCGCGACCGGCAACTCGCCGCCGAGCCCGAGCCCCTGCAGAATCCGCAGCAATACGAAGATCTCGAACGTCGGCGCGAAGCCGCACGCGATGCTCGTGATGCCGATCACGGCCGAACTCCATGCAATCGCTTTCACGCGCCCATGCTTTTCCGCAAGGGCGGGAAACAGGAATGCGCCGATCAGCTGGCCGATCGCGCCGGACGCGATCAGCATGCCGATCTGCGTCGGCGACAGCCCCCACTTGTGAATCAGCAGCGGCAGCGTCGCCGCGATCGTGATCACGTCGAAGCCGTCGAAGAACGTCGCGGTGCCGATCAGCACGCGCGCGCGGATCTGCATCGCGTTGGCCGGAAGCCGCTCAAGCCGCGCGATGATCGCGCCGGGCGTGGAGGCGGCAGCATCCATCGTGGCCCTGCCGGCCACGACGTTGTCGAAAGTGCTCATGCGGGGTGTCTCCTGGGTCTCTTTCCGGTCGAGCCGGTCAGGCAAGCGCTTGGGTCGTGTCTGCCAGGGCTTCCGTATCCACTGCCCGGCCCTGGTTCATCCACTTGCGCGCGAGCTTCAGCTCACGCGCGTTGTTCACGGCGATGACACCTCTCACGTGCCCGTCGCCCACAAAAAACAGCGTCGCACGACGCGCGGCGAGATCGCCGCGCACGACGAGCTGCGCATCGGCCGGCAGATCGCCGAGGATCTGCAGGTTCACGTCGTACTGATCGGACCAGAACCACGGAATCTCCGCGTACGGTGCACGCACGCCGAGCACGGCCTTCGCCGCCGCGATCGCCTGGTTCTGCGCGTTCGCCCACGATTCGAGCCGCACGCGCCGTTTCAGCCAGCCGTTGTGATGGTTCGCGACGTCGCCGCACGCGAAGATCGCCGGGTCGCTGGTCGCGCCGTATTCGTCGACGACGATGCCGTCGTCGACCGCGAGCCCCGCATCGCTCGCGAGCGACGCGTTCAGCGCGAGGCCGATGCCGGCCACCGCGAAGTCGGCGTCGATCGTCGTGCCGTCGGCGAGCGTCGCGCGCGTCTTCGATGCATTGCCAGGCTGCGCATCGAGCGACGCGAGTGCCGCGCCGAGCCGCACGTCGACACCGTTCGAGCGATGCAGGCCGAGCAGGAAATCGGACACGACCTGCGGCACCGAGCGACCGCACAGACGTGGCGCACCTTCTACGACCACCGCGTCGACGCCGAGCTTGCGCGCGGTCGCCGCGACTTCGAGGCCGATCCAGCCGCCACCGATCACGAGCACGCGCCGGCTCGCACGCAGCTTCTCGCCAAGCGCGGCCGCTTCGTCGAGCGTGCGCAGGTAGTGCAGATTCGGCGTGTGGACGAGCGCATCGGGCAGGCGTCGCGACGTGCCGCCGGTCGCGATCACGAGCCGGTCGTATTCGATCTCGCGACCGCTTTCGGTTTTCACCACACGGCGTGCGCGATCGATCGACGCCGCGCGTTCCGGCTGCCACGCTTCGACGTTCAGCACGTCGAATTCATCGGGGCGCACGACGCGCACGGTTTCGATGTCGGCGTCGCCGGCCAGCACGGCCTTCGACAGCGGCGGGCGCTCGTACGGCAGGTGCGGCTCGTCGGCGATCATCACGAGGCGGCCCGCATACCCTTCCGCGCGCAGCGTCTTCAGCACCCAGCCGGCCGCCTGGCCGCCGCCGATCACGACGACCGTGCCCGGCGCGGCCTGCGCCTGTGTGTTTGCTTCGTTCAAGATTTGCGCTCCGTCATGAACTTGCCTTCCGGCGCCTTCGCGTTCTTCTGCCGGCGCGTGTTGCCGTCGAGGCCGCCGTCGACGGCCCATTCGGCGAACACGGTCGGGCCCGGTTCGAATTCGCGCGGCTGCCATTCGGGCGTCAGCACGTCTTCGTCCGCGTAGTACTCGATCAGCGCGCCGGCCGGATTCTGGAAGTACCAGAAGTACGCGGACGACACCGGATGACGCCCCGGGCCGAGTTGCGTTTCCCAGCCGCAGCGGTCGATGTGCATGCCGCCGCCGAACACTTCGTGGATGTCGCGCACGGTGAACGCGACGTGGTTCAGGCCGCGCTTGCCATTCGGCAGCGCGAGCAGGAACAGGTCGTGATGGCCGCCGTGCGGCGCGCAGCGCATGAACGCGCCGCGGCCCGGATAGCGATCCGACGTCTCGAAGCCGAGCAGTTCGTGATAGAACGTTTCCTGCGCGTCGAGGCAGTTCGTGAAGAACACGACGTGCCCGACTTCGACCGGCTCCGCGCGCGCGTAAATCGGGCTCGGCTGGTCGACGCGCAGCGTCTGGCCCCACACGTTCGACGGCGAGCCCGCGAGGTCGAGTGCGCGCTTGCGCGTGACTTCGACGCGAATCGCCATCCCGTTCGGGTCGATGCAGCCGACCGCATCGTCCTGTGCGTAGTAGCCGGGCTGACCGGCCAGCTTCGTGCGCAGTGCGTCGAGTTCGCGCCGCGTCGCGACGCCCCACGTGACTTCCCGCAACGTCGGCCCCGCTTCGAACGCAGGCGGCAGCGACGGATCGTCGGCTTTCACGACGAGCACGGTGCAACCGTTCAGCGTCTCGAAACGCGCACGCGTGTCGTCGTGCGCGACTTCCTTCAAGCCCCAGTCGGCGAAAAAGCGCCGGCACGTCGCGAGATCGTCGACACCGTACGTGATCTGCTCGATTCCCAAGATGCTCATTGCGTCATTCCCCTTCGCTCAGTTCGCCCACGGCAGCGGCGCGTCGTTCAAGCCCCAGTAGAGGCTCTTCTGCTGCATGTATTCGCGGATGCCGAGACGCCCTTTCTCGCGGCCCATCCCGCTCTCCTTCCAGCCCGAGAACGGCGTGGAGATCGAGAACAGCTTGTACGTATTGATCCAGACGGTGCCCGTCTCCAGCGCCCGCGCGATGCGCCACGCGCGCTTGTAGTCGCGCGTCCAGATGCCGGCCGCGAGGCCGAACACGCTGTCGTTCGCCTGCGCGATCAGCGACGCTTCGTCGTCGAACGGCATCGCGACCAGCACCGGCCCGAAGATTTCCTCCTGGCAGATGCGTGCGCTGTTCGACAAGCCTTCGAGAATCGTCGGCTGATAGAAGAAGCCGTTCTCGCGCCCGTCGCCCGCCGGCCGCTCGCCGCCGCACAGCAGGCGGCCGCCTTCTTCCAGCCCGAGCGCGACGTAGCGTTCCACCGACTCGCGATGCTTCGCGGTGATCAGCGGACCCATCTGCGTGTCGGGCCGTGTCGGGTCGCCCACGCGCAGCTTGCGCGCGCCGGCCACCAGCCGCTGCATGAATGCGTCGTACACCGCGCGCTGCACGAACAGCCGCGAACCGGCGACGCACGCTTCGCCCGACGAGCTGAAGATCCCGTACAGCACGCCGTTGACCGCGTGATCGAGATCGGCGTCGTCGAACACGATCGTCGGCGACTTGCCGCCGAGTTCGAGCGATACCGGCATCAGCTTTTCCGCCGCGATGCGCGCGATGCCGCGGCCTACTTCGGTGCCGCCGGTGAACGACACCTTCTTCACCAGCGGATGACGCACGAGCACGTCGCCGATCACCGAGCCCTTGCCCGGCAGCACGCTCAGCACGCCCTTCGGCACGCCGGCTTCCTCGCAGATGCGCGCCAGCGCGAGCGACACGAGCGGCGTGACCTCGGCCGGCTTGAGCACCACCGCGTTGCCGCCGGCCAGCGCCGGCGCGAGTTTCTGCGCATCGGATGCGATCGGCGAATTCCACGGCGTGATCGCCGCGATCACGCCGATCGGCTCGTACACGCTCATCGTCAGGTAGTCGCCGCGCGACGGCGTCAGTTCTTCGTCGAGCGTTTCGAGGCAGGCCGCGAAATAGCGGAACGTGTTCGCCGCGCTGGCCACCAGCACGCGCGTCTCGGCGATCGGCTTGCCGTTGTCGCGGCGCTGCAGGTTCGCGAGCGCCTCGTGACGCTGCATGATCAGGTCGGCGATCCGGTACAGCACCTGCGCGCGCTGATGCGGCTTGAGCCCGGCCCAGTCGGCGCGGCGCCATGCGGCGTCGGCGGCCGCGACGGCGTCGGCCGCGTCTTCCGCGTTCGCCGTCAACACTTCCATGGTCACCGACTGGTCGGCCGGATAAATGCTCGCGTAAGGCGCGCCACGGCCACGCCGCCACTCGCCGCCGATCAGGATGTTGCCGTCGGGCACGAGGCTCGTATCGAAAGGAGTCATGTCACAAGTCCCACAAGTCTGTCTCTGAACATCCGCCCTCGCCGTGCGCGAGCGGACGCTCGATGGTCCGGTCAGATCACGCAGCAGGCCGCGCGGTTGCGCAGCGCGCGGATCGCGCTGTACGCCGTCAGCGCGGACGTCTTCGGGTTGTCGGGCAGCGGCTTGCCGCTCATTTCCAGCGACATCTCGCCGAATGCGCCGCGCGCGGTGATGCGGTGCACGTTGCGGGCGACGGCCGGATCGGCGATCAGGCGCACGTGCGTCGCGTCGAGGCCGACGCCCGCGAGCGCGACCGTCGCCGCGACATTCGCGTTCTTCGGATACAGCCGCGCGGCGTCGCGCGCGGTGCCTTCGAAGATCACCTTCTCCTCGGTCATCGCGCGCAGGTCGCATAGTTCCTCGGCCGGCGTGCCGAGCCAGCCGAGCGGCGGCTTGCGGCCGACGTACAGCACTTCGTCGAGGCCGCCCTGCTGCGCGGACGCCAGCGCATCGATGCCGCCGATCGCGCCGGACAGCAGCGTCACGGTGGCGCCACCTTCGTCGGCGGCCTGCGACAGCACGTCGAGCAGCGCGAGATCGGACAACGCGCCGATCGACGCGACCGCACAGTCGGTGCCGGCCCTCAGCAGCGGCACGACGTGATCGACGAGCGCGCTGTGACCCGCGCATTCGAGCGCGAACGCGGGGCGGCGGGCCAGTGCGTCGACCGACGACACGACCGCCACCGCGCTGCCGAGTTCGCGCTGCACCGCGTCGCGCTGGTGCTCCGGCACGATCACGTGCGCGACGTGCAGCGACGCATCGTGCTCGACCGCGCGGTACACGGCCGCGCCGATCGCGCCGAAGCCGATCATCGCGACGTCGACGGGTGCCCGCTTGTGCCCGTTACGCATACTGGCGCTCCGTCGGCGCTTCCTTCTTGACCGGCGGGCCCGCGAACGCGGACGCGAACGAGCCGACCGACAGCATGTCGACCTCGACCATCACCGGCCCTTCCTTCGCGATCCCTTCGCGGACGATCGCTTCGGCCTGGTCGAGCGACGTGATCCGGTAGTGCGTGAGGCCGAAGCTCGCGCAGAACTGCGCGAAATCGGGCTGGTGCAGTTGCACGAAGCAGCGGCGGCCGCCGTAGTGCGCGTCCTGGATGTTGCGGATCACGCCGTAGCATTGGTCGTTCATCAGCACGATCATCACGTTCGCGTTTTCCTGCACGGCCGTGACGAGCTCGCCGACGTTGACCATCAGGCCACCGTCGCCGACGAGGCAGACCGTCTTCGCCGCCGCGCCCGCGAGCGCCGCGCCGATGCCCATCTGGATGCCCTGGCCGATGCCGCCGCCAAGCGCATGCACGCCTGCGCGCGGCTCGAAGATCTTCAGCAGGCGGTTGCCCCACGTGCTGTTCGAGATCGTCACGTCGCGCACCCAGTTGTAGTCGCGGCCGACGGCGCCTTGCAGCGTGTCGACGAGCTTCTTGTACGGCCCGAGGCCCTTCGCCACGTCGGCCACCGCGTCCTCGCGGGCCGCCGCGAGATCGGCCGCGAATTGCGGATCGACCGACAGACGGCCTTCGAGGCGGTCGGCCAACTCCGCCAGCACGCGCTTCGAATCGCCGTGCACGAACAGCGCGTTGCGATAGCCGCGGTTGTCGGCGAGCGCATCGGCATCGACGCGGAACAACGGCTGCGGTAGCGCAAGCTTGTACTTCAGCGTTTCGTTGCCGCGCAGGCGCGAGCCGACCACGACAAGCGCGTCGCAGGTCTTGTAGAACGCTTCGACCGACGCATGCACGTTGAACGCGCCGAGCGTCGCGGGGTGATCTTCCGGCAGCACGCCGCGGCCCTGCACGCTCGTCACGACGCCGAAGCCGAGCTTCACGAGGCGTTCGACCTCGTCGCGTGCATGGCGCGCGCCGCCGCCGAGCCACAGCAGCGGGCGGCGCTTGGCCGCGAGCGCGTCGGCGAGCTTCGCGACGCGTGCTTCGTCGTGCTCGCGCACCGCGACGTGCGCCGGTGCGAGGTCTTCCGGCCATTCGATTTCGGCTGCCTGGATGTCGATCGGAATCTCGACCGACACGGGGCCCGTCGGCGCGGTCTGCGCGACGCGCACGGCTTCGCGGATCGTCGGCAGCACCGTTTCGACCGTGCGCACGCGGAACGCGGCCTTCGAGATCGAGTCGAGCATCGACAACTGGTCGGGCGCTTCGTGGATGTACGCGAGATCCTGGTCGAGGTACGGCGTCTCGATCTGCCCGGTGATGTGCAGCAGCGCGGTGCCGGCCGTCAGTGCCTCGACCATCGCGCCGGCCGCGTTGCCGGCCGCCGTGCCGGTGCTCGTGAACGCGACGCCGAGGCCGCCCGACACGCGGGCCAGCCCGTCGGCCATGTTCAATGCACCGGCTTCACCGCGTGCACCGACATACCGGATGTTGCCGCGCGAGTTGATTGCGTCGAGGATCGGCATGTTGTGGATCGAGATGACGCCGAACGCGGTTTTCACGCCGCACTGCTCGAGAAAGGCGGCAATCAACTCGCCAACCGTGGTTTTTTTAGACATGGCGTGCAAAGCCTCCAGAAACGTCGATATGGCTGCCCGTCGTGTAGGACGACAGATGCGTTGCGAGATAAAAAAGGGCCCACGCCGCCTCGTCGGGCTTGCCGAAGCGATTCAGCGGAATGTTCTTCTTGCGGGCGAGCGCGCTCGTCCAGTCCTCCCAGCTTTCGCCGGGCTGCGCCTGCGCTTCATGGCGGCGGCGCCACTGCCCCGACTCGACGATGCCGATCAGGATCGAGTTCACGCGGATGCGCTGCGGCGCGAGTTCGGTCGCGAGCGATTTCACGAGGCTCAGCACGCCGGCGCGCGCCGACGACGTCGCGACCATGTGCGGCTCCGGCTGCAGCGCGAGCAGCGAGTTCACGCAGGTGATCGACGGCGCGGCCGCCTCGCGCAGCAGCGGCAGGAACGCGCGCGTCGGGCGAATGATGCTGAAGTACTTCAGCTCGAGTTCTTCGCGCCACGCGTCGTCGGTCGTGTCGGCGAAGGTCGACACGCGGCCCTGGCCGGCGTTGTTGACCAGCATGTCGGCGCGGTCGAAACGGGCGGACACCGCTTGCGCGAATGCGGCCACGTCGGCTTCATCGAGCACGTTGCAGCGCGTGGCGAGCAGCTGTGCATCGGCGTACTTGTCGCGCAGCATCGCTTCGGCGCGTGCGAGGCGGTCGCTGTCGCGGCCGCAAATCGCGACCGACGCGCCGGCCTGCAGGAACCGTTCGGCCGTCGCGAAGCCGATGCCGGACGAACCGCCCGTCACCACCGCTACTTGTCCGGTCAGATCGATCTGGATCATCGAAGTCCTAAAGCTTTGAGAAACGTGTGCTCGTCATCCGAGCGGTAATTGAGCCGCCGCGACAACTCCGCCGCCGCGCGCTGCACCTTGTCGATCAGCCCGTCCGCGATCAGCGCCGCATCGATCTCCGGACGCGGCACCGTCACCGTGATGCACGCGACGATCTTCTGCGTGTCGTTGCGCACCGGTGCCGTGACGACCGAAATCCCGCGCTCGAACGACGAATTGCTGACGCCGTAGCCGCGCAGCGCATCCTCGCGAATCACTTCGTACAGCGCGTCGACCGTCTCCGGCGTCGCGCTCGTCATCCGGTTCAGCGCGCCTTCCGGATACAGCGCGTGCAGTTCGTTCAGCGACAGGTCGCCCATCAGCACGTGGCCGTGCGTCGTCGCATGCGCGGGCAGCCGCGTACCGACGTTCACGCGAATCGAGCTGAACACCGGCGACTGGCTCTGCGCCTTCGCGACGAACACCACGTCGCGGCCGTCGCGAATCACGATATGCGTCGTGAAGCCGGTCGCACCGCGCAGGCTCTCGATCACGGGCAGGCCGAGATCGGTCAATTCCAGCGAGCTCAGGTATTCGAAACCGAGCCGCAGCACGGCGATGCCGAGCTTGTAGTTGCGATCCTTGTCCGCACGTTCGAGAAAGCCGAGCGATTCGAGCGTCTGCAACAGACGGAACACCGTCGTGCGCGGAATGCCGAGCCGTTTCGACAGTTCGGGGGCACCGAGCACGGGCTCGCGCGGCGAGAATTCGGCGAGGATGCGCAGCCCGCGTTCGAGGCCCGGCACCACGTAGCCGGCTTCGGCCTTCGCGTTGTCCGCGTCCTGCCGGTGTTGCAACGGTTCGCTCATTCCCGCCCCCGTTGACCATCGCACTGGCGGCAGAAGCCGTCGATCAGCACGGAATAGACTGCCGGCGCTTCCACATAACCGGCGTGCCCTGCCTGCGGAATCACCTGCAGCCCGACGTGCGCGGCCGCGGCGATCCGCTCGCATGCAGCGGGCGGCGTGATCGCATCGTTCGCGCCGACGGCCACGGCGATGCGGCCGCGAAAGCCGGCGAGATCGGCCGCGAGATCGGCGTTCGCGAGCAGATGCGTGGCCTGCGCATAGCCGGCCGGCACGATGCGCGCCATGTTCCAGCGCACCCACGCCCGCGCCTCGTCGTTCGCGAAACCGGACAGCATGTTGCCGCTGCGCTGCTCGGCGAGCCCGGCCGGGCCGAGTTTCGCGAGCATCGCGAGCCGCGCGTCGCGGCGCGATTCGCGGGTGTCGGCCGGTGCGCTGCCGTAGCCGCCCGCTGGCGAAATCAGCAGCAGGCCGGCGATCCGCGCGGGCATCACGCGCGCCAACCCGCCCGCGATGATCGCGCCCAGCGAATGCCCGACCAGCACGCAGCGTTCGATGCCGAGTGCGTCGAGCCACGCGTTCAGCGATGCCGCGTAATCGGCGGCGGCCGGCGACGCGCCGCGCACCGGCGTCGACACGCCGTAACCGGGCGCATCCCACGCGAGCACGCGGCGCGACGCGCCCAGCGTGTCCAGCTGGCTCACCCACGATGCGGCGCCCGAGCCGATCCCGTGCAGCAGCACGACGGGCAGCGTGGGCCCCCCATGCTGCGCGCCGGCCTCCCGGTAGCCGATCGTGCCCGCCGCGCGGGCTTCGCAACGCTGCTCGGGAAACTGCCCGAGCAGCGCGGCGAACGCCGCGGTGCGGTCGCGTTCATGTTCGCGTTTGTCGATGACACTCATTGCTTCACCGGCTCCGTCTCAACGCTTGATCTTCGCGAGCGGCGAATCGGGCGGATACGTCGGCGTGATCGGCTTCGACGAACCGAGCATCACGCACATCAGCGCATCTTCCTCGCCGATGTTGATTTCCGTCCGATACACGCCCGGCGGCACCGAGATCAGGTCGCGCTCGCCGAGGATCGCTTCCCAGGTCTCGCCGTCGCGCTCGCAGATCACCTTCATCTTGCCGCGCAGCACGAAGAAGATTTCCTCGACGTCGATGTGGATGTGGCTCGGGCCGATATTGCCGGCCGGGATCACCATCGTCGAAAACGTGAAGTTGCCGGCCGGCACCGTGTTGACGTCCTTCGCGACGCCCGTGCCGCCCGTGCCGACATAGCGCATCTGCGCACGGCGGTACTTCGGGTCGTAGTCGACCTGGAACTTCAGTGCGTCCCAGTCGTAGCGCCGCGTCGCGTAGCGCGCGACGCGCCCTTCCATCCAGTCGTTGAAGCTTGCGCCTTCCGGCTGGTCCCACGACTTGCGTTCGAGATCGGCGTCCGCCATCGTCCTCTCCTTCATTTCGAGTGAAAACTTCAAATCAGTTCATTACGAAGCCGCCGTTCACCGGCAGCAGTTGGCCCGTCACGAAACGCGCGCCGTCCGACAGCAGGAACAGCACCGGGCCCGTCACGTCGTCGGGCACCTGCGCGCGCGTCAGCGCACGGCCCTGCAGGTAGAACGCATGCCGTTCGGCCGGCACGTAGGCGGTTGCCTCGACTTCGGTCAGCCCCGGCGCGATCGCGTTGACCGTCACGCCATGCGGGCCGAATTCGCGCGCCTGCGCATGCGTCATCGCGATCACCGCGCCCTTGCTCGCGACGTAAGCGAGCAGCTTCGGCGCGCCCCACAGCGCGGTGTCCGATGCGAGGTTCACGATCGCGCCGCGGCCCGATTGCGCGAGATGCGGCAGCGCTGCGTTGCTGACGAGCCACACGCCGCGCACGTTCACGTTCATCACGGCATCCCACGTCGACACGTCGAGCTCCGTCGAGAGCTTGCCGCCCGAGTTCGTGATTGCCGCGTTGTTGATCAGCGCGTCGATGCCGCCGAGCGCCGCCGCGCCCTGCGCGACGAACGTGTCGATGCTGGCCGGATCGGCGAGATCGAGCGCGAAGCAATGCGCGGTGTGGCCGGCTTGCGCGAGCTGCGCGGCCAGCGCGCGGCCCTCTTCGATCAGCACGTCGCCAAACGCGACCTGCGCGCCCGCCTCGACCAGCGCCTTCACGAAGGCGGCGCCGAGACCGCGCGCGCCGCCCGTGACGAGCACGCGGCGACCGGGCAGCGTCACGACCGGAGCAAGCTCAGCCATTCGCGGGCTCCGAAGCGGCGTGGGCCGCGCGATGCGCGTCGAGCGCGGACAGATGCTCCTGCGCCCGCTGGCGCAGCATCCGGCGCACGCGCGTGATGCCGACGTCGTGCTGGTACAGGTATTCGTGATCGCGCGCATGCGGCGCGAGGCTTTCGAGGACGTAGCGATCCTGCTCGAGCACGTCCCAGTGCAGGCCCTCGAGGCGGTTGCGGTACATGAAGCGCCACACGTCGCGCTGCCAACCGCCGACCTTGCGGGTACGCCAGAAGTAGACCTGACAGTGGTCGCCGTCGACCGGCGTCGCGAAACCGATGATCCCGAAGTTGCCGCCCGGGCCGAACTTCTGCTTGTACGGAATCGCGAGGCGCATCCACAGGCAGCCGGTTTCGCCGAGCTCGACCCAGTCGAAGTTCACGTCGCGCTGGCCGATCTTCTCGAACATCAGGCCCGTGTCCGTCTTGCGAACGCGCATGTCGGCCTGCTTGTCGCCTTCGGCCATCGAGTGCGACGTCGCATGCAGATACGCGCCGTGCATCGGATCCATCACGTTGTCGATCGCATACTGGTAATTGCACTTCCAGTTCGACACGCACAGGAAGTGCGCGTATTCATCGGCGACCAGCTCTTCCGGCAGGTTCAGCGCCGCCGGCTCGCCGTGCGCTTCGTCGCCGAACCACAGGAAGATCGCGCCGGCCTTCTCTTCGACCGGATACGACTTCACGCACTTCGTGCCTTCGAGCGGACAGTTCGACACGGCCGGCACGCGATTGACCGTGCCGCCGCCGTCTACTTCGATGCCGTGATACCAGCACGCGATGTTGCCGCCTAGGTTCCAGCCGAGCGACAGGCGCGCGCCGCGGTGCGGGCAGCGATCTTCCAGCGCGTGGACCTTTCCTTCGTGATCGCGCCACAGCACGATCTGCTCGGACAGGCGCGTGAGGCCGACGGGCGCGTTCGACACCTGCCAGCTCGGCGCGACGGGATACCAGTAGTTCTTGATGCCGCGGTCGAGATACTCGCGGACCGCGTCGTGTTGGGTTTCGTGTTGGTCGAGGGACGTCATCAGTGTGCTCCGGATGCGGTTGTCGTCGGGCCGCCGCTCAGGCGCGCGGCGCGGTCGGTGCGTTCATTCCGCCAGCGAGGCCATTTCGGCGCGGAAACGCTCAGGTGTCCAAATCGTGCCGTCCGGCGCGCGAAAGCCGATGCGGTTCAGGCCCGCGACGACGTCGTCCAGCTCGGTCGCGCCGCTCTCGAACACGCGTTCGAGCGCATCGCCGAGGTCGTTCTCGTACTGCGTCGGTTCGGCCTTGCGGTTCTGCCAGACCTGGTTCTCGACCTGCCCCGGAATCTCGATCTGCCCCTTGCCCGCGACGTTGTTCGGCTGCGGCGCCACCCACGGCTTCAGGAACGGATTGAAGTTGACGGTCGCTTCTTTCATGTCATTCCACCTTGATCTGGATTTCTTCACCGGCCAGACGCACCGCGTACTGCTTCAGCGCACGCCCGCCCGGGCCCTTCAGGCATTCGCCCGTCTTGATGTCGAACACGGCTTCATGCAGCGGGCATTCCACCGTGCCTTCGTCGACGAACCCCTGCGTCAGCAGCGCGTACGCATGCGGGCAAACGTTCTCGAGCGCATACACGTCGTCGCCGACGCGGTAGATCCCGATTTCCACGCCGTCGGTCCGCTTGAACTCGATCGGCGTGTCTTCCGACAGCGCGCCGGCGTGACCGGCGCAAACCCATTGTTCAGACATCTCGCACCCTTCCTTCTGATCGACTCTCGGTTTGTTCCGACTTGTTCCATATTCGGAACGTCAGTTTATGGATGGTGATTATAGGAGCGACTTTCCGCGAGTAAAATAAAAAGCTGTATGTCCTAGGGAAAACACCGACACCTCGCTCGACCGCTCCCTTCGCCTACCCTGCCGAATGTAATTTTTTGTTATGTGACGGGGATTTATAGGCTTTTTCGAGACGTCACGCAGGATTGCCGGGCGTCTGCCCGGCGCTCATCCGTCCCGAAAAATTTATTTTTGATCGGGCGTACACCCCCTCTATACTCCATCCCATTAAAGGCACATTGTTCCTTATATGGAACATAAGAATGCCCTTTCGGCGATGAACATGCGCGACGGCCGGCCGTCCCCGCGCAGGCCGTCACAACACGTATTCATCAGGTTGGAGAGTCAGGAGACGAAATGGTCAAGCATGCGGTAGCAGCAGCAGTCATCGGGATGGGCGCCGCGTCGGGCGCGTGGGCGCAGAGCAGCGTGGTGCTGTACGGCAGCATGGATGCGGGCGTCGCATACGTGAACAACGTCGGCGGCCACGCGAAGTGGGCGATGATCCAGGGCAATACGCAGCCCGACCGGTGGGGCCTGAAGGGCAAGGAAGATCTCGGCGACGGGCTGTCGGCGATCTTCCAGCTGGAAAACGGCTTTTACACGAACAACGGCCAGTTCGCGACCGCGAACACGATCTGGAACCGCGCGGCGTTCGTCGGCCTCGGCTCGGAGCGCTACGGCACGCTGACGCTCGGCCGCCAGACGCCGCTGACGTTCGACTATCTCGATCCGCTCAGCACCGCGTACCTCGCGCTAAGCTGGTACGCGTTCCACCCCGGCAACATCGACGGGCTCGCCGCGACCGGTAACGTGCCGTACAACAATTCGGTCAAGTACCGCTCACCGACGTTCGCCGGTTTCTCGGCCGCGGCGACGCTCGCGCTCGGCAACACGACGAACTTCTCGACCGGCAAATCGGTCGGCGTCGCGCTGAACTATGCGAACGGGCCGTTCAAGGCGTCGGCCGTCTACTCGAACGAGCACGACCGCGCGATCCTGATCAGCCAGACCGGCATCACGTCGTTCCAGGGGCAAAACACCGCGAACGGTTATCTCGCCAGCAAGGTCGAGAACATCGGCGCGGGCGCGTCGTACCAGATCGGCGACTTCCTCGTACACGGCCTCTACACGCGCGTGAAGATGCAGTCGAACGGGTTTTCCGACACGTTCCAGAGCTACGACGCGGGCGTGAACTACCGCAGCAGCGCGTTCAACACGATCGCGGGCGGCGCGGCGACCACGACGCTGGCCGGCCGACGCTGGACGCAGGTCGAACTCGGCGACATCTACGCGTTGTCAAAGCGTACGCAGTTGTATGCGAACGTGCTTTATGAACACGGTTCGGGCGGCGCGAAGGCCGCATTCTTCACGGCCGGCGTGTCGAGCACCGCGAACCAGGTGATCGTGCTGACCGGGATTCATCACTCGTTCTGAAGTTCTGAGCGCGTTCGGGCACCGGGCTTCGGCGCCCCAAAACGACAAGAGCGGCCCGCGGGCCGCTCTCTTCGTTGCGATGCCGCGCGCCGCGGCCGGATCGATGCGCGAACGTCAGAACATCGCGACCTTGTGGCGCGCATGCGCGAACGTCGGGTCGCTTTCGAGCGGACGATAGTTCAGCCGTTGCGACAGGTCGACCGCCGCGCCGCACACCGCTTCGACGAGCCGTTCCTTCTCGCCGGCCTCGCCGATCTCCGAGCGCGGCACCGTCGCGGTGATCGCCGCGACGATCGAGCCCGAATGATCGCGCACGGGCGCCGTCACCGCGGAAATGCCGCTCTCGAACGCCGCCTCGCTGACCGCGTAGCCGAGCCGTGCGTAATGACGCACGCGTTCGTACAGCTCGTCGACGGTGCCGGGCGTGCGCTCGGTGAACTGTTCGAGTTTCTTCTCCGGATAGAGCTGCCGCAGCGCGTCGCGCGTCAGGTCGCCCATCAGCACGTGGCCGTGCACGGTCGCATGCGCGGGCAGCCGCGTGCCGACGTGCACCTTCACCGAACCGAACATCGACGCATTGCTCTGCGCCTTCGCGACGAACACCACGTCGCGCTGGTCGCGGATCAGCAGGTGCGTCGACAGGCCGGTCGAATCGCGCAGCCGCTCGAGCACGGGCGCGCCGAGATCGGTCAGTTCGAGCGAATTCAGGTATTCGAAGCCAAGCCGCAAGACGCCGACGCCGAGCCGGAAATAGCGGTCGCCGTTCACGCGTTCGAGGAAACCGAGCGCCTCGAGCGTCTGCAGCAGGCGGAACGTGGTCGTGCGCGGAATGCCGATGCGCTTCGACAGCTCGGGCGCGCCGAGCACCGGCTCGCGCGCGGAGAATTCAGCGAGGATCCGCAGCCCGCGTTCGAGTCCCGGCACCAGATAGGACGAAGCGCCGCCGCCCGACGACTCGTCGTCGCCAGGCACCGCCGGCTCAGGGGCATCGCTCATCGTTGTCTTGACCATGTGGACATGGACGGAAGGAAATCAGTCACGAAACAGGTCATGGATCGCCGTGGAGATTCAGTCATGCTACCTCAGTGCGCGCGTGGGCTCGCACCGCTGCGCGGCGCCGCGATGCAGCACGCGCATCCACGCACCATGACGCGTCATTCAAGGTCGAGAGGATAGCAGCGTTGGACGGCGCGACGCCATGCGGAAATCGCCGGACGGCGGAAAGGCGGCCGCGCGGCACGCGGCACGCGGTCGGGCGACGATGGCCGGAGCGTGAGATTCGACGCCGGACAGCCTACAGGCGCGACAGATAAACGCGAATGGTCGTGCGGTCGTACGTAAAGCCGCCGGCCGGATCCGGCTGCAGTACCCGCGCCAGATCGACCGGATGCAGCCATCCGGCGCCCAGCAGGCCGCCGTTGATCCCGCGGATCCGGGTGCCGCCGACAGCGATCGCGGCGTGAAAAACATTGGTGCCCCGCGCGAAGCCCACCGCGGTGCCCGCCGGAATGCTCGCGCGCCCGTCCCACTGATTGCCGGTCTCGAAGTTGAAGCGCGTCTTCCACAGCTGGCCGATCGTGTCGAGCAGCGCGCCCGGCGCGATCATCGCATCGGCGCGCAGCAGATACCGGACATACGCCGCGGCGTCGTAGCAGACGCCGCCGGACACGTACTCGTCGATGTTCGCCATCCCGAACATCAACGCCTGCGCGTGTTTTTGCCGCTCGGCGATGCCGGATTGGGCGACATGCCCGCCTAACTGGGTCAGTTGCACGGATAACTCCTTTCAGGAAGGCGGGACGTCATTGGCCCGCCGGTGCGATAACGTCATATCTTATTACGATATGGCTTGGCCTTTTCCGGGCTTGTTCGCGCCAAATGCGGTTCGTGCTCACCGGGGAGGGTCGTGAGCCCGCGTACAGGCTTTCGCCACGCGCGTCGCATCGTCGGCGCAGGGACACCGGCGGACAGTCGCCTCTCGCCACCAGCGAAAAGCGAAAAATGGAAGGCAGTCGGGAAAGCACCGCCCCGTAACGGACGGCACAGAGGAAGACGATCCTCGGGCGGAAATCGCCGCGACGGCGTCAGGCCGTCACGGCGGCGTCATATTCGGCGCGGGCAAGCTGGCCGGCGGCGTATGCCTCGGCTTCGCCGCGAAAGCCTTCGCGGCTGAACGCCACGACTTTCACGCCGACGCCGGTCGCCCGCTTCACCGTCAGCGCCCATTGCCATCCGCCGTCTTGCTCGAAGACGTGCAGCGAGGGTGCGAAGGAAGGGTCGAGTAGGGTCACGCGTTTTGCTCCTGCCCCGTTGCGCGCTGCGTCGGCCACGCACGGAGACATGTCGAAAGGGTCGCGCCGATAGGCCGGCGCATTTCTGTCATTCGACAGTTTATTCAAGGATTGTTGCGACGCACCATCAGAGGTTTCACTCACCTATCGGAACCGGGCGGTCGATCAAATCTATCTGAAACCCATACGGGACGGGCCTCCGCGCCCGGTCGCACCGGCCGGCATCGCGTTCGTGCGGCAACGTGCCGCACGCGCGGCCGATTGCTTGCATCCGTTTCGTGGATCAAGAAAACGGGGCGCGATCTATCCGCCCGCCATCGACACGCGCCGGAAGGTCAGGTTCACGCGTTCGCCGTGCACGCCCGGCGCCTTCGGCACGCGGTGCTGCCATTCGGCCTGCGTGCGTCCGCGCATCACGAGCAGGCTGCCATGCACGAGACGGTATGCATGCGTGACGCCCGTCGCGCGATGACGAAGATCGAAGACGCGCATCGCGCCGAGACTCACCGACGCGATCACCGGCGCGTCGCCGAGTTCGGGTTCGTTGTCCGCGTGCCAGCCGAGGCTGTCCAGCCCGTTGCGATAGCGATTGAGCAGCACGCTGTTGAAACGCACGCCGCAGGTCGCCTCGACCGCCTGCTTCAGCCCGAGCGCGGCCGGCGTCCACGGCTCCGGGACGTTGCGGATCCCCGAGTACACGTAGACGGCATCCGGTTCGCCCTGCCACGCGGTGAGCCGCGGCAACGGAATGCGTCCGCGCGGCGTGCGGATCGTGTCCTGCCGCCACGCGACCTCGTCGATCAGCGCGGCCAGCGCGCGATCGGCGTCGGGCGGCGCAAGCCAGTCCGGGTACCAGTCCACGTCGGGCACGGGCGTATCGGCGAAGAGATCGGGGGTCGACATGTCGGCAGGAACGGGCAAGGAACGGAGCGAAAGATGCATGTCTGCATACTAGCCAACGGCGCCGCGCGCCGCCATGCGCTGTCATTCGCGCCGAAAGGCCGACAGGAAGCCGCCGTGCGCCGCGAGGCGCATTCGTATCGCGCGACGGCCGCCTCCCGGCTATCGGCTAGCCGCGCGTCAGCCGAATCAGCGTGATCTCGGATGGCACGCCGAAACGGTTCGGCGGCCCCCAGTAGCCGGTGCCGCGGCTCGTATACAGCCACATGTCGCCGAAGCGGTTCAGCCCGCCGATCACCGGCTGCTGCAACCGCACGAACGGCGGCCACGGCAGGAACTGGCCGCCATGCGTGTGCCCCGACAACTGCACGGTAAAGCCCGCGCGGCTCGCCGCTTCGGCGCTGCGCGGCTGGTGCGCGAGCAGGATCTTCGTGCCGACGTCGCGCGGCGCCCCGGCCAGCGCCTGCTCAGGATCGCTGCGATGCGCGGGATCGAAGCCGCCCGCGGTGAAATCGGTCACGCCCGCGAGCACCGCCCGCGCGCCGCCGTGCTCGATCAGCACGTGCTCGTTGAGCAGCACCGTCAGCCCGATACGACGAAACTCGTCGATCCATGCATGCGCACCCGCGTAGTACTCGTGGTTGCCCGTCACGAGGAA
The DNA here is from genome assembly GCF_902833155.1 of Burkholderia sp. BCC1047. Taxonomy (NCBI): domain Bacteria; kingdom Pseudomonadati; phylum Pseudomonadota; class Betaproteobacteria; order Burkholderiales; family Burkholderiaceae; genus Burkholderia; species Burkholderia sp. BCC1047. The sequence continues at coordinate 10,641 of NZ_CADFEH010000029.1, read as the reverse complement.
GGTGCCGTGCCGCGAGCGCATCTGGCCGAGCGGCGCCGTGTGTTCGCGCAGGCGCTTGACCGAACCGTCCACCACGTCGCCCGTCACGACCACTAGGTCGGCGTCGAGCGCATTGACCGCGCGCACGATCCGTTCGATGTACGGCCGCTTGATCGTCGGCCCGACGTGGATGTCGGACAGTTGCACGATCGTCAGCCCGTCGAGCGCGGCCGGCAGTCCGGCGACCGGAATCGACACGCGCTTGACCGCCGCCGTGCGGCGCGCGCCGACGAACCCGATCGCGGTCGCGAGCACCGCGGCCGCCAGCACGCCGAGCGCCGTGTCGGGCGCCGCGCGGCTCCATGCGCCGTCATGCCCCAGATGCCGCCACGCGAACACGCCGAGCAGCACGATTTCGCGCAGGAACGTCAGCACCAGCAACGACGAGAAGAAGCCCATCGCGAGCGCGCCGGCCCATCCGACCAGCGTCGCGGCCCACCCTTCGTCGAAGCGGCGCGAGAACATGCCGACCGGAATCAACACGACGAAACTCGCCAGCACGAGCGCCGCGATCGTGCGTGCGAGCGGCGACGCGAACGCATCGGGAATGATCCGCATCCCGACGTACAGATGGAACAGCACGCCGATCGCAATGAACCGGACAAAGAAACTTCGCATGGAACGTTCACCTTCGTTGCAGTACCGCTTCCCCGACGCGCGTCGCGCGGGCCGTGATGCCCGGTGCGGCGCGTCGCGCCCTACGCACGATGGTACACAGATCCCGGCCGCGACGACGGGTCGCGGCCGGCGGCGCAGCCCCGTGCGGCTGCGCACGCCACTCGGCCACCTTCCCGCCGCAACGCCATGCGCTTCGTTCTCGTCGACGTCAAACTTTTCACGCAGATCGCGAAAGCGAACAGCCTGCCGGGCGTGCTGCACCACGCTCTCGTCGACCTGCGCGTCGAGGCTGCGCGCGGGTCAGCCGGACCGACCGGATTTGCATGGATCCAGGCGGCAATCGACGGTTTGCGCGCCGATTGCCGCTGCGTCGACATGGAAAATTCCGCTGCGCGATTTCATCTGACGATCCTTTACAGTCCGTTAGCAACCCTACGCGAGCGGGTGCTGGCAGAATCGCGACGGTCCGATCATCGATGCCGACACACACTGCCGGACCGTCCGGCATGACCGACCACGCGGCCACGGCCAGCCTGTGCCCATGCGGCAAACGTGCCGGATCGCTGGCGGTCCGCATCGCGCTGATTTATGATCGCCTCCGTATTCAGGAATCGTCGTCGCGGCCCGGCCGGTCGCGACGATCCGCATTGCGCCGCGCCCGGCATCCACCCCCAACGTCGAGCTCGTCACACCATGAGAAGAACAACGCCGCGCGCGCCCCTGCGCGTCGCCGCCGTGCTGGCGCCCGCCCTGCCGCTCGCGGGCTGCGCATCGCGCGGCGCACCGTCCTACGTGCTGTTCGGCGCGTATTTCCCGCTGTGGCTCGTCAGCGCGATCGTCGGCATCGTCGGCGCGATCGTCGCGCACCGCGTGTTCGTCGCGACCGGCTGGGCCGCGACGGTGCCCTACCAGCTCGCCGTCTGCACCGCGATCGGGCTCGTGGTCGCCGTGATCGTCTGGCTCACCGGCACGGGGCCGTTCGCATGAAGGCCGCCGGCATCGCCCGCCCCTCCGTCAAAGGCCGCGTGATCGCGCTCGCGATCGTCGCGCTCGGCATCGCGGCGCTCGCGTACGCGTACCACCGCACGACCGCCTATCCGTCCACCGACGACGCGTCGATCGACGCCGACGTCGTGCACGTCGCGTCGCCGGTCGGCGGCCGCATCGTGCAGCTCGCGGTACATGAAAACCAGCGCGTCGCGAAAGGCGACCTGCTGTATGTGATCGATCCCGTGCCGTACCGGCTGACCGTCGCGCAGGCGCAGGCCGACCTCGAACTCGCGCGCGCGTCGCTCGACACGCGCCGCCGTTCGCTGATCGGCGAGCGCTCGAACGCATCCGTCGCTGCCGAGCAGGTCAAGCGCGCGACGCAGAACTACGATCTCGCGACGCGCGACGTGAACCGGCTCGCGCCGCTCGCCGCGCAGGGCTACGTCAGCGCGCAGCAGTTCGACCAGGCGAAGGTGCGCCAGCGCGACGCGTCCGTGTCGCTCGCGCAGGCGCAGGAGCAGCAGCGCGCGTCCGCGCAGACGATCGGCGACGATGCCGACGCGATCGCGACGCTGCATGCACGCGAAGCCGCGCTGGCCCGCGCGGAGCATGCGCTCGACGATACGGTCGTGCGCGCGCCGCACAACGGGCTCGTGACGGGCCTGAGCGTGCTCCCCGGCGAAACCCTCGCACCGAACCAGTCGATCTTCACGCTGATCGACGCGAGCGAATGGTTCGCGGTGGGCAATTTCCGCGAGACGTCGCTCAATCGCATCGCGGTCGGCGACTGCACGACCGTCTATTCGATGATCGACCGCGACCGCCCGATGACGGGCAAGGTCGTCGGCATCGGCGCCGGCATCGCGGACAGCGCGCGCATCAACCTGCCGCGCTCGCTGCCGATCGTGCAGAACTCGGTGAACTGGGTGCACGTCGCGCAGCGCTTCCCCGTGCGCGTGAAGCTCGACGAACCCGACGGCAAGCTCGTGCGTGTCGGCGCGAGCGCGATCGTCGAGGTCCGGCATGGCTCAGCCTGCCGCTGACGTCCGCACGCCGGGCCCGCGCGAAGTCCTGCGGCTGCTCGCGCCGTTTCCCGGGCGCGCGGCCATGGCCGTGCGCGTCGCGCTGATCTGCGCGCTCGTCGTGCTCGTGACGAGCGGATACGGCACGCCGGAAGCCGCGATTTCCGCGTACGTCGTGTTCTTCCTGAACCGCGCCGATCGCGTGACGAGCGTCGTGCTCGCGGTCGCGATGTTGCTGCTCGTCACGGTCGTGATCGCGCTCGTGATCGGCGTCGCGATCTTCAGCATCGAGTATTCGGTACTGCGCGTCGCATGCATGGCCGTGCTGTCGGTCGGCCTGCTGTACCTGACGTCCGCGAGCAAGCTGCGTCCGGTCGGTGCGATCCTCGCGATGATCGTCGGCTTCGGGCTCGACGAACTCGGCCTGGCGCCGGTCGGCGAAGCCGCGACGCGCGCGCTGCTCTATGCATGGCTGATGGTCGCGATCCCGGTCGGCGTCGCGATCGTCGTCAACCTGCTGATCGCGCCGTCGCCGCGCAAGCTCGCGCACGCTCAGCTCGCGAAGCGGCTGCGGCTCGCCGCGCGGCGGCTGCGCGGCGACGACGACGCGCGCGCCGCGTTCGACGCCAGCCTGCGCGAAGGCGACAAGCCATTGCTCACGTGGCTCAAGCTGTCGAAGCTCGAAGGTTCGTCGTCGGGCGCCGATGTCGTCGCATTGCGGCAGGCCGTCGCGTCGAGCACCGCGCTGCTCGTCGCGGTCGCGCTTGCGGATCGCGAAGCGGACGCGCGGCTGCCCGACGCGTTCGCCACGCCGATCGCGACGACGCTCGACGAGATGGCCGCGATCCTCGAACGGGGCGGCTATCCGGTCGACGTGACGCTCGCGCTGCCGGCCGCCGATGCGCTGCCGCCGCTCGCGCGCGTCGTCGCGACCGACCTGCACACGGCGATCACGCAGTTCGCGCAACCGCCCGCGATCGACGCGGCGGCCGCACCGACCGATACCGCCGACACGCGCGCCGCCGACAAACCGGCTGAACCCGCCGCACCGCCCGCCCCGCGCGGCGGCTTCTTCCTGCCGGACGCGCGCACCAATCACGACCACATCCGCTATGCGCTGAAAACGACGGTAGCCGCCATGTTCTGCTACCTGCTGTACTCGCAGCTCGACTGGTCGGGCATCCATACCTGCTTCATCACCTGCTACATGGTGTCGCTCGGCTCGACGGCCGAAACGGTCGAGAAACTGACGCTGCGCATCGCCGGCTGCATCGTCGGCGCGCTGATCGGCACGGCCGCGCTCGTGTTCGTCGTCCCGTCGCTGTCGTCGATCGGCGAACTGATGGCGCTCGTCTTCGCCGGCGCGTGGTTGTCCGCGTGGGTCGCGTTCGGATCGCCGCGCATCGCGTACGCGGGCTTCCAGGTCGCGTTCGCGTTCTTCCTGTGCGTGATCCAGGGTGCGGGCCCCGGCTTCGACCTGACGCTCGCGCGCGATCGCACGATCGGCATCCTGCTCGGCAACGTGGTCGTGTATCTCGTGTTCACGCGCATCTGGCCGGTCAGCATCGGCAAGCAGATCGACGCGGCGCTCGCAACGCTGCTCGACCAGTGGCGGCGCGTCGCGCAGATCGCGCAGCCGGCCGAACGGCGCGCGCTGGCCGCCGAAGCGTTCGCGCGCCACGGCGCGATCTCGCAGGAGCTCGGCCTGATCCATTACGAACCGTCGTGGGTGCGGCCGGCCGCGACGTGGCTCGCCACACGGCGGCGCGCACTCGCGGAACTCGGGGCGATCGAAGGTCCGCTGTTCCTGCTCGCCGAGCGCAAGCCCGGCGACGCGGCGATCGGCGCGCAACTCGCGCGCGTGACTGCGCCGGGCGACGACGAAACCGCGCCCCGCACGAATGCCCCGACACCACCGTCGGACATCGCCGCCGCCGACCCCACGCGCGACGCGCTACTGAACCTGATCGACGCGCGGCTCGCGCAGATCGCCGACGCCGCCCGTCAAGCCACACCGAAGGAGCCTGCCCCTCATGCGCCCACCTGAACCGCCGGCCGCGTCGATCGCCGCCGCCGCGCTCGCGACCGCCGTCGCGCTGGCCGGCTGCGCGACGTCGTCGATCGATCTGGCGCCGGAGGCGTCCGACCGCCCGTGGCAGCCGCAAACGTCGGCCGCGGGCGACATCGTGGCGGCGCCGCCGCGCGCGTCCGCACAAGGCGCGCACGACTACACATTGCCTGCCTCGCCGGCGCTCGCGTCGGTGTCGGCGCCGGCCGCGCTGGATGCCGCGCATGCGTACACGCTGCCCGAGCTGATCGATCTCGCGGAATCTTCGAACCCGCTGACGCGTATCGCGTGGAACGACGCGCGCAACGCAGCGCTCGCAGTCGGCCTCGCCAAGTCCGCCTATCTGCCGCGCCTGTCGGCGACGGCGATGGGCGCGTACCAGGCGAACCACGGCTCGACGTCGACGATCCTCGGCGATTCGTCGAGCAACACCACCGCGCACGGCACGATTTCGGCGCTGTCGCTGCAATGGCTGCTGTTCGATTTCGGCGGCCGCGCGGCGCGCGTCGAAGCGGCCGAACAGGCGTCGATTGCATCGAACGTCGCATTCACGGCCGTGCATCAGCAGGTGATCCATGACGTGACCGTCTCGTACTACCGCTACGAAGCCGCCCGCTCGCGCGCGCTCAGCGCGCAACAGGGCCTCACGAACGCGGATGCGATCCTCGCGGCGTCCCGCGCGCGGCTCAAGCACGGCGTCGGCACGGTCGTCGAGCTCGCGCAGGCGACGCAGAACCGTGCGCAGGCGAACCTCGCGCTCGTGCAGGCGAACGGCGCCGAGAGCGACGGCTATCTCGCGCTCGTCTCCGCGCTCGGCATCTCGCCGCTGTCGAAGCCGACGATCGCCGCGTTGCCGAAGCGGACGCTGCCGCCCGCGCTCGGCTCGTCGGTCGACGCGATCGTGTCGGACGCGATCGCGCGCCGCCCCGACCTGCAGGGCGCGTTCGCGGTCGAGAAGGCCAATCGCGCGAAGATCAAGGCGGCTCAAGCCGCGTTCATGCCGAAGATCTTCCTGTCCGCGTCCACGTCGTATGCGAGCGGCGGCACGTCCATCTCCGCGCTGCCCGCGATCGGCGACCAGGCGCCGACCGTCAACCTGAACGGCAGCCGCTACGGCGGCGGCGTGTTCCTCGGCGTGACGATTCCGCTGTACGACGGCGGTTTGCGCTCCGCCGTCTTGATGCAGGCGCGCAACGACGCGGAAAGCGCCTCCGCGCGCCTCACGCGGACCAAGGAGGAAGCTGTGCGCCAGGTCGTCGCCGCGCAGAACGCGGTGCAGACGAGCCTGGCGTCGCACGACGCCGCGAAGGCGCTCGTCGATGCCGCGCAAACCAGCTACGACGCGGCGCTGACCGCGTACCGGAACGGCGTCGGCTCGATTACCGATGCGACGATCGCGCAAAGCCAGCTGCTCGCCGCGCGGAACGCGGAAGTCGACAGCTATGCCGGCGCATTGTCGGCCGCCGCGGCGCTCGCGCTCGCGATGGGCACGATCGGCTCGGCGCAGTAGCGCCGCCGCACGCGGTTGACGCGAGCGCGCGCCGCCCACTAGAATGCCGCCCATTCTTTCTTCAGGAACCATCGTGGACAGTTGCAGCACTCCGTTGCGTGCGCCGCTTGCCGCCTGAACGCCTGTCCGCCGCAGTTCTCCTGCCGCGGCTCGCGTTCCGCGAGCCGCACGCTCACTCCGTTTCACACTGAATGACGCATTCGCGCGGTACAGTACCGCGCGATGACGGCTATCGCCGCGTCGCGTTCGGCCTTGCGCCGCGGCGACGCGCGTCGGCATGCGCTTCTTGCACGTCAGGACAACCATGACTTTCGATTTCGCACTCCGTCTTTTCACCGCGTTCGCCTGCGGCGTCGCCATCGGCCTCGAGCGGCAGATGCGCCAGCGCACGGCCGGCCTGCGCACCATCACGCTCGTCGCGAGCGGCGCGTGCCTGTTCGTCACGCTCGGCGTGCTGACCGGCAACGGCGTCGCGGGCGTCACGCAGATCGCCGCGTACGTCGTGTCGGGCGTCGGCTTTCTCGGCGGCGGCGTGATCATGCGCGACAAGGGCTCGATCCAGGGCATCAACACGGCCGCGACGCTGTGGTGCTCGGCCGCCGTCGGCGTGCTGGCCGGCTCCGGTCACTACGTGCCCGCGCTCGCCGGCACGGCCGTCGTGCTGCTCACCAATACGGTGCTGCGCGGCGTCAGCCAGGCCATCAACGCGACGCCCGTGTCGAATGCCGACCTCGTGCGCGAATACCAGATCACCGTGATCTGCCTCGCCGCCGACGAAGTGCACATCCGCACGCTGCTGTCGAACGCGATGTATGCGAAGCCGCTGTCGTTCCAGAGCCTCACGAGCGAGGACGTGCCCGAGCAGCCCGACCGGCTGAAGGTGACCGCGACGCTGAAGCTGCATCCGAAGGATCAGCAGAAGCTCGAGCAGATTGCGAGCCGGATGAGCATGGAGAAAAGCATTTCCAGCGTGAGCTGGACCGCAAAGGAAGCGGAGCCGATGATGGAGTGAGCCGCGGCGCGGCGGACGCCGCCTCCGGCGCCGCCGTCGCGCGACGTCACGTCAAGGTGCTTCGATGAGCCCGGCCGAAATCGCCTTGACGACCGCCTGGACCTTGTTGGTCGCGCCGAGCTTCTCGAGGATGTTGTTCACGTGAAAGTTGACCGTCCGCTCGGAGATGCTGAGGATCTGGCCGATTTCGCACGCGGTCTTGCCCTCGGCCGTCCAGCACAGCACCTCGCGCTCGCGCGCGGTCAGCGTGACGCCCGCCGCGGGCGACAGCTTCGGCACCATGAAGCGGCTCATCAGCGAATGCGACAGGTTCGCGAGCCAGTTCGTCTGCAGCGTCAGCATGTTGATCTCGGCCGGCGTCAGCCGGTCGGCATGACGGGCGATGCTCAACAGGCCGAATGCGCCGCGCGCCGCCCAGCTCGATTGCGCGACGCCCACCGACAACCCGAAATCGCGCGCGTCCTGCCACAGCGGACCTGCGTCGAGGTTGTCGACGTCCGGCCAGACGATCATGTTGGTGCTGAGCGCGCCGTCGCGAACCGTCGAGTCGATCTCGATATAGTTCTGCGCCTGATAGTGCGCCATCCAGCCGTCCGGATAGGTATTGAAGATGGCGACCGCCGGCTTCGAAACGGGCAGCGGTACGCGAATGCCGTAACAGCAATATTCGAATCCCAGCCGCCTGGAATAGGCGGCGATCCGCTGGAAGAGCTGCTGCTCGTCTTCCGCGGCGCTGAATTGTTGGTAGGCATCCTGCCAGCGCAGTTCCATTCTTTCTCCGACAACGTCACGCTGTCATACTTTCACGCTGTCATACTTGTCAGGTTCCAGCACCCGTTCGAGGCTGATACATTCCGCGCATGACTTCACCCTTGCTGCACCCAGTCCCCGGCCCGTCCCCGGACGGCTACGTACGCCTGTCAGAAGGCGCACTGGCCGCACTTGTGCTCGACCACGTCGCGAGCGGCCTCGACCCCTCGCTGCTGGCCGAACTGCGCGACAACGCGATCGACGCCCGCCTCGCCGGCTATACCGAATGGCATCGCGCGGCCGGTGCCGGCGTCGCGTACGTGACGGTCGGCTGGGACTGGTACCTCGAACGCACGACGGGCACGTTCGTGATCGCGGGCGGCGACGTCCGCAGCAACGTGATGGCCATCGACGCCAAGGGCGCCGACATCGGCATGTTCCGCACGGCCGCCGCGCTCGCCGCGCGGCTCGCCGCCATCGACTGGCCTGCCGCGGTCGCGTCGGCCCTCCTCGGGCACAACGACGCCTATCATGCCGGTCCCACGCTCCAGTGACAACCGGCCGCGCATTCCTCTGACTATTTTGCAAGACTGGGGCTCTTTATAAATAAAACCGCCCCGGTTTTCAATCCCGTCGATCAAGAAACCGTTACCACCGCGCAAATGGCGTCTTTACGCCATCACCCTGTAAGAGTTACCAGTTACAGGCTCCTCGTGCCGCGCGCTGTAATGCGTGCATACAAAAGCACAGATCCGAGGACATCCATGCAGACCTTCGTTCACGAGGAAGGGCGGTTACCACACGCACTCGCGGCGGATCTCGGGCGCTATCGGCGCCGTGTGTTCGTCGAACAGCTCGGTTGGGCGCTGCCGTCGGCGAACGAAAGTTTCGAGCGTGACCAGTTCGATCGCGACGATACCGTCTACGTGTTCGCACGCAACGCCGACGGCGACATGTGCGGATGCGCGCGCCTGCTGCCGACGACGCGTCCGTATCTGCTGAAGTCGCTGTTCGCCGATCTGGTCGCCGAGGACATGCCGCTGCCGCAATCGGCCGCCGTGTGGGAACTGTCCCGATTCGCGGCGACCGACGACGAGGGCGGGCCCGGCAATGCCGAATGGGCCGTGCGCCCGATGCTCGCGGCCGTCGTCGAATGCGCGGCGCAGCTCGGCGCGCGGCAGTTGATCGGCGTGACGTTCGCGAGCATGGAGCGCCTGTTCCGCCGGATCGGCATACACGCGCACCGCGCAGGCCCGCCGAAGCAGGTCGACGGACGTCTGGTGGTCGCGTGCTGGATCGACATCGACTCGCAAACGTTTGCTGCGCTAGGAATCGAGCCGGGGCAGGCTGCCCGGCAAGCTATCGCCGCCTGAGCCGGAACGCAGGTTTCGGTCCGGGCGGCATCGTAACGAAGGAGAACCAACGTGGACCAGTCCCAGGTCTTTCGCGCGATGATGCCCGGCTTGACGAGCGCCACCGGCGCCGGCATCGCGGTCGCCTATCCGGCGTTTCCGAGGCCGTTGCCGCTCGTACGGCTCGACCGCCGCGGGCTCGTGTTTCGTGCGGCCGGCGCCGCGCCGCTCGTATGCGGGCTGCCGCGCCCGGCAACCCTGCTGGTCGGGGACGAGCCGCTGTGCTCGCTGCGCCTCGTGATCCGCGACATCGCCGCGACCGGCGACGGCCGGCACGACCTGACGATGCAGCCGTCCGGCGCTGCCGGCGACGAATTGCTGTGGCACGCATTGCGCGATCGCGAGCCGTACCGGCAGATGCGGCACCCGCTCGCGCCGGTCGACGCGCCCGTCGCCTCGGCCCGGGAACCGCGTCCGGCGCCCGGCGAAATCGCGGCGCGCCCGTCGCGCAGCGCGGCTTTCCGCCTGCCCAGCCACAGCGACGCGCTGTTCTTCGCGGACTGGCTCGAATATCACTTCGACGAACTGCGCGCGCTGTCCCAACAGCACGGGCCGCAACTGCAGCTCAATCAGCTCGAACGACAGGTTGATGATGACGAGGTCGGCGTGCGTTTCGTCTACGACATCGACGGGCATGCGACGCGGCACGCATTGACCGACTGCGCGCGCGAGGCGTGCGCATGGATCGAGACGGAGATGCGCAGCAAATACGCGCTCCCCGTCGCGCAAGAGCGGTTCGGCGCGTATGCGGCGCATGCACGGGCGGGCGGCATGTGAATGAGGCCGTGCCGCGCGGCGGTCTGCGCGGCGGCAAGTTGTGCGGATACAACGAGGGCTTGCAAACGTCCGGGTTTTCCCTTAAATTTACGTCTGTCTCCTCCATGTCTCCAAACATGGATTCAGCCCGCTCAAGCAGCGGGCTTTTTTATTGCCTGAACGGGTTACGGGGCCATATCACCCTCGCCGTTGGGTAGCCCGCTGGACGCATACCAGTCGGTCGCAGCCAGTAGCGGTACACCGCAAATGTCAGCGCGACCGCGACGACAAGCGCCAGCAGTAGGTACAACCAGCCCTTTCGGGTCGTCGGCAGGTCCGTCAGGTGTTGATTTGCACGGAATCCTGACCCACCCTACGCAGTAATTTGCATCGAATATTGACCCACGTAGAACACTGACCTGCTCGGCAACGGGCAGGGGAACGGAGTGATCGACGTGGCTATA
>NZ_CADFEH010000028.1:0-118511 GCF_902833155.1 Burkholderia sp. BCC1047 | reverse complement strand
ATCACTACAACTGGCATCGAGCTCATAGCGCCATCGGCGGCATTGCGCCGATGGCGAGACTTCCTGCGTCGAGAAACAACCTCTTGACGCTTCACAGCTAGGCGGCCCGTTTGCTGACGGCGCCGGGGGAACATTTCGCGAGCGCGACGCTGGTGACGCGCGACGTTGCGCCGACGGCGCTGGTGCGCATCTCGCGATTCGCGACGGGCGAGCCGTACTTCGGCAAGTCGGGCGGCAATCGCTTCGACGATCCGCGCAAGCGGCGGCGGTACGGCACCAGCTATTTCGGCTTCGATCTGCATTGCGCATTCGCCGAGACGGTGCTGCACGACGAAGTCGCCGATCTGGCGCTGGGCGGTTTCCCGCTCGTGACGACCGAACTCGATCGCTACGTCCTTTCGTTTGGCGGCGCGCCGCTGACCGTCGCCGTCCTGCACGGCTTGCCACTGAAGAATCTCGGCGGCGACGGCGCGTTGTCGACCATCGCACCGTACGACGTTCCGCAACAGTGGTCGCTTGCCGTCCACCGGCATCCCCGTCGCGTCGACGGGCTTTTATACATGTCGCGCCATCTCAACACGTCGGAAGCGCTCGTGCTGTTCGATCGTGCCGAACCGAAGCTCTCGCTCGGGCGCGCCGTTCCGTTCAGGCGTCACGCCGACGCGGCCCGCGTATTGCGGGACTTCAACGTGCTGCTGCGTTGACGCGCGTGGCGTGTGCGGCAACGCGCGTCACGCCTCTTACGCCGCCGCGCCGCTCCCCGCCACGCGCGCCTGCCGCTGGTACAGCACCATCGACAGCGCGACGCCCGCGGCCGCGGCCACCGCCGCGAACAGGAACACCTGCGGATAGCCGAACGCACCGGCCACATAGCCGGCGAGCGGGCCGGTGATGCCGAGCGACAGGTCGAGGAACACCGAATACGCGGACAGCGCCGCGCCGCGGCTCGCGGGCGGCACCAGCGCGACGGCCTCGACGCCGAGCGCCGGGAAGATCAGCGCGAAGCCGAAGCCCGTCAGCGCGGCGCCGACGAGCGCGACGTGCGGCACCGGCGCGAGCCACAGCAGCAAAAGGCCCGCGGATTCGAACGCGAACGACACGATCGCGACGCGGAAGCCGCCGTAGGTCTTGATCGTGTTCGCGAACAGCAGGCGCGCGCCGATGAACAGCGTGCCGAACACGGTCAGCGACAGCGCGGCGTTCGGCCAGTGGCGCGCCGCGTAGTACAGCGTGACGAACGTCGCGATCGAGCCGAAGCCGGCCGAACCGAGCGCGAGGCCGAGGCCGTGCGGCAGCACGCGCGTGAACACGCTCGCATACGACATCCGTTCGCCGTGCACGAGCGGCACCGGCGCGATCGGGCGGGCGAGGGTGAAGCCGAGCGCGGCGAGCGCGATCACGATCACGCCGATCAGCGCCGGATTCAGCGTATGCGCGATCGCGACGCCGACCGGCGCGCCGAGCGCGAGCGCGCCGTAGGTCGCGATGCCGTTCCACGAGATCACCTTCGCGTTGTGCGCGACGCCGACCCGGCCGATGCCCCACAGGATCGCGCCGGTGCCGCACAGGCTTTCGCCGACGCCGAGCACGAGCCGGCTCGCGACCAGCAGCACGAGGCTCGCGACCGGCCAGTGCGCGAGCAGCAGCGCGACGAGCAGCAGCACACCCGACACGCCGCAGCCGACCAGCCCGCGCAGCACCGTCTGCTTCGGCCCGAGCGTATCGGCGAGGCGCCCGGCGAGCGGCCGCGACGCGAGCGTCGCGAAATACTGGACGCTGATCGCGCCGCCCGCGACGATCGCGGAAAAGCCGAGGTCGTCGTGGACGAAGCCCGGCAGCACCGCGAGCGGCAGGCCGATGGTCAGGTAGCAGATGAACGTGAAGCAGACGACGGACACGATTTGCAGCGTGACCGCAAACCCGCTGCGCGGCGGTGTGGCGGAATCGGATGACATGGGGTCGGAACGAATGGCGGAACGAACGGAAAACGGCGGAAAAGGGAATCGGGATTTTCCCATGGAACCGGTTTTCCCGCAGGTACCGCTTAGTTAACTGCGCCCCGTTCGTAGAGAGGACCGCCGGTCACGGGGGCAGGGACGGACGGAGCGCCCCGTCCGGCAAGGGCGTCGGCCGGCCGGGCGCGCATATCGCGGCAGTTATATGAGCCGCATGCGTGATGGGCTATGGGTTGCGGAATTTGACGGTGATAGCGTGCAAACTGTCGGAAAAACGTCGGTCGAGCGCTCCGCGCAGGCCGCCTTGCCCCCATTTGAAGAAACACCGAGACATGAGTGAGCCGATCCGCTTCTACCATCGTCACGCGATCCGCGAAGTCAGCGGCGCGGACGTGACCCGCACCGTGCTGCAATACCTGCGCGAGGACGCGCATTGCACCGGCACCAAGGAAGGCTGCGCGGAAGGCGACTGCGGCGCGTGCACGGTCGTCGTCGGCGAGCTGACCGACGCCGGCGCGGTCGAGTTCAAGGCCGTCAACGCATGCATCCAGTTCCTGCCGACGCTCGACGGCAAGGCGCTGCTCACGGTCGAGGACCTGCGCCGGCCGGACGGTTCGCTGCACCCAGTGCAGCAGGCGATGGTCGATTGCCACGGTTCGCAGTGCGGCTTCTGCACGCCCGGCTTCGTGATGTCGATGTGGGCGCTGTACGAGAAGCACGGCCGCGAAGATTGCGGCAGTGCGTGCGCGAAGGCGAAGGACGTGCCGACGCGCACCGAAATCGCCGATGCGCTGACCGGCAACCTGTGCCGCTGCACCGGCTATCGCCCGATCGTCGATGCGGCGGTGCGGATGTTCGATGCGGCCGGCGAAGGTGCGACCGGCGAAGCCGCGCCGCAGCCGGCCGCGCCGGTCGACACGGCCGCGCTCGCCCGCACGCTCGCATCGCTGAAGCGCGACGACACGTTCGACTACACGACGGTCAACGGCGCGCGCTTTGCGGCGCCGCGCACGCTCGACGCGCTGGCCGCGCTGAAGGCCGAGCGTCCCGACGCGCGCATTCTCGCGGGCAGCACCGACATCGGCCTGTGGGTCACGAAGCAGATGCGCCGCCTCGACGACCTGATCTACGTCGGCCAGATCGCCGAACTGCAGCAGGTCGTGCACGGCGACGACTGGATCGAGATCGGCGCGGGCGTGACGGTCGAAAAGGGCTATGCGGCGCTGGCCGGCACGTATCCGGAACTGACCGAGATGTGGAAGCGCTTCGCGTCGCTGCCGATCCGCAACGCGGGCACGCTCGGCGGCAACGTCGCGAACGGCTCGCCGATCGGCGATTCGATGCCGGGCCTGATCGCGCTCGGCGCACGCGTCGTGCTGCGCGGCGGCGACACGGTGCGCGAGCTGCCGCTCGAGGCGCTGTACACCGGTTATCAGCAGAAGGACATGGCGCCGCACGAATTCGTCGTCGGCGTGAAGGTGCCGACCCGCACCGGCGCGCGGGCAAAGCTGCAGTTCCGCACGTACAAGCTGTCGAAGCGCTTCGATTCGGACATCTCGGCGGTGTGCGCGGCGTTCGCGTTCATCGCGGACGGCGACACGATCCGCGAGCCGCGCATCGCGTTCGGCGGGATGGCCGCGACGCCGAAGCGCGCGGCCAATACGGAAGCCGTGCTCGACGGCGCGCAGTGGCACGAAGCCACCGCGCAGGCCGCGATGCAGGCGCTCGAGCGCGACTACCAGCCGCTGTCCGACATGCGCGCAACCAGCACGTATCGCCTCGATACCGCGAAGAACCTGATGTTCCGATTCTGGCTGGAGACGCGCCCGCACGACCCGCTGCCGCCGCAGGCGCTGAACGTGCGCGAAGTGGCCGCCGAAGCAGGCGCTGAAGTTGCCGACGACGCGGCGCGCGTCTGACGACGGAGAACACCGAACATGAACCAGCAAGCAGAACCGTTCCTGAGCACCCTCGACCCGCAGGCCGACGCCGCGCAGGTGCACGTGTCGCGTGCGCACGAATCCGCCCACCTGCACGTGAGCGGGCGCGCCACCTACACCGACGACATCCCGCTCGTCGCGGGCACGCTGCACGCGGCGCTCGGGTTGTCGGCGAAGCCGCACGCGAAGATCGTGTCGATGAACTTCGACGCGGTGCGCGCGACGCCGGGCGTGGTCGCCGTGTTCACGGCCGACGACATCCCGGGCGTCAACGATTGCGGGCCGATCATCCACGACGATCCGGTGCTCGCGAACGGCATCGTGCAGTTCGTCGGCCAGCCGATGTTCATCGTCGTCGCGACGTCGCATGAAACCGCGCGGCTCGCCGCTCGGCGCGCGCAGGTCGACTACGAGGAGCTGCCCGCGATCCTGACCGCGCAGGAAGCGCGCAAGGCCGAAACCTACGTGATCCCGCCGCTGAAGCTCGCGCGCGGCGATGCGGCCGCGCGGCTCGCCGCCGCGCCGCACCGCGAGTCGGGCGAGATGCTGCTCGGCGGCCAGGAGCAGTTCTATCTGGAAGGGCAGATCGCGTATGCGGTGCCGAAGGACGACGACGGGATGCACGTGTACTGCTCGACGCAGCACCCGAGCGAGATGCAGCACCTGGTCGCGCACGTGCTCGGCGTCGCGTCGCACAACGTGCTGGTCGAATGCCGCCGGATGGGCGGCGGCTTCGGCGGCAAGGAATCGCAGTCGGGCCTGTTCGCGTGCTGCGCGGCGCTCGCCGCATGGAAGCTGCTGTGCCCGGTGAAGCTGCGTCCGGACCGCGACGACGACATGATGATCACCGGCAAGCGGCACGACTTCCATTATCGCTTCGACGTCGGCTACGACGACGACGGCCGCATCGACGGCGTCGCACTCGACATGACGTCGCGCTGCGGCTTCTCGGCCGACCTGTCGGGCCCAGTGATGACGCGCGCGGTGTGCCACTTCGACAACGCGTACTGGCTCGGCGACGTCGACATCGCCGGCTACTGCGGCAAGACCAACACGCAGTCGAACACAGCGTTCCGCGGCTTCGGCGGCCCGCAGGGCGCGTTCGCGATCGAATACATCCTCGACGACATCGCACGCTCGCTCGGCCGCGATCCGCTCGACGTCCGCTACGCGAACCTGTACGGCAAGACCGAACGCAACGTGACGCCGTACGGGCAGACGGTCGAGGACAACGTGCTGCACGAATTGCTCGGCGAACTCGAGACGACGAGCGACTACCGCGCGCGGCGCGCGGGCGTGCGCGCCTTCAACGCTCGCAACACGGTGCTGAAGAAAGGCATCGCGCTCACGCCGGTGAAATTCGGCATCGCGTTCAACGTCACGCACTTCAACCAGGCCGGCGCGCTGGTGCACATCTACACCGACGGCTCGGTGCTCGTGAACCACGGCGGCACGGAGATGGGGCAGGGGCTCAACACGAAGGTCGCGCAGGTCGTCGCGCACGAACTCGGCATCCGCTTCGGCCGGATCCGCGTGACGGCGACCGACACGAGCAAGGTCGCGAACACGTCCGCGACCGCCGCGTCGACGGGCTCGGACCTGAACGGCAAGGCCGCGCAGGATGCGGCGCGCCAGTTGCGCGAGCGGCTCGCGGCGTTCGCGGCGAAGCAGTTCGGCGACGGCAACGTCGATGCGGCCGACGTGAAGTTCGGCAACGACGTCGTGTGGATCGGCGGCCATGGCGTGCCGTTCGGCGAGGTGGTCGCGAAGGCGTATCTCGCGCGCGTGCAGCTGTGGTCCGACGGTTTCTACGCGACGCCGAAGCTGCACTGGGATCAATCGAAGCTGCAGGGCCGGCCGTTCTACTACTACTCGTACGGCGCGGCCGTGTCGGAAGTCGTGATCGACACGCTGACGGGCGAGATGCGCACGCTGCGCGTCGATGCGCTGCACGACGTGGGCGCGTCGCTGAACCCGGCGCTCGACATCGGCCAGGTCGAAGGCGCGTTCATCCAGGGGATGGGCTGGCTGACGACCGAGGAGCTGTGGTGGAACGCGGGCGGCAAGCTGATGACGCATGCGCCGTCCACGTACAAGATCCCGACGGTGAACGACACGCCGCCCGAGTTCAACGTGCGGCTGTTCCAGAACCGCAACGTCGAGGACAGCATCCACCGCTCGAAGGCCGTCGGCGAGCCGCCGCTGCTGCTGCCGTTCTCGGTGTTCTTCGCGGTGCGCGATGCGGTGGCCGCGGTTGGCGACTACCAGGTGAATCCGCCGCTCGACGCGCCGGCCACCGGCGAGTCGATCTTGCGCGCAATCGGCGCGGTGCGTGCGGCGAGCGCGAGCCGGGCAGGTTGAGATGAAACGCTCTTCGCGCTTGCTTCGTTCGTTGCTCGCTCGCGGCGGCACGGCCCGACGGAGGCCGGCATGAACGGCCCCGCGCGTTCGCCGCGTGCCGCGTCGCCCGCGTCCGCCGCCGGATGCGACGGCGCGTGCGGCAGCGCGCCGTCGCCGTTGCAGCCGTTCGCGCCGGGCACCGGCCAGCGCAACCGCGCGAGCGCAGCACCGCCGCCGATGCACATCGTGCTGTTCGGCGCGGGGCACGTCGGCCACGCGCTCGTCACGCTGCTCGGCGCGTTGCCGTGCGTCGTGCAGTGGGTCGATACGCGCGACGAGCTGTTCCCGGACGAATGTCCGCCGAACGTGCAGCCGGAGCCGACCGACACGCCGGAGGCCGTCGTCGACGCGGCGCCGCCCGGCGCGTACTTCCTCGTGATGACGCACAACCATGCGCTCGACTTCGCGCTCGCCGCGCAGATCATGCGGCGGCGCGACTACGCGTACTTCGGGATGATCGGCTCGCGCACCAAGCGCGTGAAGTTCGAGCGCCGGCTCGCCGCGCGCGGCGTCGATCCGGCGCGGCTCGTCGACATGGTGTGTCCGATCGGCGTCGCGGGCATCGTCGACAAGGCGCCGGGCGCGATCGCGGTGGCCGTCTGCGCGGAGCTGCTGCAGGCCCGCTCGGGCATGCCGGTGGCCGATGCGAAGGCGGCCGCGGCCGGGCGCGCACGCGACGACGTGTCCTGCGCGCGGTAAAACACGCGGTAAAACGGTCATGCCGCGCGGCCGGCGCACGGCCGCGCGTTTTTGCCTACACTGCACGACAACGCGCGGCAGCGGGCCGCGCTTCACGTCACCGTGTACGCCCCATGTCCGATCACTCCGTCTATCTCGACACGCTCGATGCGAGCCTCGCCGCCATCGAGCGCTGGCTGTCCGGCGTCGATACCGCGCCGGCGGCGCTCGATGCGCTGCTCGCCGCGTTTTCCGCCGACTTCACGATGATCCTGACCGACGGCCGCGTGGTCGACCATGACGGCATGCGCGCGCTGTTCTCGAAGCTGGCCGGCGCGAAGCCGGGGCTGCGCATCACGCTGTCGGAGATCCGCGTGCTCGCGGCCGATGCAGCGCATGCGGTGATCACCTATCTCGAAACGCAGCACGCGGCAGCAGGCGAACTGCCGGCGCGTCGCGCGACCGCCGTGTTCGCGCGCGACGCGGCGGGCGTCGTGCGCTGGACCCATCTGCAGGAAACCTTCTGCACGGCCTGAGCGGCCGCGTTGCCTGAACAGTCGCGCTGCCTGGTCATTCCGCGCCGCGCTTTGGCCGCGCGTCAGCGCTTGCTCGTGCGGGCGACCGTCAGTTCGTCGGACACGCTCTGCATCAGCGCGCACAGCCACGCGATGTCGGTCGGCCGATCGGGTTGCGGATGCGTGAGCAGGTAGCTCTTGATGCGCGGGAACGGCACGGGCGGCGTGACGACGACGAGCGGCAGCAGTTGCGCATAGTGCGTCGCGAAGCGGCGCGTCGTCGTGAAGATCAGGTCCGACTGCAGCAGCACCTGCGGCACGATCCCGAAATACGGCAGCGTCGTCACGATGCGCCGCGTGAGGCGTGCGCGTGCCAGGCCGATCTCGATCGCGTTGCGCTTGTCGCCGGTGTACGGCGTTGGCGCGACATGCGCGGCGGCCGCATACGCATCGCGCGTGAGCGGCTCGCGGGCGAGCGGATGCGCGTCGCGCATCAGGCACACGATCGTGTCGGAGAACAGGTCCTGGCGCGCGAACTGCGGGTCGGGCTTCGGCCAGTTGCCGATCACGAGATCGAGCACGCCCGATTCGAGCGCGCCCGCGTGGTCGAGCGCGGGATTCAGCGAATCGATTTCCAGATGCGCATGCGGTGCCGCGTCGCGAAAGCGCTCGATCAGCGTCGGCATGAAGAAATCGTTCAGGTAGTCGGGCGCGGCGACGCGGAACGTGCGCCGCGCGGACGACGGATCGAAGTCGCCGTGCGGCGTCGCGATGAAGTCGACCTCGCGCAGCGCGCGCGACGCGGCTTCGAGTAGCGACGCGCCGTATTCGGTCGGCACCATGCCGGATTTGCCGCGCACGAGGATCGGGTCGTTCAGCGTCTCGCGCAGCTTGCGCAGCGCGGTGCTGATCGCGGGCTGGGTCTGGTTCAGCCGCAGCGCGGCCTGCGTGACGCTGCGCTCGAGCAGCAGCGTGCGCAATACGCGCACGAGCCAGATGTCGAGCGAGGCGGTACGGTCGTCGTCGTCCATTGGTGGGGGGTGATTCGGGGGACGCGTAACCTTACCGCAGCCGAGCGTTGCCGTGCGTGATACCGGCCATCACGTACCCCATCACGCGCGGCCCTTCGGCAGCGTGCTGATCCGCTTGACCTCGCGCGATTCGAGCCAGTTCGGCGTGCGCGCGCAGTACAGCACCATCGGCAGCGCGTCCTCGCCCCAGAACAGCTGCTTGTTCATCCAGAAGGTGGGCACGCCGAACACGCCGAGCGCGATCGCATCGGCCGTGTTGCGGGCCAATTGCGCGGCGGTTTCCTCGAATTCGATCAGCTCGTCGCCGTGGCTCACGCCGACGCGTTCGCACAGCGCCGCGAAGCCGTCCGGCGTCGACGGATCGTTGCCTTCTCGCCAGATGAAGCGGAACATTTCCAGCACCGTCACGATATCGGCGCGCAGCGCGATCGCGAGGCGCAGCACCTTGTCGGAATCGAACGGGTGCGCGGGCGGCATCTTGAAGCGGATGCCGAGCTGTTCCGCGCGAAACAGCGCGTGACGGTACGTGAACACGCGCTTGGCCGGCACGTCGGCGCTCGGGCGCTGGCCCCAGTGGCGCTGCAGGTCGGGCAGCGATACGGCGACGGGGTTGAACGGCACGTCCGGCCATTTGTCGTGCTGTTCGAGCAGCAGATACGAGAACGGCGACACGAAGTCGAAGAACCAGGCGGGTTGGGCGGTATCGAGGCCGGTTGTCATGTCGTTCTCCAGAAGGTGGGGCGTGCGGCGCCTGGCGGCGGCCTCCATGTTACGCGGCAGCGCGCGCATGCAGCAATGATCGCGGATCGTTCGCTCACGCGGAACCGGGAGTCGCCCGGGGGCCATCGCCGGCCGGCGGCGGGCCGGTTTCCGCGCGCGCCGGCGAATTGCCGGCGCCGGGCGGGCCCGCCGGCGCATCCTGGTCGTGCGCGGTGAGCCGTTCGCGCACGAAGCCGATGTGCTCGCGCAGCACGTAGAACTGCCCGGCGTACGCGAGCGGCATCTTCATCCGGTTCACGGCTTCCTCGATGTCGTCGAGCTCGTCGAGCAGCTGCACGCGCTCCTCGGCCGTATGTTCGCCGAGCGCGCGGCGCTCGAGCGCGATCAGCGCGCCGTACCAGCGGTAGATGCGCGAGCGCACGCGCCAGCCGTACAGCGACGGCACGAGCCGCAGCCCGGGGATCAGCACGACGATCAGCGGCACGACCACGACCAGCAGCCGGTCGACGAGGCTCGCGACCCAGAACGGCAGCCGCCGGTACAGGAAGCTCTTGCCCGACTTGTAGTAGCGCGCGGCGTCGTCGGACAGCGGAAAGCCGCGCGTGACGGACGACGGGAATTCGCCCGCGTGCTGCAGGATCGTCGCGTGGCCGTGCACTTCGCGCGCGGCCTCGATCAGCAGGTCGGACAGCGCCGGGTGCAGCGAGTCGCGCGCGACGAGTTCGATCGTCGGCGCGACCGTGTGGATGTCGGCCGGCGGCAGGTTGCGGCCGAGATCGTAGACGCCCATCGGCAGCGTGATCGCGGTCAGGTACGGAAAGCGCCGCGCGTACGCCTCGGCCTGCGTGAACGAATACACGTGCACGCCGGGCGCGCGGAACAGCTTCGCCATCACCGGGATCTGCGTCGAGTCGCCGGACAGGAACGCGGCGTCGATCTTGCCGTCGAGCAGCGCGGTCGCGGCGTCCTCGCCGGCGGTCGGCAGCAGCTCGGTCGGGCCGCCCGGCACGATGCCGTTCATCTTCAGCAGCGCGAGGCTCAGTTCGCGCGCGCCGCTGCCTTCGGCGCCGAGCGCGAGCCGCTTGCCCTTGAAATCGGACAGGCGCGCGACGACCGGGCCGCGGTACATGATCGCGAGCGGCACGTAGCCGATGCTGCCGAGCGACACCAGATGCTCGTCGCGCTCCTTCGGGCCGATGCCGCTCTGCACGAAGCCGACGTCGACCGGCGCGTTCGGGTTCGACAGCCGCGCGAGGTTCTGCGCGGAACCTTCGGACGATTGAACGTCGAGCGTGACGCCGTTTTTCGCGAGGATCGTCTTGTATTTCTGCGCGGCGTTCCAGTACGTGCTGCCGGGCGGCCCGGCCGAAATCACGAGCGTGGACGGCGGCGCTGGCTGGATCAGCTTGACCGCGAGCCAGACGGCCGCGCCGGCGAGCAGCACGGTCGGGCCGATCGACAGCGCGAGGTCGCGCCACGACACGGCGACGAAGCGGGCGAGGATGCGGCGCGGCGGGCGGGGACGGGCAGGCTTCATGGGATCGGCGGATGACGCTGGCGTGACGCATCGGTGACGGTCGTCGCGGGACGATGCGGATTCTCGCGGCGATGGTACCCGGTTTCCCCGCGCCTGCGCGAGTCGGGGCGGTATTGCACCGCGGCACCGCGACGGCGGCGGGCATCCCGGCGTCAAAAGCTTTGCGCTTCGGCGGGCGCTGGATTACATTGTGCCACGCAGCCGCGCCCGATTCGCGCGCGACCCGGCACGTCATGAGACCGGGCGCGTCCGGCCGGCGGCTGCCCGGCCCGGCCGGCCCGCTTTCGCGTGCGCCGGCCGCCGGCCCGTGACGCCTCTCTCGTATCGCCGTGGAAAACACCGGCTGTCCCGCCCGTTCGCGCGCGGGCCGGCTGTTTTTGGGGGTATCCGGCCGTACTGTGCACGGCCGTTCCGGAGTGATAAGGAGATAGCATGAAGTCGATCGTGTTGAGAGCGTTGGGCGTCGCCGCCGTGGCGGCCTGTCTGTCGGGCAGCGTATATGCGCAGTCGAGCGACGCAGCGGCAACGGAAGCGCCGGCGGCCGCGACGAGCGCGCCGAAAGCCGCCGCGAAAACCGCGAAGAAGGCGAACCGCAAGCTCGGCTATGCGGTGCGCAAGGCCATTACGAAGGCGGGCGGCATCGACGTGGCCAACATCGTCGTGCGCTCGAAGGGCGGCGCGATCACGCTGGAGGGCACGGTGCCCGACCAGGCTCAGATCGACAAGGCGGAAGAGGCGGCGAAGGGCGTGAGCGGCGTGACGTCGGTCACGAACAAGCTGACGGTTCAGCAGCAGTAACGCCGGGCGGCGGCGCGCGAGCGCCGCGCGCGCCCGTTTCAGGCGGGTCCCGGCATGCCGGGGCCCGTTTGCGCTTCAGGGGGCCGACAGCCGCGCGCGGCGCGGCGACGGACCGATAACGATATCGAGGGGGCGGCGATGACGAAGTTCGGGTGGGGCAAGCGGGTGGTGTGGGGGGCGGCGCTGGCCGCGGTCGCGATGCTCGGCGCCTGCAACGGCGACGAGTCGGCCGAGCGCAACCGGTTGCCCGGCTTCGTGTTCGGCAGCGTGCGCACGACGGCCTACGACGGCGCGAGCGACGACCTGCTGACGGCCGGCCTCGGCAAGACGGGCCTCGCGGCGGCGACCGCGCCGGGCTTCGCGAACCCGGCGCGGCCGACGAGCGCCGAATTGCGCCGCCTCGCGATCTGGTCGAACTACCGCGCGCTCGTCGACATGAGCGCGAACGGCGGCTACGGCCGCTTCTGGGGGCCGAACGTCGACCTCGACGGCAACGACACGCTCGGCGAAGGCAAGATCCCCGGCACCGAATATCTCGCGTATGCCGACGACGGCAGCGGCGCCAAGAACGTGACGCTGCTCGTGCAGGTGCCTGCCAGCTTCAATCCCGCGCAGCCCTGCATCGTCACCGCGACGTCGTCCGGCTCGCGCGGCGTGTACGGCGCGATTTCCGCGGCCGGCGAATGGGCGCTCAAGCGCGGCTGCGCGGTCGCTTACAACGACAAGGGCGGCGGCAACGGCGCGCACGAGCTCGGCTCCGACACCGTCACGCTGATCGACGGCACGCTCGCCGACGCGGTGCTGGCCGGCACCGCGAGCCTGTTCACCGCGAACGTGACGAGCGGCGATCTCGCCGCGTTCAACAGCCGCTTCCCGAACCGCTATGCGTTCAAGCACGCGCATTCGCAACAGAATCCGGAACAGGACTGGGGGCGCGTGACGCTGCAGGCGGTCGAATTCGCATACTGGGCGCTCAACGAGCAGTTCGGCCCGCTGATCAACGGCACGCATCACGCCGTGCGCTATCGCGCGGGCGACATCACGACGATCGCCGCGTCGGTCAGCAACGGCGGCGGCGCGTCGCTCGCGGCGGCCGAGCAGGACAGCCGCGGCTGGATTACCGCGGTCGTGGTCGGCGAGCCGCAGATCAACGTGCGGATGGCGCCGAATGCGGTCGTCCGGACGGGCGGCCAGCCGGCGCCGTCGTTCGGCCGGCCGCTGGCCGATTACGCGACGCTCGCGAACCTGCTGGAACCGTGCGCGGCCGCGTCGGCGTCGCTCGCCGGCGCACCGTACCTGAGCGCGCTGCCGTCCGCGACCACGCAGTCGATCCGTACGCAGCGCTGCGCGACGCTCGCCGCGGCCGGGCTGGTGGCGGGCGCCGACACGCAGAGCCAGGCGGCCGACGCGCTCGCGCAGCTCCATGCGGCCGGCTATCTGGCCGATTCCGACCTGTTGCAGGCGTCGATGTGGGATTCGCAGGCGATTCCCGCGATCGCGGTCACCTATGCGAACGCGTACACGCGCTCGCGCGTCACCGACAACCTGTGCAACTTCAGCTTCGCGACGACGAACGCGGCGACGGGCGCGGTCGCGGCGCCCGCCGCGTCGCCGATGCCGGCCGTGTTCGGCGTCGGCAACGGCGTGCCGCCGACGGCCGGCATCAATCTCGTGTTCAACAACGGCGCGGGCGTCGACCACCGGCTCGCGACGCCCGATGCAAGCTTCGCGGGCGCGCTGTGCCTGCGCCAGCTGTGGACGAACGGGATGCTCGGGATGCCCGCGAACGTCGACGCGGTGCGCGTGAACGCGAACCTGCACGGCAAGCCGGCGATCATCGTGCAGGGCCGCAGCGACGCGCTCGTGCCCGTGAACCACGCGTCGCGCGCGTACGTCGCGCAGAACGGGATCAGCGAAGCCGGGCGCAGCCAGTTGGTGTTCTACGAAGTGACGAACGGCCAGCACTTCGACGCGTTCCTGTCGGTGCCGGGCTTCGACACGCGCTTCGTGCCGGTTCACTACTACAACGTGCAGGCGCTGAACCTGATGTGGAAGCGCCTGAAGAGCGGCGCGGCGCTGCCGCCGTCGCAGGTGATCCGCACGGTGCCGCGCGGCGGCACGCCGGGCGCCGCGCCCGCGCTGACGAGCGCGAACCTGCCGCCGATCTCGGCCGCGCCGGGCGCGAATGCGATTTCCGTCGGCGTCGGCACGATCGACGTGCCGCTCTGACGGCGCCCGTCACGCGCCTCCAGCAAGCCGGACAGCCGTCCGGCTCTTTTTATCGGCGTTTCTGGAATCGGTCCCGGACTGCCTTTTTATCCGAATGGCGAGCGCCGTAACAAATTCTTACTTTACGGCGATAAATCCGGAACCTATTATGCGCCGGTATTTTCACTTAATTTAATAAATCAGATTACGAGAATATTACTTTCCATTTGGTTAATCGATCCTTTCGATTTTATTCAATCGGCTCGAGTCGCGATTGATCGCGGTTTCGCGATTAATTGGTATCTCGCCGATGGGGATCGTTCGTCTATTCGAAGCGAAGACGCCTTGCGGGGCGGGCTTTGCGAGGCGTGATTTTGTCCGTCGCTTTCGTTGTGCGTGCGAATCCGCGGAATGAATCCGTATTGCGGTGAATCATCGAATTATCGTTGCCAATGGAGTTTGTGCCATTGTGCGGTTGCAAAAAGTAGGCGGGGTAAATCGTGCCGATCGGTATTCGCCGATCCGGTAAAAAACTCGGAGTGCGTCACATAACGAATGCATTCCCGGTGCGGAGCGCCGGCGCAAATGATCCTTTGCGACCGGCGGTATTTATCGTTCTGTTCGAGAGGCAATAATGACGACACGCAAGTCCTTGAAAGACGGTTTCGCGCTATTCGGAACGACCTTGAGCGTACCGCTCGCCGCCGCGGCGGCCGCGGCGCTGCTCGTCACGGGGTGCGGCGGCGACGACGGGCCGAGCCCGGCCGCGTCGGCCGCCACCGCGGCCGCGACGTCCAGCGGCGGCACGTCGGCCACCACCGACGCAACGGCGGCCACCGCGCCCGACCAGCCGTACGTCGACACCGACGTGTACGGCACCGGGCCGAACGATGCGGTCACGGATTCGACGGAAGGCGCGGCGGTCGTGCACCGCCAGGTCGCGATCGGCGGCAAGACGATCCAGTACACGGCCACCACCGGCCACCTGACGACGATCGATCCGGTCACGTCGGCGCCGAACGCGAAGATGTTCTACGTCGCGTACACGCAGGACAATCCCGACCCGTCGAAGCCGCGCCCGGTCACGTTCTTCTACAACGGCGGCCCGGGCTCGTCGTCGGTCTACCTGCTGCTCGGCTCGTACGGGCCGAAGCGCCTGCAGTCGTCGTTCCCGAACTTCACGCCGCCCGCGCCGTACAAGCTGCTCGACAATCCGGACAGCCTGCTCGACCGCACCGACCTCGTGTTCATCAACCCGGTCGGCACCGGCTACTCGACGGCGATCGCGCCGGCGAAGAACAAGGACTTCTGGGGCACCGACCAGGATGCGCGCTCGATCGACCGCTTCATCCAGCGCTACCTGACCAAGTACTCGCGCTGGAATTCGCCGAAGTTCCTGTACGGCGAGTCGTACGGCACCGCGCGCAGCGCGGTCGTGTCGTGGGTGCTGCACGAGGACGGCATCGACCTGAACGGGATCACGCTGCAGTCGTCGATCCTCGACTATGCGAACGCGCTGTCCGCGCCGGGCACGTTCCCGACGCTCGCGGCCGATGCGTTCTACTGGAAGAAGACGACGCTCAACCCGGCGCCGACCGATCTCGACGCGTACATGGTGCAGGCCCGCCACTACGCGGACAACACGCTCGCGCCGCTCGCGCAAAAGCCGAATCCGCAGGACGGCGGCTTCGTGAACGTGCGGCTGAACCTGAAGCTGCAGACCGCGCAGCAGATGGGCGCGTACATCGGCACGGACCCGACGTCGCTGATCCAGACCTTCGGCAACCCGGCCGCGCTCGGCAACGTGCCGTCGTCGGACGACAACCCGCCGTACACGTTCTTCCTGACGCTCGTGCCGGGGACGCAGATCGGCCAGTACGACGGTCGCGCGAACTTCACGGGCAAGGGCATCGCGCCGTACATCCTGCCGAACTCGGGCAGCAACGATCCGTCGATCACGAACGTCGGCGGCGCGTACACGGTGCTGTGGAACAGCTACATCAACACCGATCTCAAGTACACGTCGACGTCGTCGTTCGTGGACCTGAACGACCAGGTCTTCAACAACTGGGACTTCAGCCACACGGATCCGACCGGCGCGAACAAGGGCGGCGGCAATACGCTGTATACGGCCGGCGACCTGGCGTCGACGATGAGCGTGAATCCGGACCTGAAGGTGCTGTCGGCGAACGGCTATTTCGACGCCGTCACGCCGTTCCACCAGACGGAGTTGACGCTCGCGCAGATGCCGCTCGATCCGACGCTCAAGGCGCAGAACCTGACGATCAAGAACTACCCGTCGGGCCACATGATCTATCTGAACGACGCGTCGCGGACCGCGCTGAAGGGCGATCTCGCCAACTTCTACGACGGCATCCTCGCGAACCGGACTGCGCTGCAACGCGTGCTGAAGCTGCAGGCGCGCACGCAGCAGATGAAGCAGCAGAAACTACAGCAGCAGGGGCAGTAGTAAGCGTGGCGGGCGGCGGGCGCCGCCCGCCGCGGCGGAACGTGCACGCGCGCGTGCGTGCCGACGTGGCGGGTCGTGTGCGTTGATGGTGTGGCTGTCGTTCCACAAGATGCCCCCGAGAGTCGTGGACTCCGGGGGCATCTTTTTGTGTCGGAGGGGGTATCGCCCCGGAAGTCGCAGGTGATGGCTTCCTCAATCCTCAAAACAGGGATGAAAAGCCCTCTATTGAGGATCGGCATGCGCCGACGGTGGCGTTTGTCACCAGATGCGAGGCCCGCTTACGCCAGCACGAGCCGCACGCCCACCGCCACCAGGGTCGACGCGAGCAGGTTGCGCAGCAGCCGCTCGGGCGCGCGCGCCGACAGCAGGCTGCCGATCACGATGCCGGGCAGCGAACCGAGCAGCAGCGACAGCAGCATCGACCAGTCGACGGAGCCGAGCAGCCAGTGGCCCATGCCCGCGACCAGCGTGAGCGGCACCGCATGCGCGATGTCGGAACCGACGATGCGGGTCGTCGCCAGCAGCGGATACAGCAGCAGGAGCACGGTCACGCCGATCGCGCCGGCGCCGACCGACGTCATCGATACGAGCACGCCCAGCACGGCGCCCGTCAGCACGGTCGACCACAGCGTGCGCGCGGGGTTCGGCGTGAGCGGGTTGCGCGCGGCGAATGCCGTGAGTTGAGGGCGAAAGATCAGCGCGAGCGACGTGAGCAGCAGCGCGACCCCGAGCACGAGCTGGATCATTCTCGCCGTGCCCGGCGTGTTCATCCCGTGCGTGTGCAGCCACCACAGCGTGAGCGCCGCGGCCGGCACGCTGCCCACCGCGAGCCGGCCCGTGATGCGCCAGTCGACCGAGCCTTTCAGGCCGTGGACGAGCGTGCCGGTGGCCTTGGTCGCGGCCGCGTACAGCAGGTCCGTGCCCACGGCCGTCGCCGGGTGGACGCCGAACAGCAGCACGAGGATCGGCGTCATCAACGAACCGCCGCCGACGCCCGTCAGGCCGACGAGAATGCCGACGAACAGGCCGGACAGCGAGTACAGCAGATCGATATGGGGAAGCGACATCGGAGGCAGGCGGTTATGTGGCGTTCGGCGGCGGCGCGCGGCGGCGGCGCTGCGCGCGCGTCAAAGTCCGCCATTGTCGCAAAAGTGGCGCGTCAATGTACGACTGCGTTAAAAATCGGCCGGGAAGGTCTGCACCGCAGGCGGCCGGCGGGACGTAAAACGGGCGTTTGAACGGGGGGCGGGCGACGATGGCGACCGGCCTGAAAGCGATGACGAACCGGGGGCGGACGCCGCGTATCCGGCGCGGATAAGAAAGGGCGCGACAATGCGCGCCCCGATTCGATGCCGGGTTCCAACCCGCCCGTCGACGCTCAGTGCATCGCGGGCCCGGCGCCTTCGACCGCGCGTGGCGACCGGATGCGCAGCGCCAGACCGGTCAGCGCGGCCACGGCCGCAGACGCCGCGCCGAACGCGAAGGCCGCGTGGTAGCCGCCGTTCAGTGCGTCGAGCGGCGCCGCTTGCGCCGCCGCGAGCGCATCCGTGCGGGCGCCGGCGAGACTCGCGAGGACCGCGAGCCCGAGCGCGCCGCCCATCATGAACGCGGTGTTGACGATCCCCGACGCGAGCCCGGAATCGGCCGGATCGACGTCGTTCATCGCGGCGAGCAGCACCGGATTGAACGCGACGCCTGCACCAATGCCCAGCAGCGTCATGCCGGGCAGCACGTGCCACACGAAACCGCCGTCGACCGGCGCGCGCGAGAACAGCGCAAGGCCGCACGCCGCGATCAGCAGGCCGGCGGCGATCGGGCCGCGGATCCCGAAGCGCATCACGATCCGCGCCGACAGCCCGAGCGAGAACGCCGCCATGATCAGGTTCGCCGGCAGGAACGCGAGGCCGACCTGCAGCGGCCCGTAGCCGAGCACGCGCTGCATGTACAGCGCGGACAGGAAGAACCACGCGAACATCGCGGCCGCCCACAGCACGGCGATCGCGTTCGCGAGCGCGACGTTGCGCGCGGCGAACAGCGTGAGCGGCATCAGCGGGTGCGCGGCGCGCGATTCGATCGCGATGAACAGCGCGAGCAGCACGACGGCCGCGCCGATCAGAGCGACGGTCTGCGTCGACAGCCAACCGGCCTCGTTGCCGCTGACGATTCCGTAGACGGCCAGCATCAGCGATGCCGTCACCGTGATCGCGCCCGCCACGTCGAGCCGCGCGGTGCCGGCCGGCGCGCGCACGCGCGGCAGCAGCGCGGCGCACATCGCGTAGACCGCGACGCCGATCGGCAGGTTGACGAGGAAGATCCAGTGCCACGACAGCGCGCTCGTCAGCAGCCCGCCGAGCAGCACGCCGATGCTGCCGCCGCCCGCGCACACGAAGCCGTAGACGCCCATCGCGCGAGCGCGTTCGCCGGGTTCGGTGAACAGGTTCATGATCAGCGACAGCGAGACGGCCGACACGACCGCGCCGCCGAGCCCCTGCACCGCGCGCGCGGCGATCAGCATCGCCTGCGATTGCGCGAGCCCGCAGGCGAGCGACGCGAGCGTGAACACGACGAGGCCCGCGAGAAACATGCGCCGCTGGCCGTACAGGTCGCCGAACCGGCCGCCGAGCAGCAGGCAGCCGCCGAATGTCAGCAGGTATGCATTGACGACCCACACGAGGGCCGTTTCGGTGAAGTGAAGATCGGTGCTGATCGACGGCAGCGCAACGTTCACGATCGTGCTGTCGAGCACGATCATCAGCACGCCGAGGCAGAGCACGATCAGCGCGTACCAGCGCTTCTCGCCGTGAATCCCGTGGGTCATGAGCCTGCACCCTTCTGATAGTTATTTGAAAGGATGCATTGTAGACGTCGACGGCGCGGGCTTCCTGCCGGTTTGTGGCAGGAGCGTCGCGTAGTGGCGCGCGCCGCCGCGCGCACAGCGGGGTGTGCGTTACGACCGGGCCGGCAGTTCGCAGCCGTCGGGGCCGCAGGCGGCCGCGTCGCTGCCGCCCAGTTCGACGACGCCGTCGCGCCACGCGTGGTCGAGCGCCTGCGCGAACGCGTCGGCCGGCTGCGCGCCCGATACAGCGTAGCGGCCGCCGAACACGAACAGCGGCACGCCGCGCCCGCCGATCTGCGCGGCGCGTGCGATGTCGGCTTCGACTTCGTCGCGGTACGCGTCGCCGCGCAGCACCACTTCGACGGCCGAGCGCTCGAGCCCGGCTTCGACCGCGAATTCGGTCAGCGCGGCATGATCGAACAGCGAACCGTGCTCGCAGAAATAGGCGCGATAGAGCCGCTCGGTCAGCGCATGCGCGCGGCCCGACGCTTGCGCGAGCTTCACGAGCCGGTGGCCGTCGAGCGTGTCGCCGACGAGCGTGCCGGGCAGGTCGTAGCGCAGCCCGACGCTCGCGGCCGCCTCCGTCACCTGGCGCAACATCTGGTCGACCTGCGCGGGCGCCATCCGGTATTTGCCTGCGAGCATCGCCTCGACCGGCTCGACGGGCTGGCCGGGCATCAGCCGGTACGCGCGCAGCGCGACGTCGACGCGGTCCGCGTGCGCGAACGCGGCCAGCGCCTCGTCGAAGCGGTGCTTGCCGATCCAGCACCATGGGCAGATCAGGTCGGACCAGATTTCGACGGTCAGGGTCGGGCGGGCAGTCGGAATGGGAGCGGTCGTCATGGGCGGTACGGGGCAGCAAAAAAGTGTAACTGAGACTATATCACTTTATGCTTCCAGACTCCGTCGTCCGCAGGCCCGTGCAGCATCCGGGCCGCACCCGCGCATCGCGAAGCCTCGACGCGGAATCGGCGGCCCGGTACCGGTGACCGGAGCCTGCCGACATCACGCCCGCCGCTGCGCGCTCAGGCGTCGCCCTGCGTTTCCTTCAGATGCTTCAGATGCTTGTAGACCGTCGCGCGCCCCATCCCGAGCACGTTCGCGACGTAGTTCGCCGCGCTCTTGCCGCGAAACGCGCCTTCCGCGTACAGCGCCTCGACGAGTTCGCGCCGGTGCTCGCGCGTGAGCCCGTTCAGCCCGACCTGCCGCTCGCGCAGCCAGCCGTGCAGGAACGTATTGATGCGCTCCTGCCAGTCGTCGCGGAACAGCTCGTCGGGCTGTGCGACGACGCCCGCGCCCTTGATGAACAGGTCGAGCGTCGCGCGCACCTCGTCGAACACCGCGATGTTGAAGTTGATGCACATCATCCCCGCCGGGCGGCCTTCGTCGTCGAACAGCACGTTGCTCACGCAGCGCATCCGCCGGCCGTCCCAGTTCAGCTTCTCGTACGGGCCGATCACGCGCTCGCGTGCCGAATGATCGATTTCCTCGAGCGCGGAATCGTCGCCGACCTCGCGCTTCGACAGGTTGTTCGCCAGATACAGCACGGTCTGGTCGTGCAGGTCGTGGATCACGACTTCCGCGTACGGGAAGAACAGCGCGGCGATACCGTCGGCGATCGGCGCATAGCGGGTGAGCAGCAGGTCTTTGACGGGAGATTTCTTCTTGCGCATCGGTATCGCGATCTCGGGTGGGCGGGAGCCGGGCAGCGTGTCGGGCCGGCGGGCCGGCGCACCGTCGGCCGGCATGCCCGTGCGCCCGCGCGCGGCCGCCGCGGCGGTTGCGCCATTGTATCGGCCCCGCGCGCGAGGGGCGCTCATCCGTGCGTCAGATGCGTGTACAGCGCGTGCGCGATCGCGATGTCCTCGAGCCCGAGGCCGATCGAGCGGAAGAATGCGTGACGCGTGCGCGACGGCGCCGCGCAGGTGCCGGCGACGAGCGCGGGCAGGTCGCCGACGATCCGGCCGGCATCCCAGCCGTGCTCGGCCGCCGCGATCTGCATCTCGCCGGCGCTCGCGGGCGTCGTGTGCCGGTAGTCGCAGTAGACGTCCATGTCCGGCAGCCACGCGGGCGGGATTTCGTGTGCGCGCGCGACGTTCGTGCTGATCGACGTGACGAGCGCGGCGCGCGTGAGCATCCCGTCGCCGAGCACGGGTGTGCCCGACGACGTGCACAGCATCGCCACGTCCGCGTCGCGCACGCATTCCTCGATGCTCGCCGCCGCGCGTGCGCGCGGGTCGTGCGCGGCGAGGCTCGCTTGCAGCGCCGCATCGCCGGCCAGCGCGGGCGAGTACACGCGGATCGTGTCCCAGTCGCGCAGCGCCGCCGTGTGCCGCAGGTGCGCGAGGCCGACCGCGCCCGCGCCGACGATCGCCAGACGACGCGCGTCGCGCGGCGCGAGGCAGTCGACCGCGAGCGCCGTCGTGCCGGCCGTGCGTTCGACGGTCAGCAGCCCGGCGTCGCACCACATCAGCGGCTGGCCGGTTTGCATCGACATCAAGGCGGTCCATGCGGTGACGATGGGTTTGCCGCCTGTCACGACATACGGCGACAGCTTCGCGCCGAATACCTGCTCGTCGGCGAGCGCGCCGAGATACGTGATGAAGTCGCCGGCCTGGTCGGGAAACGGCGTGAGCGTCTGCGGCGGCTGCACCGCGCGCGCCGCGGCGAGCGACGCGAACATGCGGCGCAGCGTGCCGAGCACGTCGAGCGACGGCAGCGCCGCGCGCACCGCGGCTTCGTCGACGGTCAGCGGCAGGGTGGGGCGGGGTTGCGTCATCGGGACATCTCCGGTGCGGGCTGGACAGAAAGTCTCGAAAGACGGTGTCCGGCGGGGTTTGTTGTGGACTAAAAGTCTAATATAGACAAACAAAATCGGGATAGTTTTTATTTTCGAGATGTCGTGGCGGTGCTGGGATCATGAAAAATGCCACGGAATCAACGGTGTTTTGGCTCGGGCGACGAAATTTGGACGTCGGGCAACGCGGCGATCTCCTCGTATCCCCTATAGTCTATAATAGACTTTGAGTCTATATTTCGCGTACAGAGCCCGACACGTCGCCATGCGGCGGCCGCCTGCGCCGAATCCCGACCCGGCGTCCGACCGAGGGCGTCGTGCGACCGATCTTCATCGCCTCACTCCAGAACAGAAGGACCGTCATGAACTGGAAACTTTCCCTCTGCGCCGCTGCGGCGCTCGCGTGCGCGGCCGTCACGGCCCATGCGGAACAGACCACGTTGCGCTTCGGGATCGAAGCCGCCTATCCGCCGTTCGAAAGCAAGACGCCGGCCGGTCAGTTGCAGGGTTTCGACGTCGACGTCGGCAATGCGGTATGCGCGAAGCTGAACATGAAGTGCGTGTGGGTCGAGAACGCGTTCGACGGGCTGATCCCGGCGCTGCAGGCGCGCAAGTTCGACGCAATCAACTCGGCGATGAACATCACAGCGAAGCGCAAGCAAAGCATCGATTTCACGCCGGCGATCTACGTGGTGCCGATCGTGATGGTCGCGAAGCACGGCTCGCCGCTGAAGCCCGACGTCGCGAGCCTGCGCGGCAAGCACGTCGGCGTGCTGCAGGGCTCGTCGCAGGAGGATTTCCTGAAGGCGCACTGGGCCAATGCGGGCGTGGACGTCGTGTCGTACCCGGATCAGGACCAGATCTACGCCGATCTCGTCGCGGGTCGTCTCGACGCGGCCGTGCAGGAAGCGCAGACCGCGCAGGACGGCTTCCTCGACAAGCCGGCCGGCCGCGACTACCGGATCGTCGGCGAGCCGCTGAAGGATCCGGCGACGCTCGGCGAAGGCACCGGCTTCGGGATGCGCAAGAACGACAAGGCGCTGCAGGCGAAGATCGTCGGCGCGCTCGACGCGCTGAAGAAGGACGGCACGCTGAGCGCGCTGTCGCAGAAGTACTTCAAGCGCGACATCATCGCGAAGTAAGCGCCGCCGCGTGCCGGCCACGGGGCCGGCGCACGGCGCATCCCATCTCGACGCAGTGCGGGGGACCATGGATTTCGACGTCATCGTTCTGGGGGCCGGCATCGTCGGCGTGTCGTCGGCGCTGCATCTGCAGGATCGCGGGCTGCGCGTCGCGCTCGTCGACCGGCGCGCGCCCGGCGAGGAAACCAGCCACGGCAATGCGGGGCTGATCGAGCGCTCGTCGGTCGTGCCGTATGCGTTTCCGCGCCGGCTCGGCACGCTGCTGCGCTACGCGCGCAACCGTTCGGTCGATCTCTATTGGGATTACCGCGCGCTACCTGCGTATGCGGGCTGGCTCGCGCGCTTCTGGCGCGAATCGTCGCCGCAGCGGCTCGCGGCCGCCGCGCGCGACCTGCTGCCGCTCGTCGCGGCGAGCGTCGTCGAGCACGATGCGCTGCTCGCACGCACCGACGCGCAGCCGCTCGTGCACGACGGCGGATGGATCGAGGCGTTTCGTTCACCGGGGCTGTTCGACGCGGAAGCCCGTGTGCAGCAGCAGGTCGCCGCCGCGCACGGGTTGCGGATGACCGTGCTCGACGCGCATGCGCTGCGCGCGCGAGAGCCCGGTATCGGCGACGCCTTCTGCGGCGCCTTCCACTGGCAGGACCCGAAGACCGTGTCGAGCCCGGGCGGGCTGACCAAGGCCTATGCGCGGCTGTTCGAGCGCGACGGCGGCACGTTCGTGCACGGCGACGCGACGACGCTCGTGCAGGTCGATGACGGCTGGCAGGTCCGATCCGAACACGGGCCGATCTCGGCGCGCTCGGCCGTGGTCGCGCTCGGGCCGTGGTCCGATCAGGTGTTCGCGCCGCTCGGCTACCGGATTCCGCTGCGCGCGAAGCGCGGCTATCACATGCATTACCGGCCGACGCGCACGCCGCTGACCGTGCCCGTGTGCGATACCGAGGCCGGTTTCGTCGTCGCGCCGATGGAAGGCGGCCGCCTGCGGCTCACGACGGGCGTCGAGATCGCGCCGCGTGATGCGCCGCCGACCGGCGTGCAACTCGCGCGCGCCGAACCGCTGGCGCGCGACGCATTCGGCATCGGCGAGCGGCTCGATCCGGAACCGTGGTTCGGGATGCGGCCGTGCACGCCCGACATGCGTCCGGTGATCGGGCCCGCGCCGCGCCATCGCCATTTGTGGTTCGCGTTCGGCCACTGCCATCACGGGCTCACGCTGGGGCCCGCGACCGGCCGCCTGCTCGCCGAAATGATGACGGGTGCGCCGACCTATATCGATCCGCATCCGTATCGGCCCGCACGCTTCGGCTGAGCCGGCCGCGCGCAGTTGCGGCGTCGGCCGCCGGCACGCGCCGCCGGCACGCGCCGGTGGCAATGCGCGTATTTCACGGTTTTTCGTTCTGCTGCCCGGGTGGTCGAAATCCGCGCTGTCGAAAATGATCTGCTAATCGACAAGAAAGACATTCAGGCGTCCCGCGTGCTTTCGTCGCATGAATGATCGCCACCACCCGTCGCGCCGCCGCATGGAATAACCGGCCGCCGCCGTCCGTTTACATACCGAGTTCCGGCACAGCCGGCCGGCGGGATAATGATCGCGACGAAGCCGATCGTCCCGTTCGGCGGCACCGTGTCGCGACACGACGCCAAGGAGAACGGGAATGAAACGGATGCTCTTCGCTGCCGCGCTGACGGTGACGATCGTGCGGCCGGCGGCCGCGGAACCGCCCCAGGTCGGCGACGGGAAACTGGTCGACGAAGCGCACATGACGCTGTACGTGTTCGATCGCGATGCGCCGGGCAAGAGCATGTGCGACGGCACGTGCGCGGCCAACTGGCCGCCCGCGCTCGCCGACGCGTACGACAAGGCGTCGGGCGCGCTGAGCCTCGTCGCCCGCGACGACGGCAAAAAGCAATGGGCATACCGCGGCCGCCCGCTGTATCGCTGGAAGATGGACCACAAGGCCGGCGACGCGAGCGGCGACGGAATCGGCGGCATGTGGCACGTCGCGCGGCCGTGACCGTGACCGCGCGGCGACGCGCGAGGCGCCCCGATGAGCTATGAATCGGACCTGCTGGTGTGGCTTCCGCATCTCACGCGCTATGCGCGTGCGCTGACGGGCGAGCGCGCGTGGGCCGACGATCTCGTGCAGGACACGCTCGAGCGTGCGCTGAACCGGCCGCCGCGCGACGGCGGCAACGTGCGCGCGTGGCTGCTGACGCTGTTGCGGCACCGCTTCATCGACCAGTTGCGCGCGCGGCACGAGATCGCGGTCGACGACGCGACGGCGCCGTGGCAGACGATGGCCGCGCCGGCCGGCGAGGTCGGCGGGCTGGAGTTGCGCGACGTGCAGCGTGCGCTGTACCGGCTGCCGGTCGAACAGCGCGAGGTGCTGCTGCTGGTCGCGCTGGAGGAGTTGAGCTATCGCGATGCCGCGCAGGTGCTCGGCGTGCCGGTGGGCACGGTGATGTCGCGGCTCGCGCGGGCGCGCGCGCAGATGCGCGCATTGCTGTCGGACGCGCCGTCGACGCACGGCACGGCCACGTTACGGGTGATCGGGAAGCCATGATGGACGATCCGCGCAAGCCGTCGAACGAGCAGGGAGACGATGCGTCGGCGCAACTGCTGTCCGCGCTGCTGGACGGCGAACTGTCCGGGCACGAGCGGCGCGAGGTGCTCGCGCGCCTGCAGGCCGATCCGCAGGAAGCCGAACGATTCGCGCATTACCGCGCGCAGCGCGATGCGCTGAAGGCGCTGTTCCCGCTGCCGGGCGCGGCGCCCGCGTTGTTCGTGCAGCGCCGCGCGCCGCGCTGGCGCGCGGTCGCGCATGCGTTCGCGGGGCTGGCGGCCGGGCTGCTGATCGGTGTCGCGCTGCATGCGGGCTGGGCGGCATTCGGCCGCGAACCGGCGTTCGCCGCGCGCGCCGATGTCGCCTACGCGGTGTACGCGGCCGACCGCGAACATCCGGTGGAAGTCGGTGCGGCCGATCCCGAGCGTCTGGCCGCATGGTTGTCGGCGCGCGTCGGCCGGCCGGTGCGCGCGCCGTCGCTCGACGAATACGGTTACGCGCTGCTGGGCGGCCGGTTGCTGCCCGGCGACGCGGGGCCGGCCGCGCAGCTGATGTACCAGCGCGCGGACGGTGCGCGCGTGACGCTGTACATGACCGCATACGATGCGCGGCGTCTCGCGCCGCACGCGCTGTCGGTGAGCGGCCGCTACACGTATTTCTGGTCGGATCGCGGCATGGGTTATGCGCTGTCCGGCCGTGGCGACGAACGGCGTCTGCGCGAGCTTGCGATCGACGCATGCGGTGCGCTGGGCGGGCCGACCGACGCGTGGAAGGGCTGACGCGCGGCGCCCGCAGGGAGCAGGCGATGAAGATGGCGACGATGAAGGGGCTCGTACTGGCGGTGTTCGCCGCGGGCACGGTGCTTGCGCACGCGGATGCCGACACGCCCCTGCGCGTGCCGATCGACGCGGACGGCGTGCAGCGCGTGACGATCGTCGGCGGCAGCTATTTCTTCCGGCCGAATCACGTGATCGTTCGCGCGCACGCGCCGGTCGAACTGACCGTGTCGGCCGAGCCCGGCGTGGTGCCGCACAGCTTCGAGATCGACGCGCCGCAGGCCGGCATCGCGGTACGCACCGAGCTCGGCACGACGCCGAAGACGTTTCGTTTCACGCCGGTGCAGCCGGGGCGATTCGCCTACTATTGCACGCACCGGCTGCTGTTTTTCAGCAGCCATCGCGAGCGCGGGATGGAAGGCGTACTCGAAGTCGAGGCGGCGCCGTGATCGCCGCGTTGCTGGCCGCGAGCCTGATAGGAGCGAGCATGACAGCCGATCCCGTGACCGTCGCGCAGGCGCATTTCGACCACGTCCGCTCGTACCGCGCGACGATCCGCTCGTCGGCGCGCGACGGCGAGCGCACTGAAATCCGCTACGCGTACCTGAAACCGGGCTTCGTCCGGATGGATTTCGTGTCGCCGCATCGCGGCGCGGTGCTCGCGTACGATCCCGGCGACGGCAAGGTCCGGCTGCGCCCGTTCGGCACGCATGCGCCGCCCGCGCTGACGCTGTCGCCGTCCAATCCGCTCGTGCGCGACCGTACCGGCCACCGGGTCGACCGCTCGGACGTCGGCGAACTGCTGCGCAACGTGCATGCGCTGCAGCAGGGCGGCGCGACGGTGACCGAAGGCGAGGAGGCCGTCGGCGGCCGGACCGCGCAGCGCGTGCTGGTCACGGGCGCACCCGCGCACACGATCGACGGCGTGCATCGCTACCGGTTGTGGCTCGACGCCGCGGACGGTTTTCCGCTGAAGGTCGTCAGCTATGCGGGCGACGACGACGTGCCGCTCGAAACCGTGACGCTCGACGACGTGGAGATCGACGTCGCGTTTCCCGAGCGTTTCTTCGCGCCCTGACGGCGCGCCGATCCGCGTTCCTGAACGCGCATGCCGGAGGCTGCATGGCGGAGTACCGGTTTTCGACGACCTGGCGGGTGGATGCGCCGCTCGCGGCGGTCTGGGACGCGATCTACCAGGTCGATCGCTGGCCCGACTGGTGGAAGGGCGCCGTGCGCACCGTCGAGCTCGAGCCTGGCGACGCGCGCGGCGTCGGCGCGTTGCACCGGTATACCTGGAAGGGCGCGCTGCCGTACCGGCTGACCTTCGACATGCGCGTGCGGCGCGTCGAACGGCCGCATGCGCTCGAAGGCCATGCGAGCGGCGCGATCGAGGGCGACGGCTGCTGGTCGTTCGCCGCCGACGGCGCGCGCACCGTCGTGCGCTACGACTGGCACATCCGCACGCACGGCTGGATGAACTGGCTGGAGCCGCTCGCGCGGCCGCTGTTCCGATGGAACCACGACGTCGTGATGCGCGAAGGCGCGAAGGGACTCGCGCGGCGGCTGGGCGCGGCCGTCGAGACCGACGGCCGGATCTTCCGGCCGTTGTCCGGCGCGGACTGCGCCGACGCATGAAATCGGCCCCGGCGACGCCGGCGAGCGAGCACGTCGCGACAGACGAAATCGGCGTCCGCGCGGTTTTTTCGATGCGATGTCACCGGTCCCGGGAACTCCGGGCTTACCCGGTGTCCAAACGGGGCTGGATGGGATCAGCGGGCCGCAGGGGCCCGCCTGTCGGGTCGGTCGCATTCGACATGGCTTTGTTTTAAAAGGGGTTTTTGTTGTTTTCGTGTGTTTTTCCCGCCGCGCCGCCGCCCCGAAAATTCCTCCGGTTTCCCTTCTTGAATTTGTCAAAACCCGTCCATATAATTAGCACTCGCTGCACGAGAGTGCTAACAATTCTCTGCCGGGCGCCAAGCCAGGCAGATTCCCTAAGCGTTCTTCAATCTCAGTCAAGAGAGGAGTGAATATGAACCTTCGTCCTTTGCACGATCGCGTGATCGTCAAGCGCCTGGATCAGGAAACCAAGACCGCCTCGGGCATCGTGATCCCCGACGCCGCTGCTGAAAAGCCGGATCAGGGCGAAGTCCTGGCCATCGGCCCGGGCAAGCGCGACGACAAGGGCGCCCCGATCGCGCTCGACGTGAAGGTCGGCGATCGTGTCCTGTTCGGCAAGTACGCAGGTCAGACCGTGAAGGTCGACGGCCAGGAACTGCTGGTCATGCGCGAAGAAGACATCATGGCCGTGGTCAACGCCAAGTAAGCGTCCTCCGACGGTACATATTCCCAAGAATTCAAGGAGTTAGAAGATGGCAGCTAAAGACGTCGTATTCGGCGATTCCGCCCGTTCGAAGATGGTCGAAGGCGTGAACATTCTCGCCAACGCAGTCAAGGTCACGCTGGGTCCGAAGGGCCGCAACGTCGTGCTCGAGCGCAGCTTCGGCGGCCCGACGGTCACCAAGGACGGTGTGTCGGTCGCGAAGGAAATCGAGCTGAAGGACAAGCTCCAGAACATGGGCGCGCAAATGGTCAAGGAAGTCGCTTCCAAGACCAGCGATAACGCAGGCGACGGCACGACGACGGCGACCGTCCTCGCGCAATCGATCGTTCGCGAAGGCATGAAGTACGTCGCATCGGGCATGAACCCGATGGACCTGAAGCGCGGCATCGACAAGGCAGTCGCAGCGGCTGTCGAAGAGCTGAAGAAGATCAGCAAGCCGTGCACGACCAACAAGGAAATCGCACAGGTCGGCTCGATCTCGGCGAACAGCGACTCGTCGATCGGCGATCGCATCGCTGAAGCGATGGACAAGGTCGGCAAGGAAGGCGTGATCACCGTCGAAGACGGCAAGTCGCTGGCCGACGAGCTCGACGTCGTCGAAGGCATGCAATTCGACCGCGGCTACCTGTCGCCGTACTTCATCAACAACCCGGACAAGCAAGTCGCCGTCCTCGACAACCCGTTCGTGCTGCTGCACGACAAGAAGGTGTCGAACATCCGTGATCTGCTGCCGGTGCTCGAGCAAGTCGCGAAGGCTGGCCGTCCGCTGCTGATCATCGCTGAAGACGTCGAAGGCGAGGCACTGGCCACGCTGGTCGTCAACAACATCCGCGGCATCCTGAAGACCGTTGCGGTCAAGGCGCCGGGCTTCGGCGATCGTCGCAAGGCAATGCTGGAAGACATCGCGATCCTGACCGGCGGTCAAGTCGTCGCGGAAGAAACCGGCCTGACGCTCGAGAAGGCAACGCTGGCAGAACTGGGCCAGGCGAAGCGCATCGAAGTGGGCAAGGAAAACACGACGATCATCGACGGCGCAGGCGAAGCCGTGAACATCGAAGCACGCGTGAAGCAAGTGCGCGCGCAAATCGAAGAAGCGACGTCGGACTACGACCGTGAAAAGCTGCAAGAGCGCGTGGCCAAGCTGGCAGGCGGCGTTGCAGTGATCAAGGTCGGTGCTGCGACCGAAGTCGAAATGAAGGAAAAGAAGGCACGTGTCGAAGACGCACTGCACGCGACGCGCGCAGCTGTGGAAGAAGGCATCGTTGCAGGTGGCGGCGTTGCGCTGATCCGCGCACGCACCGCGATCGCAGGCCTGACCGGCGCGAACGCCGACCAGAACGCCGGCATCAAGATCGTGCTGCGCGCAATGGAAGAGCCGCTGCGCCAGATCGTCACGAACGGCGGCGAAGAAGCCAGCGTCGTGGTGGCGGCGGTTGCTGCAGGCAAGGGCAACTACGGCTACAACGCAGCAACGGGCGAGTACGTCGACATGGTTGAAGCCGGCGTCGTCGACCCGACCAAGGTCACGCGCACCGCACTGCAGAACGCAGCTTCGGTTGCAGGCCTGCTGCTGACGACGGACGCAGCTGTCGCAGAACTGCCGAAGGAAGATGCACCGATGCCGGGCGGCATGCCGGGCGGCATGGGCGGCATGGGCATGGACATGTAATCGACTTCGGTCGACGGTGTCCGGAGCGCGCAGCGATGCGCGTTCCAGCCAAAAGAAAAGACCCGCAGCGATGCGGGTCTTTTTTTATGCGTGTGCGACGCGGGGAGTCAGACAAGTTGTGTGGCGGATATTGCGCCGCGCGATACCGTGCGACAGGCAAAGCATTCACTCCGAAGCGATTCGCACAATTTCAGCTAGCGGCCCGGGCGCTTGCCGGAGCCATGGTTTCGCTTACGTCGCTTCGGCTGGCTTTTCTTGACCAGGTATGGGTTTGCGTAGCTTCCAAATGTTTGCGGTAGGCATTTCCACGATTCGGTGCAGGACATAGGCAATTGCAACCGCGACGAAAAGGGCAACTGCAGCGGCTTGGTAGTACCTGAAATGGTGAAACATCAAGAGGCGGATGATTGCGTAACCGGTCACCGCATGTACGAGATAAAGCGGATAGCTGATGTTGGCAAAAAAATCGACGATCTTCAGTGGCCTGAAACGGTCCCGCAGCAGGAAGCAGAACGAAAAAACCACCAAGGCATAGAAGTAGTTGATCGGCGTTGCCCAAAACTGATCAGCCAAGGGCGTGTGTGGTCACGCGGCAAGAAAGGCGATGAACATGGCAATGGCGGATCCGAACAGCGTCGCGATGGAGATACGTCGATTCAACTGGAAGTTGAACAAGGTTCCGATGAACAGGAAACTGACCATCATGAGCTGGTACTTGAAAAAAGCCAGCGTTACCGGTGTCGAGCCCACTTGAACTGTGTCCCACGAGGCCGGCCACCATGTGACTAGAGCCATAACGGCTAGAGAGAAGTTCACCAATGCGAGGGCCGATGCGCGCTTGATGAACGGCCACGTCAACAAAGCTGCGACGTAGAAAAGCACCTCGATACACAGTGTCCAATTGACCATGTCGATGCTGGGGATGTTCATTTGCTGATGGAACAGCAGTAGGTTCCACGTTACTTCGCGGGATGTGATGTAGAACTCGCTTCCCCAAAGTCGGGTCGACAGATGGATGGCGCCCAGGGTGATGAAGGTGGCCGTCCAGTAAGTGGGGAAAATTCTGAATAGTCGCGCTGCAATGAACTTCATGCCGCCCAGCTTCTCCAGCGAAAATGGGATGACGAAGCCGCTGATCAGGAAGAAGATCGCTACTCCGAACGGGCCATAGTTGAACGTCGGCGCAAAGAAAACGTATGGGAAGATACGCGGCGCGCCTCCTTCAACGAGCGGGGCGCCGATAGTCTGAGCGACAACGTCACGTCCGAACCAATAAACCCCGAGATAATGGGCGATGATGACAGACAACACAGCCAGCCCTCGTAGTTGGTTCGCAAATACGATTTTTCCGTTTCTATTTGTCGGTGTCATATTGTTATGGCCGGGACGGTCTGAAAGTGCGGAATATACCACTGGGGCCTGTTTCCACGCCTCCCAAGTCGGTTTGTAACCGGAATCCGCTCACGTCCAGGGCCGTAGTCCGATCGAAATCACGGGCTTCCGCGCGCGCGGCCCGGCTCAGACAGTATCGATTTCGAGCGGTCGGCGGTTTTTCGTCCCGCCGCCGAGAGGCCGTCGCGAATGCGGTAAATGCGGCGGTCGATAGTTGTGGAAGTCTCTTCGCTGGCTCGTCACGGGAATTGGCAATTCTTTCCCTATGCTGCGGGGCTGACTGGCCCGAATTCATCGGATGGCGCCCGCGGCGGGCGCCACACCAGTCTCCTTCAATGCCGATGCGACGTCCTCGACACCAGATCGGCCTTCACGGCCGGCGGCGTGTCCGACTCGTCGTTGCTGCGTGCCCAGAAGAACCGGTCGGGCAGGTACGCGCCCATGCCGGGCCGGAACGCGTCGCGCACGGCCTGATACAGGTATTCCTGCGCCTCGCGCACGGCTTCCGGCGGCTCCTGGCCGTTCGCGAGCAGCGCCGCGATGGCTGCGCCGAGCGTATCGGTGATACCCATCAGCCGGTGCG
This sequence comes from Burkholderia sp. BCC1047, assembly GCF_902833155.1. Taxonomy (NCBI): domain Bacteria; kingdom Pseudomonadati; phylum Pseudomonadota; class Betaproteobacteria; order Burkholderiales; family Burkholderiaceae; genus Burkholderia; species Burkholderia sp. BCC1047. The sequence continues at coordinate 86,156 of NZ_CADFEH010000028.1, read as the reverse complement.
GCGAGCGATCCCACATGTCTTCGCGAAGCTGGCCTTCCTCGCCGTACAGCGTATTGACGAGCCGGTGCGAGCCCGTTTCCGACGACAGGATGTATTCGCAGCCCTGCGACAGCAGGTGCGACACGGCCGCGTCGAGATTCGGCGCCTCGGCATCGCCGTCCGGCTGCGCGAGCGCGATCAGCGTCGCGTGGTCGGCGACCAGCAACGTGGTTTGCGGCGCGAGCAGGTCGGCGATCGATTCGCGCAGGTCGTCGGCGGCGAGGACGTGTTCGTCGTCGAGCGTGAAGTCCGGCGCGAGCACGAGCGGCACGCCGTCGTAGTCGGCAACGACTTCGGCGATCGCGCTCACGACTTCCGCACGCGTCGCCGCGCCGATCTTGAACGCGGCAACCGGCATGTCCTCGAGCAGCATGCGCGCCTGCGCGGCGACGACGTCGGGGTCGAGGCCGGTCACTTCATCGCAGGCGGCCGAGTCGCGCACGGTATAGCCGGTCAGGACGGACACGCCGTGACAGCCCATGCTCGCCAGGGTCATCAGATCGGCTTGGAGGCCGGAGCCGCCGGTGGGATCGGACAGGCCGAAGGTGAGGACGATCGGAGGGGCGTTGCTGGACATGTAAAAATGGGGCAAGAGAAAAACGGACAAGCGACGGAGATGCGGACGGCGAGGCGAATGGGCTGGTTCGGCCCTGTGTTGCCCGGCAGGCCGCACTTTTCAACCATTATGCGGTGGAATCCGGCCGGTAAGACGGATTTTTTAGCGCAGCGCAACGTAGTTGCCGTCCTCCAGCGCGATTGCTAGGCAGTCCGGCCCCGACACGGTACCATCATGGCTCCCGAATTTACCGACTTTTCCCCGACGCGGCTTAAGATGGAATACAAGAGCTGGATGTGCCTGATTTGTGGCTGGATTTACGACGAAGAAGCCGGGCTGCCGGAAGAGGGCATTGCCCCGGGCACGCGCTGGGAAGACGTCCCGATCAATTGGACGTGTCCCGAATGCGGTGCCCGCAAGGAAGACTTCGAGATGGTCCAGATCTGATCGGACCGCTGGCCCACGGACACCCCGCTCAGGCCTCGCACCGGCCCGGCGCTCGCGCGCCGCGGTTCGCGCGAGCGACTTGACGATGACAGGCGCGCGTGTCCATGACGTCCGATCCGGCGAACGTTCCCCACCCTGACGCATTGCCCAACCCGCGCGGCGGGGCCGTACGCGCGGCCGACGCGTGGCTGGCGGCGGCCGCCGACGCATTCGAGCGGCGCGACGACGCCGCGGCGCCGCTGGCGGCGGCCGCGGCCGTGCTCGCGGAAGCCGGCTGGCTGCCGGCCGCGCGTTTTGCCGGGCAACTGTCGGCCGCCGTGCCGCTCGTCGCCACCGAGCCGACTTCGACCGGCTGGCGCGCGGCGCTGCACGATTTTCGTGCGGCCGTCGGGCGCCACAACCTGCGCGAGCTCGCGTGCTCGCCGGTTCTCTTCGATCATTTCCGTGCATTGCGTGCGCAAAGCGCCGCCGACCTGCGCGCGAGCACGCCGCTCGATGTGCTCGCGCTGGTCGGCCGCGCGGTGCCGCCTGCCACGCTGCGCGCGCTGCCCGATGCAGTCGCACCCCGGATTCGCGCCCGCTACGAGCAGGCGCTGCTCGGCATGCTGCGGGCCGAACACGGCGCGCCGGGCGCGGCGCTCGACGAAGTCGACGCGATGCTGGCCGCGCTCACCGACGACGGGCCGTACGATTTCTGGCGGCTCGCGGCCGCGTGCGTGCGCGCGCTGCGCGCAAGCGGCGCACCCGAGCTGAAGCGCTTTCTCGCGCGGATCAACCTGCTGCTCGGCGAACACGCGCAGGGCCGGCGCAGCGCGCCGCCCGAGCTGGTGCGCGAGACGGTGGCGCTGCTGTGGCGCGATTTCGCGCTGTTCGGCGCCGCCGCCGAGGACGTCGCGCTCGTCGACGTGCTGCACGACTACGGATTGACGGTCGACTGGCACGTCGCCGGCACGCCCGCATCCGAAGCGTTGTGGGAGGCCGATGCCGCGCGCGCCGAGCACGATGCGGTCGCCGCCGCCGCGCCCACCCGTGCGCTCGGCGTCGTGACCGTCAACGCGCATGCCTATGAGGATTTCCTGCAGACCGCCGATGCGTCGATGGCCGACCTGGCGGCCAACCCGGCCACCGCCGACGCCGGCGCCGCATGGTACGCGTCCGCCGCCGCCTACCGGGTCGGCACGGCCGCGTGCGCGCTCGGGCTCGGCCACGCGGCGCTGCTGGCCGACACGCTGGGCCTCGCGTGGCGCCGTGCAGCGCACGGCGTGCCGCTCGCCGACGGCGGCCTCGATGCGCACCGCCACGCGTCCGACATGCTGCGCGCGGCGCTCCTGAAGATCGCGGCCGGCGTCGCGCCGCCGGATCTCACGGCGGCGTCCGAAGCGCTCGGCACGGCCCTCGGCCGGACCTGACGAACAAGGGGACGGACACGCGACGGCGGCCCTTGTCGCACGGGCCTGCAACACGCTGCCGACAGCGCCCGCGCGCGTGTTAGAGTGCCGTGTGATCCGCGCGCGCCGTTGCCAGCGCGGCGCGGCGTTGCTTGTTGATCGCGGCCCGGTCAGGTCGCGGCGTCTTTGCTAAAATTCAAACCATGTCAAAGCCTTCCGATCGCATCAATCTCACCAACCAGTTCCTGATCGCCATGCCGAACATGGCCGATCCGACGTTCTCGGGAACGGTGATCTATCTTTGCGATCACAGCGAGCGCGGTGCGCTCGGCCTCGTCATCAATCGTCCTACCGACATCGACCTCGAATCGCTGTTCAACCGCATCGACCTGAAGCTCGACATCGAGCCGCTGCTGCACATTCCCGTGTACTTCGGCGGCCCCGTCCAGACCGAGCGCGGCTTCGTGCTGCACGAGCCGGTCGAGGGCGCGAGCTACAACTCGTCGATGTCCGTCGACGGCGGGCTCGAGATGACGACGTCGAAGGACGTGCTCGAGGCGGTCGCGACGGGCACCGGCCCGAAACGCTTCCTGCTGACGCTCGGCCATGCAGGCTGGGGCGCCGGCCAGCTCGAGGAAGAAATTTCCCGCAACGGCTGGCTGACCGTCGCCGCCGATCCGCGCATCGTGTTCGACACGCCGGCCGAAGAGCGCTTCGAAGCCGCGCTCGGCCTGCTCGGCGTCAGCTCGTCGATGCTGTCCGGCGAAGCAGGGCACGCATGAGTGGCGCGAGCGCGCGCGATGCGACGCTCCTGGCGTTCGACTACGGCGAAAAACGGATCGGCGTCGCGATCGGCAACGCGCTGACGCGCTCGGCCCGTGCGCTCGTCGTGATCCAGAACCTGAACCGCGAACACCGCTTCAAGGCGGTCGGCGACTTGCTGGCCGAATGGCGGCCGGACGCGCTCGTCGTGGGCCTGCCGATGCATCCGGACGGCACGCCGCACGACATGACGCAGCAGGCGAAGCGTTTCGGCAACCAGCTGAACGGCCGCTTCGGGCTGCCCGTCACGTGGGTCGACGAGCGCTATTCGTCGGTCGAGGCCGAGGCCGGGCTGCGCGAGCGCAACGTGCGCGGCCGCGCCCGCACCGACATGCTCGATGCCGAAGCCGCGCGCGTCATCCTTCAACAGTATCTCGATCAATTGTCCGACCATGAGCACCATTGATGCCGAGGCGCTTTACCGCGTCCTGCTCGACCAGATCCGCGCTGCCTACGGCACGGCGTTCGCCGAACCGGGCGGCCCGCGGCTCGCCGGCATTTACAGCGGCGGCGCGTGGCTGGCCGAGCGCCTCGCGCGCGATCTCGGCGCACCGGCGTTCGGCGTCGTCAACGTCGCGCTGCATCGCGACGACTACGCGAAGAAGGGGCTGCACAGCCAGGCCAGCCCGACGTCGCTGCCGTTCGAGATCGACGGCGCGCGCATCGTGCTCGTCGACGACGTGCTGTACACCGGGCGCACCGTGCGCGCGGCGCTCAACGAGTTATTCGACTACGGCCGTCCGGCCGCGGTCGAGCTCGCGGTGCTCGCCGATCGCGGCGGCCGCGAGCTGCCGGTCGCCGCACGCTTCGCGGGCGGCACGCTCGACGTGCCGGCCGACGCGACGCTCGTGCTCGCGCGCGATGATGCGCGCTTCACGCTGCGTATCGAGGCCCACAGCGAGTCGCACGGCGCCTGAACGACACGCGAACCGTATCCCGGGCCGCTGGTTTGCACCGCGGCCCGTTTGCATAGTTGGAATCACGCACACCATGACCACCGACACCACTGGCCGCACCGGCAATCCCGCGGCGGCCGCGAGCCCCGACCGGTTTCGCTACGGTTTCCTGAAGGGCAACCCGCAGCTCACGAAAAACGGCGAGCTGAAGCACCTGCTGTCGATCGAGGGCCTGCCGCGCTCTATCGTCAATCACATTCTCGATACGGCCGAGCAGTTCGTCAGCGTGACGGACCGCGAAGTGAAGAAGGTGCCGCTGCTGCGCGGCAAGTCCGTGTTCAACCTGTTCTTCGAGAACTCGACGCGCACGCGCACGACCTTCGAGATCGCCGCGACGCGCCTGTCGGCCGACGTGCTGAACCTGAACATCAATGCGTCGTCCACGAGCAAGGGCGAATCGCTGCTCGACACGATCAACAACCTGTCGGCGATGCATGCCGACCTGTTCGTCGTGCGCCACGCGTCGAGCGGCGCACCGTACCTGATCGCCGAGCACTGCGCGCCGCACGTGCACGTGATCAACGCCGGCGACGGCCGTCATGCGCACCCGACGCAGGGCCTGCTCGACATGTACACGATCCGTCACTACAAGCGCGACTTCACGAAGCTGCGCGTGGCGATCGTCGGCGACATCCTGCATTCGCGCGTCGCGCGCTCCGACATTCACGCGCTCACCACGCTCGGCGTGCCGGAAGTGCGCGCGATCGGCCCCCGCACGCTGCTGCCGGGCGGTCTCGAGCAGATGGGCGTGAAGGTGTTCCACAACCTCGACGAGGGGCTGAAGGGCGTCGACGTGATCATCATGCTGCGCCTGCAGAACGAACGGATGAGCGGCGCGCTGCTGCCGTCGGCGCAGGAGTATTTCAAGACGTGGGGCCTGACGCCCGAGCGCCTCGCGCTCGCCGCGCCCGACGCGATCGTGATGCACCCGGGGCCGATGAACCGCGGCGTCGAGATCGACTCGCAGGTCGCCGACGGCCCGCAGTCGGTGATCCTCAACCAGGTCACGTTCGGCATCGCCGTGCGGATGGCGGTGATGGGCATCGTCGCCGGCAACAGCGACTGAGCCCGCTTTCGCGCGTCCTCATCCAGGCATTCAACGCAATCAACGTATTCACAGACAGCGCATGAAGATTCATATCAAAGGCGGCACGCTGATCGACCCGGTCGCCGGCACCGAACGGCAGGCCGACGTATTCGTCGCGGACGGCAAGATCGCCGCGCTGGGCAGCGCGCCGGCCGGTTTCAACGCGGACAAGACGATCGACGCATCGGGCCTGATCGTCGCACCCGGCCTCGTCGACCTGTGCGCGCGACTGCGCGAGCCCGGCTACGAACACAAGGCGACGCTCGCGTCCGAGATGGCCGCGGCCGTCGCGGGCGGCGTCACGACCCTCGTGTGCCCGCCCGACACCGATCCCGTGCTCGACGAGCCCGGCCTCGTCGAGATGCTGAAGTTCCGCGCGCGCAACCTGCACCAGGCGAACGTGCATCCGCTCGGCGCGCTGACGGTCGGCCTCAAGGGCGAGGTGATCACCGAGATGGTCGCGCTGACGGAATCCGGCTGCGTCGGCTTCACGCACGCCAACGTGCCGGTGCGCGACACGCAGGTGCTGCTGCGCGCGCTGCAGTACGCGAGCACCTATGGCTACACGACGTGGCTGCGCCCGCTCGACGCGTTCATCGGCCGCGGCGGCGTGGCCGCGAGCGGCCCGCTCGCGTCGCGCCTAGGGTTGTCCGGCGTGCCGGTCGCGGCCGAGACGATCGCGCTGCACACGATTTTCGAACTGATGCGCGTGACGGGCGCGCGCGTGCACCTCGCACGGCTGTCGTCGGCGGCAGGGCTTGCGCTCGTGCGTGAAGCGAAGGCCGAGGGGCTGCCGGTGACCTGCGACGTCGGCGTGAACCACGTCCACCTCATCGACGTCGACATTGGCTATTTCGATTCGCAGTTCCGGCTCGATCCGCCGCTGCGCAGCGAGCGCGACCGCGAAGCGATCCGCGTGGCGCTCGCCGACGGCACGATCCACGCGATCTGCTCCGATCACACGCCGGTCGACGACGACGAGAAGCTGCTGCCGTTCGGCGAAGCGACGCCGGGGGCGACGGGGCTCGAGCTGCTGCTGTCGCTGACGCTGAAGTGGGCGGACGAGACGCGCACGCCGCTCGCGCAGGCGCTGCGCCGCATCACGTCCGCGCCGGCCGATGTGCTGCAGCTGCCGGCGGGGCGGCTGGCCGAAGGTGGCGCGGCCGATCTGTGCGTGTTCGATCCGCGCGCGCACTGGCGCGTCGAGCCGCGTGCGCTGAAGAGCCAGGGCCACAACTCGCCGTTCCTCGGTTACGAACTGCCGGCCACCGTGCGCGCGACGCTCGTGGCCGGGCAGGTCGCGTTCGAGCGCCACTGAACCACGCCGGATCCTCGCCATGACCGCTCTTCGCAAGCTGCGTCTCGTCTTTCACCTGCTGCGCGGCATGGCGATCGTCGCGCTGCGCCTTTCGCACGTCACGCCCGCGCGCCGCGCCGAGCTGATACGCCGCTGGTCGGTCAAGATGCTGCGCATCTGCGGGATGCGCCTCGTCGTCCACAACGAAGGCGCGCGGCTCGATGCGAGCGCGCTCGTCGTGGGCAACCACGTGTCGTGGCTCGACATCTATGCGGTGAACGCGTGGCGGCCGACGCCGTTCGTGTCGAAGGCGGAGGTGCGGCAGTGGCCGGTCGTCGGCTGGCTCGCCGAGAAGCTCGACACCGTGTTCCTGCAGCGCGAGAAGCGTACCGAGGCGATGCGGATCATGCACGAGATGGCCGAGCGCCTGCGCACCGGCGGTGTGATGTGCGTGTTTCCGGAAGGGACGACGTCCGACGGCCAGGATCTGCTGCCGTTCCATGCGAACCTGTTCCAGGCGGCGGTATCGGCCGGCTGCGCGGTGCAGCCGATCTGCCTGATGTACGAGGACGCGCACGGGCGGCAGTCGGTTGCGCCGGCCTATACGGGCGATCTGTCGCTCGGCAAGTCGCTCGACATGGTGCTGCGCGGCGGCCCACTCGTCGCGCATCTGTACGTGTGCGAACCGATCGCGCCGGGCGGCGACCGCCGGGCGACGTCCGCCGCGGCGCGCGACGCGATCGCGGCCGCGCTGGCGACGCTGCAGGAGAAGGTCGGCAAGCCGACGGCTGAGTCGCTCGCGGAACTGCAGAAGCATGCGTATCCGGCGACCGAGCTCGGCGCCGACGCGGCGGGCGATGCGGCAGCCGACGCGCCCGTGCCGGGGCGCGAGGGCTGACGCGCCGGCGGGGCGCGTGAATCAGCGTGCCGTCACTCGCCGCCCGGCGAGCGGCACGCTTCGCACTGCACCTGCGTGACCGTGCGCTGTGCCGGATCCGCCGTCAGCCGCACGGCCGACAACTGGTTTCCCCATACGCATCCCGAATCGAGCGCGACGACCTTGTCGCGCAGCATCAGGCCGAGCGCGGCCCAGTGCCCGAACACCACGGTTACGTCCGCCGTGCGGCGCCCCGGCACGTCGAACCACGGCAGGTAGCCGGGCGGCGCGCTGTCGGGGCCGCCGTTCGCCTTGAACTCCATCGCGCCGTCGGGCGTGCAGAAGCGCAGGCGCGTGAACGCGTTGAACGCGACGCGCATCCGGTCGCGCTTTTTCAGGTTCGGACTCCATTGGTTCGGCTCGTTGCCGTACAGGCCTTGCAGCGTGTCGCGCCAGTCGGGGGCGCGGAGTGCGCGCTGGAGTTCGTCGGCGAGTTCGAGCGCGAGCGTGGCGTCCCATTGCGGCAACACGCCCGCGTGGACGAGCAGCTTTCCGTCTTCGAGATGCACGAACGGGCGGTGGCGCACCCAGTCGAGCAGCGCGTCGGCATCGGGCGCGTCGAGGATCTCGCCGATGGTGTCGCCCGGGCGTTCGGTGCGCAGGCCAGCGGAGACCGCGAGCAGATGGAGGTCGTGATTGCCGAGCACGACGGTCGCGCGCGGGCCGAGATCGACGACCGCGCGCAGCGCGGCGAGCGAGGCCGGGCCGCGGTTGACGACGTCGCCGGCGATCCAGAGGGGCGTGTCGGCGGGGGGCGCGAGCTGGTCGAGCAGCGACTGGAAAGCGGAATGGCAGCCTTGGATGTCGCCGATGGCGACGGGGGGGGAGGTCATGGGATCGAGGGGGCGCAAATCTGGGCGTACCGTAGGAAGAAGTTCGACAAAATGGGCCTTGTGTGAGAGTACCATCCCACCGAACCGGGCTGATCAGGTGGTTTTTTTGTGGTCGATGCAAGTTCGCGCTGCTGTTTCAAGTTGTTAGCAGCATGGCTTTTGCGTTAGAAGGCTTTTTATAATTGCCGGTTCACCCGTGAAAATTACCACCGGGTGACTCTGGCAGGCGTGGCGACCGGGTAAAATGCCGGGCCTGAGGCGATATCAGATGATGTTGCCGCTTGCAACATCCGACATGGCAGCGGCCCAGGTGGCGCTTGCCGTGTACTCCGAGGCGGGAAACCGCATCATCGTCATCATGCGGTCTCGCCCGATCCATTTGCGGTGCTGTGGGTTCGGCATGGGCTCATTGACCGTGCCGCAGCGCTCCGTCATGGTCGACGATATTTGTCTTGTGATCCTATTTCTTCATTTTTGAAAGCTTGCATGCTGACCCTCTCACTGGCTGACCTAAAGAAAAGCATCACGGCGTGGCGGTTGTGGACGCTGCTCGGCTGGCTTGAAATTCGGCAACGCTATGCGCGTTCGCGCCTGGGGCCGTTCTGGCTGACGATCAGTATGGGCGTGATGATCACGTCGCTGGGTGTTGTCTACGGCACGTTGTTTGGGCAGAAGATCAACGAATATCTGCCGTTCCTGGCGTGCAGCCTTGTGCTTTGGGGGACATTTTCGGCGACTATCCAGGAAGGCAGTGTTGCGTACATCAACAGTGCGCCATACATCCGTCAGATGGCCACCCCGAAGTTGATCTACATCCTGCAGGTGGTGTGGCGGAACCTGATCGTCCTCGCACACAACTTCGTGATAGTCATCGCTCTGATGGTAATTTTCGGCGTGAAGCGCTGGGAGACGCTGCCGATGTTCATTCCGGCGCTACTGCTGTTTGTCGCCAACGCCACGTGGATTGCGATGGTGATCGGCCTGCTGTCGGCCCGCTTCCGTGACTTGCCGCAGATAGTGGGCGCGTTACTCCAGGTCGCGTTCTACGTAACGCCGATCATTTTCCGTCCAGACGCATTGAATCGGTTCTCGTTCATCGTGGAATGGAACCCGCTTGCTTACCTGATTGATGTCGTGCGCAGTCCCCTGATAGGGCAGATTCCGAGCGGCACGAGCTGGGCGGTAGCGATCGGCATGGCGGTAATCGGATGGCCTGTCGCGCTATACATGACAGGGCGCTACCTGAAGCGCATTCCATATTGGGTTTGAGGAGGCGCTATGGCATATATCGAATTGAAGAATGTCACGCTTGATCTGCCGATCTTCGACGTGCAGGGGCGTTCGCTTAAGAAACAGGTGCTCCGCATGGGGCGGCGCAACAGGATCGCAGAAGGGAACGATGGAGTGATCGTCGTACGCGCGCTGGACGACGTGACTCTGCGTTTCGAGCGCGGCGATCGTGTTGGATTGATCGGATATAACGGCGCGGGCAAATCGACTCTGTTGCGGGCGATGGCAGGGATTTATCCTCCGACCTCTGGCGCGCTTTTGCGGGAGGGGAAAGTCGTGCCGTTGCTCGATATCGGCCTTGGCATGGACGAAAATTCGACCGGTATGCAGAACATCCGGCTCCGCGGGTTGTTGCTCGGTATGTCCGATGCGGAGATCCGGGCAAAGCAGCGCGAAATTGCTGACTTCTGCGAGCTCGGGGATAGCCTGGACCTGCCGATTCGGACGTATTCCAGCGGGATGAAAGTACGGCTTGCGTTTGCGGTGTCAACGGCGGTGGATGCGGAAATCCTGTTGCTGGACGAAGTGATGGGGGTCGGAGATGCACTGTTCATGCACAAGGCGGAGGCGCGGCTGGCGGATCTACACAGTCGGGCGGAAATAGTCGTACTCGCGATGCACTCGAACTCGGAAATTCGCAAGGTTTGCAACAAGGTGCTCTGGATGGAGCATGGGCGCGTACGCGCGTTCGGGCCGACGGAAGAGATCGTATCCGCTTATGAGGCGACAACAGGCTGAACGCGTTGTCCATGCGTGATCGCACATGGTGGAAAAATCCCCATGACGAGCTGTTCCTGGCCGAGCGCGATCGGCTGCTTGCGTCTGAGAGGGTCGGGCCGGTCATGCTGCCCGACATCTGAGTTCAGAACAGCGAATTGCTCGATATCCGAGCGATCTACTTCGGGAATGCGTGCAAAATCCAAGGTTGCGGCGGCGCCGCACCTGCACAACCCAGCCTACATGGCGATTCCCGGGCCCTCACCGACACGCGATGTGCCGAGGCCGAATGTGCGATCGCTGTGCACGCAGCCTTCAAGCCGTCGATCACCGGCAACTGCTCGGCCGCCAGCCGCTTGAGCTTCTCGTTCTCCGATTCCAGCTCTTTGAGCCGTCTCGCCTCGGCCACGTCCATGCCACCGAACTTGGTGCGCCACCGATAAAACGTTTGTTCCGAGATGTTGTAGCGCTTGCACAGATCCTTGACCGGAACCTCTGGCTCTCGGCTTCCCGCAGGATGCGGATGATATGTTCGTCGGTATGTCGCTGCTTCATCGAGTTCTCCTTGCCTCCAGGATAAGAGAACTCACTTGCCGTTTGGCTACACGATTCGTCTCAGGTCAAGCGACCGTTCAATTGTGTCGTACTCACAATGCGGCCATCGAGAGCACCCGGCCAAGCATCCCGCCGAGGCAGTGTTATGGATATTTCCGCCGTACGGGCGCGAATCGAGGGTTCCTGGATCGTGACGCTGCTCTTTTGGCTGATTCGGAAATTGACTTATGAGGAAGTGCGCGGGCTCGACGAGGCGAGGCTGATTGTCGCCCTCAACGACGTGGGATTGTGCTTGTTCGTGCGCGACAGAGGTTGCTGAAACTTATGGGCGTAATTTCGGAGCTTTATCATTGCGCGTCCGCTGCGCGGTTGGGACGACAACAGGGGAAGGCAGATGCGCCTCATACATGAAATTGGCTACATGCACAAGTGCTGAGTCATGCTCGTGGCCGACGATCCCGTCTGCAGCTTACATCCTTCTTCGGAGCATGACGACTTCCGTCTTCGTGCCCCAGCCGTCGTCCGTCGAGCAATTGCGTTGAGGAATCCATGGCCCGTCGCACTTGCGGTCGTCTCCTTCGGCGGATCAGTGTCTGTATAATTGTTGCGGATTGTAACGTTTGCAGCACCATATGCTCTTCCAACGTTGAACTCGATTGCGGTCGCGAAGTGTTTGACGGGAAAGCGAATGGTTAAAATTTGGAGAGTTTAGGAATGGCGGAATCTGAAGAGCGAGTCTTGATCACGGGTGCCGGTGGGGTTATTGGCCACGCATTAAGGCAGGAGTTGGCGGACTCGGGGTACTCGAACGTCGTCGCAATCACAAGCAGTGACGTCGATCTTAGAGATCAGAGCGCGACTGAAAAATTGTTCGATGAATTACGCCCGACGATCGTTTTCCATATGGCGGCGCGGGTGTACGGCATCATGGGGAATATGTCCAATCGGGGCATCGCGTATCTGGACAACGTTCGAATCAATACCAACGTAGTCGAGGCTGCGCGTCAGACAGGCTGCAAGAAGTTTGTCGCCATGGGCTCGACAGCCATTTACTCTGATCAGGTGCGTCTTCCGATGTCGGAGGAGGAAATCTGGGTTGGGGCGCCGCATCATTCCGAGGCTCCGTACGCACACAGCAAGCGCGGTATGCTTGCGCAGCTCGAGGCCTACAAAGATCAATACGGAATGGACTACGCATTTTGCGTATCCACCAATCTCTTTGGTCCTCACGATAAATTCGACGAGAAGTTCGGACACGTCATTCCATCGCTTGTGTCGAAGTTCTACCGTGCGTCTGTTCTAGGGCAGCCCATCTCCGTCTGGGGGTCTGGGAAGGCTGAACGGGATTTTCTCTTCAGCGGCGACGCAGCGTATGCGCTTCGGCTTATCGCCGAAAATCACTCGGGTGCAATCAATCTGGCGACCGGTCACTCACACACGATTCGGCATACGGTCGACACGCTTTGCAAGATTTCGGGCTTCAGCGGCAGCGTGGAATGGGATGCGACAAAGCCGGATGGCCAAAAACTTCGCGCATACGATATCTCTCGTCTGACGGCGTTGGGATTCAAGCCAAGATTCTCGTTCGACGAAGCGTTGGCGATTACTTACGACTGGTATTGCAAGAATGTGGCGTCCGCCAGAAAGTAATTGCATGGTATTGCCGCTGGTGTGCTTGCGTGTAAAGAAGCTGCACACCATCTTCCTAACGTGTGGTCATTCGAGTTGTTTGATCGATGAAATTTGTATCGTACGCGCAGAACTATGAAGATGTGATGCTCCGGCGCGCGCTCGCTAAAGTCGATCGCGGATTCTACATAGATGTTGGCGCCGCCGAGCCATATGCAGATTCGGTAACGGCAGCATTCTACGAGCGTGGCTGGCGTGGCATAAACATCGAGCCGATGCCTGGGCCGTTCGATAGGCTGGCCCAGGCGCGACCTCAAGACGTCAATCTACAAGTCGCCGTGGAGAACAAGCAGACGGTTGCCCGGTATTTCGCAGTGGATGGCGGTAACGGGATTTCGACGGGTATTCAAAAACTTGCCGAAGGGTATAGGAACGCGAACTGGGACATCAGTCAGGTAACGGTTGCGGTCACGACATTGCGCGATATATGCGAAACGTATGTCGGCGAGAGGCCGGTCCATTTCCTCAAGATCGATGTGGAAGGTAACGAAAGAGAGGTGCTGGCGAGTGCCGATTTCAATACCTTTCGCCCATGGATCATCCTCGTCGAGGCCACGGAGCCGAATTCCCAGATACCGTCCCATGACGACTGGGAAGCTCTCTTGCTGGAAGCAGAATATCATTTCGTCTATTTCGATGGATTGAATCGCTTCTACGTGTCGGCAGAAAAGATGGACGAATTGAAACAAGCCTTTATGGTTCCGCCAAACTGGTTTGACGGATTCATTCGAGCATCGGAATCCGACATGATTCGGCGTGCGACGGATCTGGAGCGGCAACTCGTTGAGTCGCAGCGGCAGCTGCAGGAGGCTCGTGACGGATGGTCTTTGGAAAAGGGCGCACGAGAAGAATTAGAGGTGCGATTGAACACTGCATATCACAACATGACTGATCGGGTGCATGACGAGCAGGCGTCGCAAGTTGTTTTGGAAGACGCAAGCCAAGATCGCGGGATGAAGAATCCCGAGATCTCGCACGAGGAGATCGATCAACTCAAGGCGCGGCTTGCGGGAAGTGAGGGAGACCTCGAGAATCATCGGATCCAATTGGCCGAGTTGCGCGCCCGATTGACCGAGAGTGAGAAGTCCGGACAAGCGCTCAGCGCCGAGCGTGACACTGCCTACCAGGAACTATTCGAGTCATCCAGGCATGCTGCTTGGCTGAGCCAGGAAAGAGTGCGCTTGCAGGAAAGGATCGACGAGTCATCCAGACACGTTGTTTGGGTGAATCAGGAACGGGGACGCTTGCAGGGGAAGGTCGACGAGCTTGAGCGCATGGTCGATACGCTTCGCTTACAAGAGGAGCGTGTTTCGGCCGCGCTGCACGCGGTGTTTCAGAGCACATCGTGGAAATTGACCGGCCCGATGAGATGCATAAAGCGCATGATGCATCGCCGATCCTAGTATTAATGGAGCAAGTTTTGGTATCGAATTCGATTTGCGTCATTGGTCGCTGTACTTTCGGCACTGGAATCGGCGCCGTGACTTATGCAGCGTGTGAGATGTTGAGCCGATTTTATGCTGTTTCCATTTTCCCGACTGAGCCGCATTTCCGTACTGAGCGCGAAATTGTACTGCCGAACGGGACGGCGATCCCCGTTTGCACTGATCTTTCGCAGGCGAAGGTTGTCTTCTATGCGGACGTGCTCTGGAACGGGGCATATGACTTGAATTACACCCTGGTTCCGCCCGGGGCGTTGAGATTTGCTCATATCGCTTACGACTCCGATGAACTACCGTCTCAGTGGGTCAAAGTGCTTAACGAGCACTTCGATTTTGCGCTCTTCATGAGTCATCACTTGGAAGGCGTGGCTCGGAGATCTGGCGTCGAGATAGGGGTGGGTACACTGCCACTCGCCTTGGACATTGAAGGACTATTGAGTCGTCCTTATAGAGCATCGTCGGATGGCAAGATCAAATTCTGTTCGATTGCAGCATTTCATGCACGTAAAGGTGTTGAGGCGCTTGTCGAGGGGTTCATTCGTGCTTTCGGTGATCGACAGGACGTAGAGCTCACGATACATTCGAATCTAGCTATCGGCTCAAGTTTTGAGCGCGTCAAAAAACTGGTTGACTCTAGAAAGGCAACGAATATTGTCATCAGTTGTGCTCCCCTGACTGATCAAGAGAAAAACTCACTGATCGAGGAATGTGATGTTTTCGTGAATTGCTCTCGTGGTGAAGGATATTCCATCGGGCCGCGAGAAGCCCTGGCATTGGGGAAAGTGCTTGCAATAACGGCTGTCGGTGGTCATGGCGATCTAATTTCTGCGCCTGGCGTTTTTTCTATACCGGCTACTATTGCGATGCCCGCACGCTACCCGGAAATAGATAACCTTGTCGTCGGTCGGCAATTTGCTGCGGACATCGACGACATTGGCACGGCGCTCACGGACGCTTTCGAATACGTTTCGTCCGGCACAAGTGCGACGACGGTACACGCGCGGCGCCAACTCGCTGCCGAGTTCAGTTTTACTGCTCTGGAGCTGAATTACGGTGAGTTGATCGATACCAAGCTTCGGTCATTCCGGCCCCGGCAATGCGGTTCGCGCTTTGCCAGATTGCCGGCCGAATTGCCAGCGACCGTGGAGCGGTTTCTGGGACATCGTTCAGCATCACTTCCCGGTGTTGATCGCACCGTCGTGCAATCTCATGACGGCGGCTTCTTCTCCGTCTTCAATGCATTCATGAGCCATTTGGTGTGGGACCAGCGTGATAAGCGGTGTCACATGGTCTTGCCTGACTGGAACGTGGATCGCATGATCAAGCGCGCAGGTACGGCTCAGTTCATGAGCTTTTGCTATGGGCGCCCAAACGAGGGAAATGTCTGGTCCAAGCTGTTCGAGCCGCTCTATGGCCTCAGCGACGCAGACATGGACGACGAGAACTTCTTGTACGCAAAGGGGCGTCCTCCTGTCGCGGTGTTCAATCACGAGCGTGAGCCGCAGCTTACTTATGTCCATGCGTATAAGCTGTATAAGAGCGGTCAATTTTCTCGCATTCGCTCGCAATACAACAAGGTATTCAAGGATCATGTGCATTTGCGCCCTCGATACCAGCGAGAATTGGATGAATTCCGGGGGAAGTTTGCCGGGAAGTTTATGATCGCGGCGCACGTCAAGCATCCGAGTCACGTGATCGAGCAGCCGAGTGGAAAAATCGCACACATCCAATCGTATATAGACGGGATTAAGCGCCAGCTCGATGCTCGTGGGTTCAAAAAGGATTCGCCAGGCTGGGCGATATTTCTCGCGACGGATCAGGATCGAGTAATCAATGTCTTCAAGGGAGAATTTGGCGACAAGGTCTTTTTCTATGAGGATGTCCGTCGAACGACGGAGGCCGAAGACGCGCGCTACGACCAGTTGGGGGCAGAGGAGCGTCGTGCAGAAGGCTTCCAGGTGCAGCACTTGGTCGCTGCAAATCCTGATAATTGGAATATTAGGATGGCTTGGGAAGTCATTCGCGATGCGATGACCATGGCATATTGCAATGTGCTTCTCCACATTGTTAGTAATGTGTCGACAGCAGTGTCGTACATGAATCCTGACATTGAACTGGTTTTCTGTTCAGCCGAAGAGGGTGAGTCCGCACGTCACTGAATGCCTGCTTTGCGTTTGGTGCCGAGGGACGCGGAGCGTGGAGCGCGCGCAGGGCTTGGTCGTTGCGTCTGATGGCAAACATATGGAGCCAACAAGCAAGTGCCGGTGCGCATGACAAAGCTAGTGCGTCTGCGCGACAAGTGCACCAGACCTACAAGGTGACTTGTGTTCTAAGTGCGACGCTATATCAGAACTTACGGTGCCGCACCGTAAGATGTATCGCCGGTCAGTCGAATTGGTACGGCCTATCGGCAGATTGTCGGATGCCGTGGGACGTTTGATTCCAACACGGGCAGGTGATATGAGCGTGGGGAGGGTGATGCAACTCTTTGAGGCCACTGCGCGAGACCTGTCGTTATCTAGAATTTATATGTGAGTTACAGGAGATAGTTTGTCCACCAACGCTCAGGATTGCCCAACTAGCGAAATTTTGCGTATCGCGGTGGTGAGTTCCCCGCGGAGCGGTAATTCATGGATCAGATCAACGCTCGCCGGCGCACTGTCCATGCAGGAGATCGCGGTTCACAATTATCTCGATGCCCCTGCCGTTTTGCCGGCGAGGTGTTTTCTTCAGATCCATTGGTATCGCGAGCCGAACTTTCAAGCTTGGCTTCGTGCGAACCAGTTTCGCGTATTGACGGTAGCAAGACATCCGCTCGATGTTCTTGTGTCGGCGCTGCACTACATTCGATACGAACCGGGAACGAGCCGATGGCTTGAGGGAAATGTGAAGTTGCCTGGGAAATTGGCGAGCGCCAGCCCGTCCTCGGCCGAATTTCTTGAGTACGCTCTCGGCATGGGGGCGGAGGATCTGCTGTCGATCACCTATCAATGGTGGAACGATCCAGAGGTGCTTCGCCTTCGATACGAAGATGCCGTCGCGAACCCGGAAGTGGTGCTGGGCAATCAGATCGCTGCATTGGGAGGCAGCGCGCAGGATGTCGTCCCCTGGCTGGCGCACCTCAGTATGGAGAAGATGCGCGCGACGCCGAACCGGCATGGATGGCAGGGAAGCCCGGGGCTCTGGCGTCGTTTGATTGTCCCTCAAGACGCCATTCGTATCTACAGAAGGCATCGAAGAGTTTTTGATACCTTGGGCTACGCGATCCGGCCGTACTTTCTGACGCGTGCATCGGCCTATCGAAACTGGATGGCGCGACTTTAGCAGGGTACGCTTGATCGTGTTTCACAACGCCACGGCCGGTGTATGCCTCGCGAATTCCCGCCCCCCGATAGGGGATGTGTTTCGCCAAGCGCTCGGGGCTGACTCGGGTTGGTAAATGGTGCTGCTACGCAGCATGGCGAGCGGAACATCGCAGCGTCGCCGCGAGGGTGCGATGAGCGCTTGATTTTGATGCTTGCCCTGTCGGATCCTACGGACGTAGTAAGTCAACGAGACGGGTTCCGCAATGTCGCGAAGGTAGATGGGAGCAAGGCGCATTGAGTGCCTTGTTGCCGCGTCCGAGCCGGCCAACGAGCGTGGGTGCACGGATAGGGAGGGGCGTTGCAACGCTGTCTGCGTGGTAGAACGGAAGGCGTATTATCGCGGGCGACCTAGATACTACTTCAACCGGAGGATTTCTCCGGCGATCGGGGGTATTGTATCAATTTGTTGCGGGCATGACTCTTGCTTCATGCGATTTCCTGTAATTACCTTCTTGTCGCAAAAATTAGCACTTCGTGACATTGGTGACCATGGTGACCGGTTAAAATCCAGGCCTGACGTGGCTTTGGCGTTGCCATCTGCGATATGTCATGCGCCGAGCGCCCTGACCGGGCGTGCCGCACATTTCTAGAGGAAGTCTCATGATCCTGGTGACGGGCGGAGCGGGTTTTATCGGTGCCAACTTCGTTCTCGACTGGCTACACCGCAACGACGAACCCGTGCTCAATGTCGACAAGCTGACCTATGCGGGCAATCTACGCACGCTGCGGTCGCTGATTGATAATCCGAAGCACGTGTTTGCGCGTGTCGATATTTGCGATCGCGCTGCGCTCGACGCACTGTTTGCCGAACACAAGCCGCGTGCCGTCGTGCACTTCGCCGCCGAAAGCCACGTTGATCGTTCGATCCATGGTCCCGCCGATTTCGTGCAGACCAATGTCGTCGGCACGTTTACGCTGCTCGACGCGGCACGCGCTCACTGGAGCGGGCTGAGTGATGCCGACAAGGGCGGATTTCGCTTCCTGCACGTGTCGACCGACGAGGTGTTCGGCTCGCTATCGCCGACCGATCCGCAATTTTCTGAAACGACGCCATACGCGCCGAACAGCCCGTACTCGGCGACAAAGGCCGGCTCCGATCACCTTGTGCGTGCCTATTACCACACGTACGGCCTCCCGACGCTGACGACGAACTGCTCGAACAACTATGGCCCATATCAGTTTCCCGAGAAGCTGATTCCGCTGATGATTGCGAACGCGCTTGCGGGCAAGCCGCTGCCGATCTACGGTGACGGCCAGAACGTGCGCGACTGGCTGTACGTCGGCGATCATTGCAGCGCTATCCGCGAGATACTTGCGCGCGGCGTACCGGGCGAGACGTACAACGTCGGTGGCTGGAACGAGAAGAAGAATCTCGACGTCGTGCATACGCTGTGCGACCTGCTCGACAGCGCGTGTCCGAAGGCCACTGGCTCCTATCGTGACCAGATCACCTATGTGACGGATCGTCCGGGCCACGATCGCCGCTATGCAATCGACGCGCACAAGCTTGAACGAGAACTGGGGTGGAAGCCGGTGGAGACGTTCGAAACGGGCCTGGCGAAGACCGTCCGCTGGTATCTCGACAATCAGGCTTGGGTTGGCGACGTCGTGTCGGGCGAATATCGAAAGTGGGTCGAGACGAATTACGCGCAACGCACTTGAGGACATGGTCGATGGCACGTAAAGGCATCATTCTCGCGGGCGGTTCCGGCACGCGACTGTATCCGATCACGCATGTCGTATCGAAGCAGCTCCTGCCGGTCTACGACAAACCGATGATCTACTATCCGCTGTCCACGCTGATGGTGGCCGGGATCCGCGACGTACTCATCATTTCGACACCGCAGGACACGCCGCGCTTCGAGGCGATGCTTGGCGATGGTAGCCAGTGGGGGATGAATATCCGCTACGCGGTGCAGCCGTCACCGGACGGGCTCGCGCAGGCGTTCATCATCGGCAGGGAATTTGTCGGCAACGATCCGTCGGCGCTGATTCTCGGTGACAACATCTTCTACGGGCACGATCTGGCGAAAAAGCTGGAGCATGCGGACGCGAAGGAGTCGGGCGCGACTGTGTTCGCGTATCACGTGCAGGATCCCGAGCGCTACGGCGTCGTCGAATTCGACAAGCAATTCCACGCGCTGTCGATCGAGGAAAAGCCGGCCGTGCCGCGCTCGAATTATGCGGTGACGGGCTTGTACTTCTACGACAATCAGGTGTGCGACATCGCCGCGGATATCAGGCCATCCGCGCGTGGCGAACTCGAGATCACTGAAGTGAACTCGCGCTATCTCGCTGACGGCAAGCTCGACGTCGAGATCATGGGGCGCGGCTATGCATGGCTCGATACCGGCACGCACGATTCGTTGATCGATGCGGCGACGTTCATCGCGACGTTGCAGAAGCGTCAGGGGCTCGTTGTTGCCTGTCCTGAAGAGATCGCCTATCGCAGACAGTGGATCGACGCGGATCAGTTGCGCAAGCTTGCCGTGCCGCTGGCGAAGAACGGCTACGGGCGTTATCTCGAACACGTTCTTTTGGATCAGGTTGCATGGCAATTCAAGTAACGGCAACGGCGCTGCCGGAAATCAAGATCATCGAGCCGAGGGTGTTCGGCGATGCGCGTGGCCATTTCTATGAAAGCTTCAACGCGCGCGACTTTGCGGAGCACGTGGCGGCGGGCGTCGAATTCCTTCAGGACAATCATTCACGCTCGACAAAAGGGGTGCTGCGCGGCCTCCACTACCAGATTCGGCACGCGCAGGGAAAGCTTGTGCGCGTCGTGGAGGGTGAGGTATTCGACGTCGCGGTCGACATCCGCAAGCACTCACCGAATTTCGGCAAGTGGGTCGGCGTCGTGCTGTCGGCCGAGAATCATCGGCAGGTATGGATTCCGCCCGGTTTTGCGCACGGCTTCGTCGTGCTGTCCGACGCAGCGCAATTCCTGTACAAGACGACCGATTATTGGTACCCGGAGCACGAGCGCTGTATCGTGTGGAACGATCCGGAGATCGGGATCGAATGGCCGGTCGATGTAGAACCGTTGCTGGCGGCCAAGGATGCCGCAGGCGCGCGACTTAGCGAAGCCGAGGTCTACGTTTGAAACAGGATACGAGGCAGCAGTCGACGATTCTCGTGACCGGGGTAACCGGCCAGATCGGTTTCGAATTGTTGCGGGCGCTGCAGGGGCTCGGCCGAGTGGTGCCGTGTGACCGGTCAATGCTCGATCTTTCCGATCTCGATCGCGTGCGCGCTTTCGTAAGAGATCTGAAGCCGTCCCTGATCGTGAATCCGGCCGCTTATACGGCGGTGGACAAGGCAGAGAACGAACTCGAGCTGGCGCGACGCCTGAATGTCGACGTGCCGCGCGTATTTGCTGAGGAGGCGGCGCGTAGCGGCGGCGCACTGATTCACTACTCGACCGATTATGTGTTCGACGGTGCAAAAGCAGGAGCATATGTAGAAACCGATGCAACGAATCCGCTGAATGCATACGGAGCGACGAAGCTCGAGGGCGAACACGCGATCGCCGCGACCGGATGTGCGCATTTGATCTTGCGAACGAGTTGGGTATATGGCCGGCGCGGCAGCAACTTCCTGCTGACGATGCTGCGGCTGGGTGCCGAGCGCTCCGAGTTGCGGGTCGTCGCGGATCAGATCGGCGCGCCGACCTGGGCCAGGACTATCGCCGCCGCGACATCGCACATCGTCGCCCAGGGCGCTGCATCGGTTGACGCCGACTGGTGGGCGCGCCGGTCCGGCATCTATCACTTTACGTCTGCCGGGGCGACCTCCTGGTGCGGCTTTGCCGAAGCGATATTGGGTATCGCGATGGCTTCGCGTGCGCCGAGCGTGGTGCCGATTTCCTCGGACGACTATCCGACGGCTGCAAGGCGGCCGGCCAACTCGCGAATGGCACTGGGGAAGCTGACGGCAGCATTCGGCTTGCAGATGCCGGATTGGCGCGATGCATTGCAACTGTGCTTGAGCGAATGACGGGTCGCGGCGCCGTCCGCGCCGGGCGAGACGTGTTGCGGGCGCTTGCGCGAATGTCCCGGCCTTCCCCGGCGGTTGTTCCGGGCGCCTCGACCGTTTCCGGGGAAGGTGGTTCGCCGGCTATAATTCTTCTTTCGGCCCGGTCCGATGCGACCCGACCGACACCGATGCCGGTGGTGTATTGATGCAAATGGCGAAGGCCTTGACCTTGCCAACGGATACTAAATTTCTGGAGTAAATGCGATGTTAATCCCCGTCATCCTGTCCGGTGGTGCTGGCACCCGACTTTGGCCAGTTTCCCGCGAAGGGCATCCCAAGCCGTTCATGAAGCTTGCCGACGGCGAGAGCTTGCTCGTGAAAACCTACCGTCGTGCAGCAGCGGTGATTGGCGACAACGCGGAATCGCAGCGTGGAGAACTGTTGACGGTCACGAACCGCGACTACTACTTCATGAGCAAGGATGAGTTCGGTTATGCCGCGCTCGGCAATCAGCAGTCCGGTGTATTCATGCTCGAGCCGGCCGGTCGCAACACTGCGCCTGCGGTGGCGATGGCGGCACACCACGTGGCTGGCAAGTACGGGCGCGATGCGTTGATGCTGGTGCTCGCAGCCGATCACCTGGTGCAAGACCAGCAAGGTTTCTCGGCCGCCGTCGCGAGCGCCGTCGAGCTGGCGAAGCAGGACAAGCTGGTCACGTTCGGCATCGTGCCGACGAGTCCGGATACTGGCTTCGGCTACATCGAGGCCGGGGAAAGAGTCGGGGGTGGCCGCGCTGCGCTGCGCTTCGTCGAGAAGCCCGACGCGGTGAAGGCCGCCGAATATCTTGCAGCAGGCAACTATCTGTGGAATTCGGGCATGTTCTGCTTCAAGGCCGGCGTCATTCTCGACGAGATGGCGCGTCATGCCCCGGACGTCGCGACGGCCGCCGACGCATGTTGGGCCTCGCTGCAATCGGACAAGGACTCCGCGCAGATGCTCGAGATTCCTGCCGAGTCATTCCAGAAGATGCCCGACATCTCGATCGATTATGCGGTGATGGAGCGTTCGTCGAAGGTTGTGGTGGTGCCGTCCAGTTTCGGCTGGAGCGATATCGGCTCGTGGGGCGCTGTGCGCGACCTGACCGTGCCGGATCAGGACAGCAACCGGGCCGTTGGCGAAGCGATCTTCGTCGATAGCCGGAACACCTACGTGCAGAGCCAGGATCGTGTCGTGGCGGCGGTTGGTGTCGCTGATCTGATGATCATCGATACGCCGGACGCATTGCTGGTCGCGAGTCCCGATCGCGCGCAGGACGTGAAGCAGGTTGTCGCCCGCCTGAAAAAGCAGAATCACGATGCGTACAAGCTGCACCGCACCGTGAGCCGCCCGTGGGGTACCTACACGGTGCTGGAGGAGGGGCCGCGCTTCAAGATCAAACGCATCGAAGTCAAGCCGGGCGCGAGCCTCAGTCTGCAGATGCACCATCATCGCAGCGAGCACTGGATCGTCGTATGCGGGATGGCCAAGGTGGTCAACGGCGATCGGGAAATCTTCGTTCGCACCAATGAATCGACCTATATTCCTGCCGGTCACAAGCACCGCCTCGAGAACCCCGGCGTGCTGGACCTCGTGATGATCGAGGTGCAAAGCGGCGAATATCTGGGAGAAGACGACATCGTTCGCTTCGAAGATGTGTACGGGCGTGCTTAACGTCGGGCAGGCTGGCAGTCCTTCGAATCCGTCAGGGCTTTGTTGTGGGAAGCGTCAAGCCGGAATTTCGGCCCGGGCACTGGAATTCCTTGCCGGACGCGGCCTGGGCCATCTTCGCCGCACGATGATCGTCTCGGCGGGCACGGATGTCTGGCTGCCTGTTGCCGACAACGGCTTCGCGTACAGCATCCACCTGTATGCACGCATGTTGCCGTGCAACATGTTCGTGGAAATCGTCAGCCGCTCCCGGAATGCGTTCATCGATAGCGTCAACCTGGTCAAGCAGCTGAGGGTCCCCCGGCTCCGCTTGCCGGTGATGGATAGATTCGTCGGTGTGGCGTGGCTGCAGGCGACGGTGAGGAGTTTGCCGTAGTGGATAGCTTTTATCGTGCGTTCGAAGATCAGCATCGCGGCTCAAGGGAGCTGATCAAAAGTCGACTGGCGAAGTACCAGCCGTTTATTGCGCCTCTGGCGACGCTTCATCCGGGTGGGAAGACACTCGATCTGGGTTGCGGCCGCGGTGAATGGTTGGAGTTGATGGTCGAAGCAGGGTTCACCCCGGTAGGCGTGGACCTCGATGCCGATATGCTGGAAGCGTGTCGGAGGCGTGATCTGCCGGTATTTCAGGGTGATGCTATCGAGTACCTTGCCGCGCTCGATTCGGATAATCACGCCCTTATTTCGGCTTTTCACGTTGTCGAGCATGTGCCCTTTGAGCAAGTTCGAAGAATCGTGAGCGAAGCTTTGCGCGTGCTGAAGCCTGGCGGGCTGTTGATTCTCGAAACACCGAACCCGGAAAATATCGTCGTTGCAGGCTGCAACTTCTATCTGGACCCCAGCCACAAACAACCGATTCCTTCTGAACTGCTAAGTTTCGTTGGCGAGCATGCGGGATTTGCCAGAGTCAAGCGGCTTCGATTGCAAGAACCCCCTTTGTTGCAGGATCGGAGCGTGCGGGTTCGTCTTCTTGATGTGCTGGGCGGTGTAAGTCCGGATTACGCCATTGTTTCCCAGAAATCCTGCAGTGAAAAAGAGGCTCGATTGTTTGACGAAGCCTTCGATGCCGACTACGGACTGTCCTTGGCCGAGCTTGCCGCCCGTTTCGAGGAGGGAGGGGCCCGGGAGCATAAAGCCGTCGCCGAACAGACCCAACGAACGCAAGACGAAGTGGCGCGACTTCACGGCGAACTGGGCCTGGTCCATGACGAATTGACTCGCACTCGCAGCGAGCTGACGCAAGTCGTCGATGAATTGGAGCGAATTCGGGGCGATTTGGGGCGGGTCCGGGACGACCTGGATCAAGTGAGCGGCGATCTGGAGCGGGTCCATGACGAGGCGCAGCACACTGCCGGGCAATTGCAGGCAGTTTATGGCAGCACGTCATGGCGTGTTACCGCACCCATGCGAAGTGCCGTAACGTATGCCCGTAGCGCGAAAGGGGCGTGCAAATCCGGCATGAGGCGCGTGCTGTTCAGGAGCGTCGCGTACGTCAATCGCAATCCCCGTCTGCGACGATTGGCCGTGCGAGTGTTGGGCGCGATGCCCGGAGTGAAGCAGCGACTCGTTCGGATTGTCGTTGGGGCTCCTACGCAGTCGGTGCAGAGGAAACCGATCGACGATGATGGTTTGACGCCCCGCGCGCGCGAAGCGTACATGGCTTTGAAGTCAGCCCTCGCGCCCGAAACTGGGGATATTGAATAATGCGTATTGTTGTTGACATGCAAGGGGCGCAGAGCCTCAATTCGCGTAATCGCGGCGTGGGCCGTTACACGGAGTCCATCGTCAAGGCGATGATTCGGAACCGCGGTGACCATGAAATCGTACTTGCCCTGAATGGCGCGTTCGAGGAGTCCGCTCGGATTCTGCGCGAGCAGTTTGAAGCATTACTTCCGAAGCGTGACATTCACGTCTGGTATGCGGCGGCGCCCGTCGCCCATGCAGATAAAGCAAATCGTTGGCGCCGCCAGTCAAGCGAATTGACCTATGAAGCGTTTCTGACGAGCCTGCAGCCGGATCTCATTTATATCGCCAGCCACTTCGAAGGCTTCGGCGACGATTCGATTACCAGCATTCATGCGCTTCAGACCAGCGTTCCGGTCGCGGTCACGCTGTACGACCTGATTCCATACCTCTATGCCAAGCCTTATCTGGAGAATCCTCTATTCAAGGATTGGTACCTAGGGAAAATCGAACATCTTCGACGCGCAGATTTGTGGCTCGCCATATCCGAATCGTCGCGCTCGGAGGGGATCGAGCATCTCGGCCTTTCGGCCGAGTGGTCGGTCAACATGTCCGCCGACGTCGATGCGTGGTTTCGTCCGGAGCAGATTGCTGCCGAGCGTGAAGCGGCACTGCGGAGCAAGTACGGGCTGACGAAGCCGTTTGTGTTGTATACGGGCGGTATCGACCATCGCAAGAACGTCGAGGGCATGATTCGCGCATTCGCGTTGTTGCCACCCGCGTTGCGGAAGTCGCACCAGTTGGCGATCGTTTGCTCGATTCAGCCGGCCAGCCGTGACGCGCTGACGCGTCTGGCCCGGCAAGTCGGACTGGACGCGGCCGATGTCGTATGCACGGGGTTCGTGCCCGACGAGGATCTGCTGTCGCTTTACAATTTGTGCCGTTTGTTCGTCTTTCCTTCATGGCACGAGGGCTTCGGTTTGCCGGTGCTGGAGGCGATGCGCTGTGGCGCGCCCGTGATCGGCGCGAATACGTCGAGTGTTCCGGAAGTGATTGGTTGGGAGGATGCGCTGTTCGATCCCCGATCCGACGAAGCGATTGCGCAACACATGCAGCGCGGTCTGACGGACGAGGACTATCGTCAGGCCCTGATCGAACAGGGAAAGCGCCAGGCCGCGAAGTTCTCGTGGGATCGCAGCGGGCGTTGCGCGCTCGATGCAATGGAGCGGAGGCGCGAGGCGTGGCTGACCGAACCGCACGAGCCGGAGGTTCAGGCGCAACGTCCCAGGCTGGCTTACGTGTCGCCGTTGCCGCCGGCCCGCACGGGGATTGCCGACTACAGCGCGGAATTGCTGCCGGAGCTGGCTCGCTTTTACGATATCGATGTCATCGTCGACACGGATAAAGCGGGAGAAATTCCGTCCGGCCAGTTTGCGCACATTTCGGTGAAAACACCAGCGTGGCTGCGCAAGCATGCGGATTCCTACGATCGTGTTCTCTATCATTTCGGAAACTCGTCGTTCCACGAGTACATGTTCCCGCTGCTGGAAACCGTACCGGGTGTGGTCGTGCTGCACGATTTCTTTCTGTCGGGCATTCTCGCGCACATGGCCATTCACGGAAATCGTTCCGACTGCTGGTCCAAGGCGCTGTATGACGCACACGGGTATGTGGGTCTGAGGGCGCGGCATCTGAAAGCGGACATCGCGGAGGCCGTCTGGGAGTATCCGTGCAGCCTGGGCGTGATTCAGAAGGGCTTGGGCCTGATTGTTCACTCCCCCAATTCGCTGCGATTGGCGCGCCACTGGTACGGCGGGGACGTGACCGACTGGACCGTGATTCCGCATATGCGCGATGCGACTACCGTATCGGGCAGCGACGATGCGCGCGATGCGCTGGGAATCGGCAGGAACGACTTCCTGGTGTGCGCGTTCGGCGGGCTGGGGCCGTCCAAGCTGAATCATCGGTTGCTTCGCGCATGGAGTCGATCGTCCCTCGCGCGGGATCCGGCTTGTCATCTGGTCTTTGTCGGGGAGAATCAGCCGACCGAATATGGCGAGGAACTCGCGCGCAGCATCCGGCAAACAGGCCAGAAGGGCAGAATCCGGATTACCGGATGGGCCGATGCGCAGATGTTCCGGCAGTATCTGGCGGCGGTCGATGTTGGCGTCCAGTTGCGGACGCTGTCGCGTGGCGAGACGTCGGGAACCGTGCTGGACTGCATGAATTACGGCAAGGCAACGATCGTCAATGCAAACGGAAGCATGGCGGACCTGGATCCCGAGGCCGTGTGGATGTTGCCGGACGAGTTCTCCGACGAGCAACTGATCGACGCACTGGAGACGTTGCGTTCGGATCCGGCGCGCCGACAACGAATGGGCGCGCGCGCACGGGACATCATCGTGAGCGCTCATGCACCCGACGTCTGTGCCGAGCAGTATCGCGATGCCATCGAGCGATTCTATCTCCGGGCCGACGCGAATCCGATCGTATTGTCTCGCGCAATCGCGCGTCGAGCGGGCCGCGCAAGCGACGACGAGTTGCGCACATGGGCGCTGAGCGTGGCGAAGAGTTTCGTTCCGCGCAACAACAAGCGGCAATTGCTGGTAGATATCTCCGAGCTCGTGCAGGTGGATGCCAGGAGCGGGATCCAGCGTGTGGTGCGCAATCTGCTGAAGGAATGGCTGGAGTCCCCGCCCGACGGCTTTCGGGTGGAACCGGTATATGCCACGACCAAGGATTCCTATCGCTATGCGCGTGATTTCACGATGAGGTTGATGGGGTTCGACGATGGCTGGCTGCAGGACGAGCCGATCGACTATGCGGCAGGAGACGTGTTTGTCGGTCTGGATCTGCAACCCCGGGTCGTCCCTGCGCAGCGGGCGTTTTATCGAAATTTGCGATTGCAGGGAGTGCAGGTCAAGTTTGTCGTCTACGATTTGTTGTGCGTGCTGCTCCCTCAGTACTTTGTTCCTGGCGCCGCCGAGGGTTTTACGGGCTGGCTGGACGTCGTGGCGGAGAATGACGGAGCATTGTGCATTTCGCAGGCGGTGGCCAAGGATCTGTCGTCATGGATCGCGACGCACGCTCCCGAGCGGGCACGCTCGTTCGAGATCGACTGGTTCCATTTGGGTGCGGATATCGAAAGTTCCGCGACGACTTCGGAAATCCCCCGCGACGGAGGCAAGGTACTTCAACAACTGCGTAATTGCCCGACGTTTCTGATGGTCGGGACCCTGGAACCTCGCAAGGGACATGCTCAGGTCCTGGAGGCGTTCGACCGGCTGTGGCGCGAGAATCAGCATGTCAACCTGGTTATCGTGGGGCGGCAGGGGTGGATGGTCGAGGATCTGGTCGGGCGGTTGCGAGCGCATACGGAACAGGGACGCCATTTGTTCTGGCTGGAAAACGCCTCTGACGATTATCTGGAGAAAATCTACGGGGCGAGTTCGTGTCTGATCGCGGCGTCTTATGGTGAAGGCTTTGGTTTGCCGCTGATTGAAGCCGCGCAGCACGGACTGGCGATCATTGCGCGCGATCTGTCGGTGTTTCGTGAAGTGGCGGGCAAGCATGCATTTTATTTTTCCGCACAAGACGGGCATGATCTGGCGACCGAGATCAAGGCATGGCTCGAGCTTCGAGCGAAGCAGCAAGAGCCTTCGTCTCGCGACATGCCGTTCTTGACTTGGGCGCAGAGTGCTCGCCATTTGGCAAAAATTCTCACGCGCACTGAAGCGTATTCTTAAAGTAGGACGATTATGTCTAACAAAATTTCCATCATCACCGGCATCACCGGACAAGACGGCGCTTATCTGGCCCAGTTGCTGCTCGACAAGGGCTACACGGTTTATGGTACCTATCGTCGCACCAGCTCGGTGAATTTCTGGCGCATCGAAGAACTGGGCATTGGCAAACACCCGAACCTGCATCTGGTCGAATACGATCTGACCGATTTGTCGGCGAGCATCCGCCTGCTGCAGACGACCGGCGCGACGGAGGTTTACAACCTGGCGGCGCAGAGCTTCGTCGGCGTGTCCTTCGACCAGCCGGTCACAACTGCCGAGATCACCGGCATCGGCCCGCTGAACCTGCTCGAGGCGATCCGCATCGTCAATCCGAAGATCCGCTTCTATCAGGCAAGTACGTCGGAAATGTTCGGCAAGGTGCAGGCGATCCCGCAGATCGAATCGACACCGTTCTATCCGCGCAGCCCGTATGGCGTGGCCAAGCTGTATGCGCACTGGATCACGGTGAACTATCGCGAGAGCTATGACATCTTCGGTTGCAGCGGGATCCTGTTCAACCACGAATCGCCGTTGCGCGGCCGCGAAT
The DNA here is from genome assembly GCF_902833155.1 of Burkholderia sp. BCC1047. Taxonomy (NCBI): domain Bacteria; kingdom Pseudomonadati; phylum Pseudomonadota; class Betaproteobacteria; order Burkholderiales; family Burkholderiaceae; genus Burkholderia; species Burkholderia sp. BCC1047. The sequence continues at coordinate 57,039 of NZ_CADFEH010000028.1, read as the reverse complement.
TCGTTACGCGCAAGATTACGGACTCCGTCGCCAAGATCAAGCTCGGCCAGCTCGACGTACTCGAACTGGGCAACATGGATGCGAAGCGTGACTGGGGTTTCGCGAAGGAGTATGTCGAAGGTATGTGGCGCATGCTGCAGGCCGACGAGCCGGATACGTACGTGTTGGCCACGAACCGTACCGAGACCGTGCGTGATTTCGTGAGCATGGCGTTCAAGGCGGCCGGCATCGATCTCGAGTTCAAGGGCAGCGACGAGCAGGAAATCGCGGTCGATGTCGCTACCGGCAAGACGGTGGTCCGCGTCAATCCGAAGTTCCATCGACCGGCCGAAGTCGATCTGCTGATCGGCAATCCGGAGAAGGCCAAGCAGAAGCTCGGCTGGGAACCGGAGACGACGCTCGAGCAGCTGTGCGCGATGATGGTAGAAGCGGATCTGCGCCGAAATGAACGCGGCTTCTCGTTCTGATGCCCCGCGTGCCCTGGTGACAGGGCTCGGCGGCTTTACCGGCGACTATCTCGCGAAGTCGCTGCAGGCCGCCGGCTATCGCGTGTTCGGCACGACACACGGTTCCGAGGCGACCGGAGCCGGCATGTATCGGGTCGATCTGTGCGACCGGGCGGCGCTGGCAAAGGTCGTCGCGGACGTGCAGCCGGACGTGGTCGCGCATCTCGCCGCGGTCTCGTTCGTCGCGCACGGTGATGCGGACGCAATCTATCGCACCAATGTGGTCGGCTCGCGGAACCTGCTGGAAGCGCTCGCGAATCTGGCGAATCGTCCGCGAGCAATTTTGCTGGCGAGCAGCGCCAATATCTATGGCAATGCGGCGGTCGAGATCATCGACGAATCGGTCGAGCCGAATCCCGCGAACGATTACGCGGTTAGCAAACTGGCGATGGAGTACTTGGCGCGCCTGTGGCGAGACAAACTGCCGATCGTCGTTGCGCGTCCGTTCAACTACACGGGTGTCGGGCAGTCGCCGCAGTTTCTGCTGCCGAAGATAGTCGGCCATTTCCAGCGCGGCGAGCGTGTGATCGAACTCGGCAATATCGATGTCGAGCGAGATTTTTCCGACGTGAGGCGCGTGGTGGAAGCCTATCGGCGCCTTCTGGAACAGGCACCGGCTGGTGGCGTGTTCAACGTTTGTTCGGGCCGCGCGGTGTCGCTGAAGGCGGTGATCGCGATGATGGAGCAGATCGCCGGTTATACGATCGACGTCCAGGTCAATCCCGCATTCGTACGGGCGAACGAGGTGCGCCGACTGCAGGGAGATGGTGCGCGATTGCAGGCCGCCATCGGGCCCCTCGGCGACATTCCGCTGGAGAGTACGTTGCGCTGGATGTTCGAAGCGGAGCGTGGGTGAGAGTTGGTTTCGGTATGGTCGCGTCGGTCTCGCGTGGTTCCTACGTCGTCTTGCCGGGCGCGTGTCGGCGGTTTGTTCAACGTGTACGGTACGACGAGGTATCGGCGTCGTTCGGCCGGCTTGTGCGATTCTCTGCGTTCGGTGGCCGCGTTCGCGCCGCTTATGAGTCGGCTCGGATGAGGAGCAGCACGTGAAGTTAGGGGTGGATATCACCTGGATGGTGGGCAATTACCGCGGCATGGGGCGATTCGCCCGACAACTGGTGGAACCGGTCAGCGCGTCGGTGCTGGGTCTGGCCCCGAGTGGCGTGAGTGCCGAGGAATGGCCGTTTGTCAGTGACGGACACGGTTTCTTCCCGTGGTGGGAACAGGTCGAGTTGCCGCGCTTGTGCCGCGAGCAAAAGCTCGACTATCTGCTATGCCCGTATAACACGGGGCCGCTGCGGTCCACCGGCAACACGCGGGTGATCGCGGTTGTCCATGACCTGATCTACATGAAGCCGTGGCATGTGCTGCCGCCGGCGCGATCGCTGTATCAGACTGTTGGGCGAGTCTACCGTCGTCAAGTGGTGCCGCGGCTCGTCCGCCGGGCCGACGCCGTGCTCACCATCTCACGCTTCACGCAGCGAGAGTTGATGGAGCGGTTCGGGTTGCGCGAGGCGGACGTTCCTGTCATTCCGTGCACGATTTCGGACGACTGGTTCGCGCCGCCGGTCAGTCGGTCTGCCCGCCAACCGTATCTGTTCACGGTGGCGGGGGAAGTGCCCAGCAAGAACGTTGACCGTTTGCTGCAGGCTTTCGCGATGGCGAGGCCCGCGCTGGGCGATGACGCACGGCTCAGGATCGCGGGAATCAAATCCGACCATCACGCGCACTTTCTCGGGCGAGCGAATGCGCTCGGCCTGGAGGGTGTCGTCGAACTGCTGGGCTATGTGTCACGAGAGGATCTGCGGCAACAGTATCGCCACGCCCGCGCATTCATCTTTGCGTCGTTGTTCGAAGGGTTCGGGATTCCATTGCTGGAGGCGATGGCGTCCGGTACGCCCGTCGCATGCAGCAACACGACGTCGATGCCCGAGATCGTCGGCGAGTGCGGCCTGCAGTTCGATCCTTATTCGGTCGAGAACATGGCCGAACAGATCCGCAACGTATGGAGCGATAGCACGCGATTCGACGTGGCAGTCGGTGCCGGCATGGACCGAGCGCGCACCTTTTCGGTGTCTGCCGTTCGTCCATCGATTCAGGATTTCTGGGCCCGTCTGTCATGAGCCAGAACAAGAAGAAACTGCTGGTGCTGACGCCGCGGTTTCCGTATCCGGTGATCGGCGGCGACAAGCTGCGGATCTACCATCTTTGTCGCGTGCTGTCCCGCCATTACTCACTGACGCTGCTGAGCATGTGCGAGACCGACGAAGAAATGCATGCCGCGTTGCCGGACGACGGCGTGTTCGACAGCGTCGAACGGGTCTTTCTTTCGCGCCGGCGGTCGTACGTCAATACGCTGCTCGCGTTACCGACTCGCACGCCGTTGCAGGTCGCGTACTACCGGAGCCACGCGTTTGCGGCGGCGGTGGCGAGATTGCTGCCGTCGCATGATGGCGTATTCGTGCATCTCGTGCGCTGTGCCGAATATGTCCGCAAGTCGGACAAGCCGCGCATCCTCGAAATGACCGACGCGATCTCGCTCAACTACAGTCGCGTGAAGCAGTTGAAGAATGCGCGCGGGCTGAAGTCGCGCGTGTTCGGTATCGAGGCAAAGCGCTTGCTCGAATACGAGCGCGCGATCGTCGACGATTTCGATCTGTCGGTGCTGGTTTCCAGGACCGATCGCGACTACCTGTTTCCCGGCGCGTCGCGCAAGAACGTGATGGTGTGCTCGAACGGCGTAGATCTGTCGGGCCTGCCGTACACGACGCGCAGCATGGCGAGCCGGATCGTGATTTTCATCGGAGACATGCGCACGGTCCAGAACCAGGATATGTGTCACTTTTTCGCCGGGGCCGTGTTGCCGTTGCTGCGCAAGCGTGCCGACTACCGTTTCCGGATCGTCGGGTCGATCGTACCAGCACTCGCCGAACGATTTCGTGCATACGAAGGCGTCGAAGTAACCGGTCGGGTCGAGTCGGTTGCGCAAGCTGCGTCCGACGGCGCAATCGGCGTATGTCCCATGCGCATCGGCGCCGGGGTGCAGAACAAGATTCTCGAGTACATGGCGCTCGGGCTACCCGTCGTCACCACGTCGCTGGGTCATGAGGGCTTGGGCGCGGAAGGAGGTCGGGAACTGTTGATTGCCGACACTCCGGAGGAATTTGTCGATTGCATCGAACAGCTCGTTGCCGACGAGGCCGCGTCGGTAGAGATGACGGCGCGAGCGCGAACCTTCGTCGAACGTGAGCATGGGTGGGAGCGAATGATTGCGCCGCTCGTCGAAAAGGTGAACGCGTTGCTGGCTTGATCGCTGTCGTGCCCGCGATTGTTGCGGCCCATACGCGCACGGCTCGCTTGCAAGTGGCGGTTCGAGCGCCGTCGGCCTCGGCTATTCGAGGCGCCCCGGCTTGGAGGCCGCGAGCCGGGACGGTTACAATTTGGCACGCGTCCGATTGAACCCCGATGCCGGCGGCGGCCGTCTTCTTTGATGATGCTGTGTCCGGGAAGGGGCGATCCCGGTCACATACGCAATGCAGCCTTTATGCCCGATTCAGAGACCGCGCATCGATTCGTATCGGCCCTGCCACGGCCGCCTGCGCGGTGGTGCGAATCGATGTCGGTGTCCACGATCGATATCTTCCTCGTTTTCGAGAGCCATCCGTGTTCTTCTTTGGCCCCCTTCCCGTATGCCCCTGCCCGCTGGGCACAGGCGGTCCCGCGTGCCATGCAGCGCGTGGCGTCGTAGAGCGGGAGTCTGTCGCCCCGATTTCGTGCGCGGTCATCGGCACTGGCATCACGCGGTTATATAGCAATGTCAGTCGGCTGAGTCGGAGGCGACCATGACGCATCTCGTTGTCACCGGCGCGAACGGTTTCGTCGGCCGCGCGGTTTGCCGTCGCGCACTAGACGCCGGGCACGCTGTCACCGCACTGGTGCGGCGGCCGGGCGGATGCGTCGACGGCGTACGCGAATGGGTGCATGGCGGCGCCGATTTCGATGGCCTCAACGAAGGTTGGCCCGCCGACCTGACCGCCGATTGCGTGATCCATCTCGCCGCACGCGTGCACGTTATGCGCGACGAGTCGCCCGATCCCGACGCCGCATTCGACGCGACCAACGTCGCGGGCACGCTGAGTCTCGCCGAAGCCGCGCGCAAGCATGGCGTGCGTCGGATCGTGTACGCAAGCAGCATCAAGGCGGTGGGCGAAAGCGACGGCGGCGCGCCGTTGTCCGAAAGCATTCACCCCGACCCACAGGACGCATACGGCCGCTCGAAACTGCGTGCGGAGCAGCAACTCGTGCGGTTCGGTGCATCGACCGGGCTCGATGTCGTCGTCGTGCGGCCGCCGCTCGTCTACGGCCCGTCCGTCCGTGCCAATTTTCTGCGAATGATGGACGCGGTGGCGCGCGGGATTCCGCTGCCGCTCGGTTCTGTCTCCGCGCGCCGCAGTATCGTCTACGTGGACAATCTCGCCGATGCGATGCTGCAATGCGCGACGGACCCGCGCGCGGCCGGCGAATGCTTCCACGTCGCCGACGACGACGCACCGTCCGTCACGGGCCTGTTGCGTCTGGTCGGCGACGCTCTTGGCAAGCCGGCGCGGCTTTTGCCGGTTCCGGCTGCGTTGCTACGTGCGCTCGGCAAGCTGACCGGCCGCAGCGCGGCGATCGACCGCCTGACCGGCAGCCTGCAGCTCGACACGGGCCGAATCAAGCGCGTGCTTGGCTGGCAACCGCCCTATACGACTCGCCAGGGCCTCGAAGCGACCGCTGCATGGTATCGTTCGCGCGATACACAACAATAGCCGACATGCATTTCCCGATATTCACGTGGCCCTTGGCGGTTACGGTGGCGTTGGCCGCCGCCATCGCATCGACGGCCATCCTGCGCGTGCTGCTCGCGACCGGCCTCGCTTGGCGCCTCGCCACCGACATCCCGAACGATCGTTCGCTCCATACGCTCCCGACGCCGCGCGTCGGCGGCTGGGGCATCGTGCCGGTTTGCATCGTCGCGCTGCTGGTGCTGGCGCCGCACCTGTGGCTGATCGCAGTATCCGCCGCTGCGCTTGCCGCGATGTCGCAGATCGACGATCGACGCGGGCTACCGGCCCGCGTGCGGTTCTCGGTGCACCTGGCGGCCGTCGTCGCGCTGATCGCGGTCTATCCGGCCGATGCGCCGTGGTGGCTGCTCGTCGGCGTCGGCTTCGTGATGGTCTGGCTCACGAACCTGTACAACTTCATGGACGGAGCCGACGGCCTCGCGGGGGGCATGGCGCTGTTCGGCTTTGGTGCGTACGCGATCGCGGCAGCGAGCGGCGCGCATCCGTCCCCCGATCTCGCCTTGACCGCCGCGGCGGTGGCGGGCGCGGCGTTCGGCTTCCTGCTACTCAACTTCCATCCGGCGAGGCTGTTTCTCGGCGATGCCGGCTCAATCCCGCTCGGTTTCCTGGCCGGCGCGCTCGGCTATTGGGGCTGGCGTACGAGCGTGTGGCCGATCTGGTTTCCAGTGTTAGTGTTCGCGCCCTTTATTGCTGACGCATCTGTAACACTTCTGAGACGTCTGTTACGCGGCGAAAAGTTCTGGCAAGCGCACCGGGAGCACTATTATCAAAGGATGGTCCGATCGGGCGTAGGTCACGGTCGGACCGCTCTTTATTGGTACCTCATCATGCTCGCAGGCATAATCGTCGCCGTGTGGGCAAAGGGCCGCCCGGAATGGCAGCAATGGCTGTCGTTCTTCGCGTGGTACGCCGTGCTGGCATGCATAGGATCGTCGATCGACATGCGCTGGCGGCGATTTCAGGCGGTCGCCGAAAACAATTCGTGAGGTTTCCCGCCGATGTTGCGATCCAAAGCATCGTGGCTGTCACTGAGTGCTTTCCTGTTTGACCTGACGGCGGTCACCGCCGCGTGGTTGTTCGCCTATCTCGTCCGATTCAACGGCAGCGTTCCGTCCGATTTCATGGGCGGCGCGCTGACGGCGCTCGTCTGGGTGTTGCCGGTCTACGCGCTGATGTTCCTCGTGTTTGGGCTGTACCGCGGGCTGTGGGTGTTTGCGAGCCTTCCCGATCTGATGCGGATCTCAAAGGCAGTCATCGGCGGCGGCGTGATCGTGATGATCGGCGCCGTGATGTTCCAGCCGCAACCGATCATTCCACGTTCGGTGCTGCTCGTGTCACCGCTGATGCTGTTCCTTGTAATGGGCGGTGCCCGGGCGCTGTACCGCGCGACGAAGGAGTACTACCTGTACGGCGGGCTCGTCGGCAAGGGTAAGCCGGTGCTGGTGCTTGGCGCCGGCACGGCCGGCGCGAGCCTGGCGCGCGAGCTGTCGCGTTCCGGCGAATGGCGCCTGGTGGGCCTGCTCGACGACGACGTCACGAAGCAGGGCCGCGAAATCTACGGCTACAAGGTGCTGGGCTCGTTCAACGATCTCAAGCACTGGACCGATACGATGAAGGTCGAATACGCGATCATCGCGATTCCGTCGGCGTCGGTCGAGACCCAGCGTCGCGTCGCGACGCTGTGTGTGCGGGCGGGTGTCAAGGCGATGGTGCTGCCGTCGCTGACTGCGTTGATGCCGGGGCAGGGCTTCCTGTCGCAGGTACGGAACATCGATCTCGAGGATCTGCTCGGCCGCGACGCGGTGACGATCGACACGCCGCACGTCGAGGCGCTGCTGCGCGGCCGCGTCGTGATGGTGACGGGCGCGGGCGGTTCGATCGGCTCCGAACTGTGCCGGCAGATCCTGCGCTTCGCGCCGGCGCAGCTCGTCGCGTTCGACTTGTCCGAATACGCGATGTACCGGCTAACCGAGGAACTGCGCGAGCGTTTTCCCGATCTGCCCGTCCTGCCTATCATCGGCGATGCGAAGGATTCGCTGCTGCTCGACCAGGTGATGTCGCGCCACGCACCGCACATCGTGTTCCACGCGGCCGCGTACAAGCACGTGCCGTTGATGGAAGAGCACAACGCGTGGCAGGCGCTGCGTAACAACGTGCTCGGCACCTATCGCGTGGCCCGCGCGGCGATTCGCCACGACGTGCGTCACTTCGTGCTGATCTCGACCGACAAGGCCGTCAATCCGACCAATGTGATGGGCGCGAGCAAGCGCCTCGCCGAGATGGCGTGCCAGGCGTTGCAGCAGACGAGCGACGGCACACAGTTCGAGACGGTGCGCTTCGGCAATGTGCTCGGCAGTGCCGGCAGCGTGATTCCGAAGTTCCAGCAGCAGATCGCGAAGGGCGGGCCGGTGACGGTCACGCATCCCGAGATCACGCGCTTTTTCATGACGATTCCGGAAGCGTCGCAACTCGTGCTGCAGGCGTCGAGCATGGGGCGCGGCGGAGAGATCTTCATCCTCGACATGGGGGAGCCGGTCAAGATCGTCGATCTCGCGCGTGACCTGATTCGTCTGTACGGTTTGTCTGAAGGGCAGATCCGGATCGAATTCACGGGGCTGCGGCCTGGCGAGAAGCTCTACGAGGAATTGCTCGCGGACGATGAGACGACCACACGCACGCCGCATCCGAAGCTGCGAATCGCGCGGGCGCGGGAAGTGCCGGACCATCTGCTTGATGAGCTATTGCCTTGGCTGATGCAGCACCGCGTGCTCAGCGACGACGAAGTGCGGCGCGATCTGCGGCGCTGGGTGCCGGAATACCAGACGACGGTGACTCCGGTGCTTCAGAGCGTGTCGAGACGGGCGATTGCCAGCGAGTGATCGCGCCGTAATCGATCGCGGAGAAATAACTGCGATCGCGGAATCCATGCCGTTCAGTCGCCAACTGAACGGCATTTTTATTGGTGGGTTCGCCGCAAGCACAGCCGGATTGGCGCGGGCCGCGTTGCGGAGGCGATGCTTGCGGTCGTGCAACATCCGAGGCTCGTGCGACGTCTATTGGGGCGTGACCGCAGAGGCAAATTGCGCTGCCCGAACTTCGGGTTCGATACATCGGAGTATTTGACTACCAACCGATTCCTTCCTATGTTTTCCTCAAGGTAGCCGTGCGATTGCCGTAAAGAAAAAAGGCGAGAAGCCAAATACGAGGCTCTACGGTCCATACCAATTCGATGAAAACGGAACAACTTGTCAGGGGAATAGGCGCGGCACTCTTGGTGCTTGCGCTTGCAGGGTGCGGCGGCGACGACGCGGGTCCGACTGCGACTGCCGCGCAGGCCGGCAAACTGTCGGCGCTGCGGGCCACTGGTAACGCGGTTAGCGCGGCGCCTATGAGTGCGACGGCGCCCATCCATGTTGCGCTGGTGCTCAAGCTCAATGACGAAGCCGGGCTGAACCGCTTCGTGCAGCAAGCGCGGACACCCGGCAGCGCCAACTTCGGGGCCGTGCTGACTTCTGCCCAGATTGCTGCGCGGTACGCACCCACCACGAGCCAGGTTGCCACCGTGAAGGCCTACTTGGCAAGTAAAGGCTTCACGAACATCAGCGTCGCCGGCAACAACATGATCGTCGAAGCCGATGCCCCGGCCGGCGTGATATCGGGTGTGTTCCAGACGACGCTCGTACCGGTCGCGATGGCGGATGGCAGCAGCACGCATATCAACACCGCCCCGGAGACGGTGCCCGATGCGATCGGCGGTGTCGTTCAAGGCGTTCTCGGGCTCGATACCGCGACTCGCCTGCGCCCGAATTTCGTACGCGCATCCAATGCCGCCGCTGCGCCGACGGCGAACGCATCGCCGACGACTTCCGCCGTCACGGTGGGCCATAATCCGACGGATTTTCCCCGCATCTATTCCGTCGGCAGCGCCCCGACGGCGGCGAACATCACAGTCGGCATCATTGCCGAAGGAGACGTGACGCAGTCCGTCATCGACCTGGCGACGTTCGAAAGCAATAACCATCTGCCCGCCGTACCCGTTTCCGTGATTCATGCCGGACTGTCGAGCGGGGACACGAGCGCAACCATGGAATGGTCGCTCGATAGCCAGACCATCGTCGGGATGTCAGGCGGCCTCAAGCAACTCAATTTCTACGTTGCGCGGTCGTTTGCGTGGAGCGATATGGCGCTTGCAATCAATCGCGCCGTGACCGACAACACCGCCCGGGTCATCAACATGTCGATCGGCGGTTGCGAGAACTGGGCGCCGACGGCGGTCATCGACACGCTGTTCCAGCTCGCCGTCGCGCAGGGGCAGACTTTTTCGGTCAGTACCGGCGATTCAGGCAGCGTGGCGTACGGCTGCTCTGGCACATCGGTGCAATACCCCGCGACGTCACCGTACGTGGTGGCTGTCGGCGGCACGACGCTCTACACGAACGGGAACGGCAGCTACGCAGGCGAGACGGCCTGGGATTCCAGTGGGGGCGGCATCAGTGGCATCGAGCCGATCCCGTCGTGGCAGTCGAATGTTCCGGCGCTCAAGGGCCGCGCTTTTCGGGGTATGCCGGACATTGCATTCGACGCCGATCCGAACAGCGGCGAAGCAGTCGTCGTGGGCGGACAACTCGTGACAATGGGTGGGACGAGCCTGTCCGCGCCGCTATTTGCTGCGACCTGGGCCCGCATGCTGTCCGGCCCCTGCGCGACGAATCTCGGTTTTGCGGCGCCCACGCTGTACAGCGTCCAGGCCACGACGCCATCGATCCTTCGCGATATCACCTTCGGCTCGAACGGCGCATATAGTGCAGGCTCGGGATGGGATTTCGTGACCGGCTGGGGCACGCCGAACGTCAGCGCGATGTATTCCGCGATATGTGGTTCGACGGCGGCGATTTACGGCGGTGTGATCAACCAAGGTACGACGCTCAGGCCGGGGCAAATCCTGTATTCGGCTTCCCGAAGCCATCAGTTGGCGATGCAGAATGACGGCAACCTTGTGCTTTACAACACCGCCAATGGTGCTGCGGTGTGGAATTCAGGCACTTACGGAAATGCCGGAGCGTATGCCGTCTTCCAGGACGATGGCAACTTCGTGGTGTACGGCGCGAGCGGCAACGCGCTGTGGAACTCGACGACCAGCAGCACGTCCTATAGCCAGTTTCTCGTCGTGCAGGACGACGGCAACCTGGTGATATACCGATCGTTTGTTCCGGTGTTCGACACATCGACCGCTTCTAGCGTATACGCGAACTCCACGACCGGCCCGGCGGTCTGGAAGGGTGGCGTTACCCTCGGCAGTGGCCAGAGTTTTACTTCAGGCAATGGCGTGAACGTGCTGGTCATGCAGGGAGACGGAAATCTCGTGCTGCTTCGCCAAGGCGTTGTGCAATGGAATTCGGGTACTTATAGTCATCCGGGCGCATTCGCGGCGATGCAAACGGATGGCAATCTGGTCGTCTACAGTTCGACGGGTGTCCCGCTCTGGTATTCCGGCACGAGCGGCAATTCAGGCGCGGCGACGTATGTTCAGGACGACGGTAACGTCGTGATCTATGTGCCATTGCCGCGCTGGAGCACGAACACTGCAGGCGCCTAGCCGTTTCACTCGTCGCTTCGCGGCCGAATATCGTACGGCCCCCGTCACCGGCGGCGGGCCGTGCGAGCCAGACAACACGCTGGCCGCGACTTCTCAATGCCCCCGTCTTGCCTTCCTCACCACCATCCACCGCGGCGCCCTGAACCGCACGATACTGAGATAAAGCCAAACATAAGTCAGCGCAAACACCACAACAAACACGAACAGATGCACGGTATGCCGCCAGAACAGCGTCGCCGGTATCACCGCGACGAGGCACAGCAGCCAGAGATAAGGTGACGTGAGCGAATTCCGCCGCGTCAGATCATGCGCGTGCTTCGTCCCCACGGCCCATCTCATCAGCCGCTTGTACACGAGCATATGCAGATGCACGCCGTCCGGAATCCCCGGCGACATCCCGCGGATGAACTTCTTCCGGTAGATCGAAAAGCACGTCTCGAAGATCGGATACATGAACAGCAGCACCGGATACCACGCGGACACCTCGCGGTTGCGCATCACGAGCATGATCGCAAGCTCCGCGAGCATGAAGCCGATGAAATACGCGCCGCCGTCGCCAAGAAAAATCAGCCCCGCCGGGAAATTCCACAGGAAGAAGCCGAGCACCGCGCCCATCATGATGATCGACGCGGACATCACGACCGGGTCGTTCACATGGAACGCCACATACGCGAGCGACGCGAACATCATGAAGCTGACCATCGACGCGAGCCCGTTGAAGCCGTCGATGATGTTGATCGCGTTGGCGAGCGCCGCGACCGCGAGCACGGTGATGAACGCCGAGATGGCCACGTAGCCGAGCAGGAAATCGAGCGGCGGCACGCTGATGCGCTTGACCGCGATGCCCAGCAGCCAGAACGCCAGCGCGGCCGCGCCCATCGTGCAGAGCAGCCGTGCGCGCGGCGACACGCGCTTGGTCAGGTCTTCGACGAGGCCTGACAGGAACGCCGGCATCCCGCAGGCGACGATCCCGAGAATGCTGCCGGCGATCGTCGGATAGCGCCGCGACACGAGCAGCGCAGCCACGACGACCCCGGCGAGGATCCCGATGCCCCCGACGCGCGGCACGGGCCGCACGTGGAATTTCTGCACGCCGGCCAGGTCGCTGTCGATCGAGAATTTCTCGTGAAGGTGCGCGTAGCGCACGATGAACAGCGTGACGAGCAAGGAGACGATGAAGCCGGACGCGAAGCTGAGCATGGGATCGCTCGAAAAATGGACAGCGGATTATACAAAACCGCGCGGGTTCCCCTCCTGCCATCGCCAGTGGTCGGCACACATTTCCTCGATACCGAGCGTCGCACGCCAGCCGATGATGTCGGCCGCGGCTTGCGGGTTCGCATAGCATTCGGCGATGTCGCCGGGGCGGCGCGCGACGAGTTCGTACGGCACCGGCCGGCCCGACGCCTTCTCGAACGCGCGCACGACTTCCAGCACGCTGTAGCCTTGCCCGGTGCCGAGGTTCACGACGAAGCTCGCGTCGCGCTTGGCCAGTGCGTCGAGCGCGGCGATGTGCCCCTTCGCGAGATCGACGACGTGGATGTAGTCGCGCACGCCGGTGCCGTCCGGCGTCGGGTAATCCGAACCGAATACACGGAGCTTTTCCAGCTTGCCGACCGCGACCTGCGCGACGTACGGCATCAGGTTGTTCGGGATGCCGGCCGGATCCTCGCCGATCAGCCCGCTCGCGTGCGCGCCGACCGGATTGAAGTAGCGCAGCGTCGCGATTCGCCACGACGGGTCCGACACCTCGAGATCGCGCAGGATCTGCTCGGCGATCAGCTTCGACTGGCCGTACGGGTTCGTCGCGGACAGCGGGAACGATTCGTCGATCGGCGAGCGTTCGGGCACACCGTACACGGTCGCGGACGAGCTGAACACGAACTGCCTGACGTTGCGCTTGCGCATGACCTTGAGCACGGCGAGCAGCCCGCCGATGTTGTTCTGGTAGTACTCGAGCGGCTTCGCGACCGATTCGCCGACGGCCTTGAGCGCCGCGAAGTGAATCGTGCCGGTGATCGGGTGCGCGTCGAATACCTTCGCGAGCGCGGCTTCGTCGCACACGTCGACCTGGTGGAACGCGGGCGTCTTGCCCGTGATCCGCTCGATGCGGCGCACGGATTCGGCCTTGCTGTTCACGAGGTTGTCGACGATCACGACGTCGTAGCCGTTGTCGAGCAGCTCGACGGCCGTGTGCGAGCCGATATAGCCCGCGCCGCCGGTAACGAGGATGGTGCCTTTAGCGGTCATGCTGATGCGCTCCTTCAGAGTGTGAATCCCGTCAACGAATGGATGGTCTCCCGGTAGCGTTCGACGACCTGCTGTTCGTCGAATTCCGCCGCGACCTTGTGCCGGCCGCTTGCGCCCATCGCCGCCCGGCCTTGCGGCCCGAGCGCGATCATGCGATTCAATTGCTCCGCGAGGCTCGCGCTGTCCCGCACGCGACACAGGAACCCCGTTTTGCCGTCGGCGACGACGTCGCGGCAGCCCGGCACGTCGGTCGCGACGATCGGGCGGCCCATCGCCGATGCTTCCATCAACGTGCGCGGCACGCCCTCTCGGTACGACGGCAGCACGACGCAATCGGCCGCCGCGATGTGCGGGCGCACGTCGTGCGCTTCGCCGAGATACTCGACGATGCCTTCGTCGACCCACGCGTCGACGTCCGCGCGACCGATCGCGCTCGGATTGTCGACGCCGAGCGGCCCGAGCAGCTGGAAGCGCGCGTTCGGAAAGCGTTCGCGCACGAGACGCGCGGCCTCGACGTATTCGCGTACGCCCTTGTCCCACAGCAGCCGGCCGATCAGGATGAACACGGGCGCGTCGCCGCCCGGCAGCGGCACGGGCGAGAACTGTTCGAGATCGACGCCTTCGCCGTGCAGCAGCCGCGCGCGCTCGGGATGCGCGAGCAAGCGCTCGTCGGTGAAGGTCGCGAGATCGTCGCGATTGAGGAACCACACCTCGCGCGGGAAGCGGAACGCGAACCGGTACAGGCGCTTCGCGACGCTCGCCGCGCGGCTCTTCTGGATGAACACGTAGCCGAGGCCCGTCGTCACCGCGATCGACGGCACGCGCGCAAGCCACGCGGCCACCGAGCCGTAGATGTTCGGCTTGATCGTGTAATGGAACACGAGATCGGGCCGCAGCGCGCGGTAGTGGCGCGCGAGCGCGGCGAGCGTGCCGAGGTCCTCGCGCGGGCTCGTACCTTTCGACGCGACGGCAAGCGCGACGTAACGGCAGCCCATCTGCTCGAGCAGCGGCACCGTGCGGTCGTGCGGCGCGATCACGACGACCTCGGCGCCGCGCGCGACGAGCGCACGGATCAGCCCGTGGCGATACGTATGGATCGCCCAGGCCGTGTTGCAGACGAGCGCGATGCGCAGCGGGGAGGTGGCGGACATGAAAAAAAGAAAAAATAAAGCGTCGAAATTGCCGAACGGGCCGGATGCGCGTCAGGCGGACGGCCGCGCGCCGAACAGCGTCTGCTTGATGCGCTGCAGCGTACGGTACGGCGTCACGAAGTGCAGCAGGTTCTTGGCGAGGCCGGCCCAGTCGTACGGGTTCAGTACGTTGAAGTGGCGCAGCAGTAGCGTGAGCGTCGACACCAGCTGGCGCCGGCGTTTGGTCGCGCTGATCCCGCCCTCGTTAAGCTCGTAATACAGGCCGAGTTCCGGCAGGTTCGCGCAATCGTAGCGTTGCATTAACCGTAAAAAAAGATCGAGATCCTCGGCCGCGCGGTACTTCGCCCGATAGTTGCCCACTTCGCGCACGGCGTCGATGCGCAACATGACCGACGGATGCACGAGCGGCGAGCGCAGGAAGCGCGTGCGGCGCAGCGTGCGCGGGTCGGCGGGCGGCGTCAGCATGAAGCGCGGCTCGCCGGCGCGCGACACGACCTGCGTCCACATGCCGACGCAGGCCACGCGCGGGTGGGCGCCGAGATACGCGCGTTCTTTCGCCAAGCGCTGCGGCGCGGCGAGATCGCCCGCATCGATGCGGGCCGCATAGCGGAAGCCGCGCGCGGCGAGCGCGTCGATGCCGGCCGCCAGCGCGCGTTCGATGCCGCCGTTCCGCGGCATGCGCAGCACGTCGATCGACAGGCCCGGCAGGTCGGGCGCGACGATCGGCGGCGTGCTGCCGTCGTCGACGATCAGCACGTGCACGGGTGCGTCCTCGCGAAACGACGCGAGGGTCCGGGCGACGTCGTCGTGCCCGTTGTAGGCCGGCATCAGCACGGCCACGTCGTCGAGCGGGGGCGGGCAATCAGGGGACGTCATGTTCGCAGCTTGAAACGGATGTAATAAAAGTTGACGGCGGCGGCAGCCAGGTAGCCGGCCGCCAGCCCGACGAGCGCGCCGTACAGGCCGAGCCGCGGGATCGCGAACAGGTTGACGAGCACGGCGATCGCCAGCGCGAGCAGCCATTTCGACAGCAACACGAATTTTGCTTGATATTTGAGAACGATAAGATTGCCTATCGCCTCGATGCTGGCCGGCACGGACAGCCAGACGGCCCAGCGGAAGATGTCGACCGACGCCTCGTAGCCGCGGCCGAACACCTTGCCGACGATCAGCGGGGCGGCCGCGTCGAGCACGAGCGCGCCGGCCGTCATCAGGCCGGCCGTCATCGCGATCAGCCGGACGATGTTGCGGCGTAGCCGCGCGACGTCCTGCACGCGGTACACGAACGCGGGCGCGATGGTCTGCGCGAGCATCAGCGCGAGCGTGATCCAGTTCTCGTTGAGCTGTTGCGCGGCCGAATAGCGGCCGAGATCGGCGAACGACACGTGGCGCTCGAGCATCAGGCGGTCGAATTTCAGGAACAGGTACATGCAGATGAGGCCGAGCCAGAACACGGTGCCGGCCGTTGCAAAGTGCCGGAACAGCGATGTGTCGAACGTCCAGCCGAGCGTGCCGCCGTTACGATGGCGGTAGTACAGCAGCAGCGCGAGGCCGATCGCGGCGGCTTCCAGCGCCCACAGCCACGCGAAGCGGGCGGGGCCGGCGGCCGCGCGCACCAGCAGCCAGACGAGCAGCGCCTTCGCGAGCGCGGTGACCATGCTGGTGACGAGCTGCGGCTTGCTGTAGGTCATGCTCTGCAGCCACGCGTTGATCACGCCGACGAACGGCTCGCGAAACACCATCGTGACCGCGAGGCCCGCGAGCATCGCGCCGACCAGCGGGTCGAAGGCGCCCGCGGCGATCGCGATCCAGGTCGCGGCGAGCGCGGCGACCGACACGGCGATGCGCAGCACGAACGCGCTGCCGAGCACCGCGCCGAGCTGGGCGGGCGGGCGCTGGACGATGGTCGGGACGAGGATTTCCGCGCCGCACACCCAGGTGAGCGGCGCCAGTACCAGGAGAAGCGTATTCGCATACTGCCATTTGCCGAACACATCTGGCCCGAAATAACGGGCCAGCAAGCCGCTGATCGCGATCGCGACGCCGATCTGCGTGAGCCGTTCGAGGCCCAGCCAGACGAGGTTCGCGACGGCTTTCGCGACGTCCGGGTTGCCGAAGCGCTTCAGCATGCGCGGCAGCGACGGCGCGCGCGAGGGGCGGCCGAAAGCGGCGGGTGGGCGGCGGCGGGACGGCTAGGCATTAAAATAGGCGGTATGCGCGTCATCAAAACCCGCGATTATAAGTGGGATCGCGACCGCTCCAGCCGTTCCGTTCCTTGTTTTGCGGGGCCGCCTGTATCATGCGCGGCACCGGCGAGAGGCGGCCAGCCAAGCCAGACAATTTTCCATGCACGCAACTGAGAGAGAAGAGAATCGATGATCTCCCAATCCATCTTCAAGGCATATGACATCCGTGGCGTGGTCGGCAAGACGCTCGACGTCGACACGGCGCGCGGGATCGGCCGCGCATTCGGCAGCGAAGTGCGTGCGCAGGGCGGCGATGCGGTCGTCGTCGCGCGCGACGGCCGCCTGTCCGGGCCGGAACTCGTCGGCGCGCTGGCCGACGGCCTGCGGGCGGCCGGTGTCGACGTCGTCGACGTCGGCATGGTGCCGACGCCGGTCGGCTATTTCGCGGCAAACGTGCCGCTCGCGCTGAAGGGCGGCGAGCGCCGCGTCGATTCGTGCATCGTCGTCACGGGCAGCCACAACCCGCCCGACTACAACGGCTTCAAGATGGTGCTGCGCGGCGCCGCGATCTACGGCGAGCAGATCCAGGCGCTGTATCGCCGCATCGTCGACGAGCGGTTCGAGACGGGCAGCGGCACGTATGAGGAAATCGACGTCGCGGATCAATACATCGCGCGCATCGTCGGCGACGTGAAGCTCGCGCGGCCGCTGAAGATCGTCGTCGACGCCGGCAACGGCGTCGCCGGCCCGCTCGCGACGCGCCTGTTCAAGGCGCTCGGCTGCGAGCTGGTCGAACGCTTCACCGACATCGACGGCACGTTCCCGAACCACCACCCCGATCCCGCCCACCCGGAAAACCTGCAGGACGTGATCCAGGCGCTGAAGGACACCGATGCGGAGCTCGGCTTCGCGTTCGACGGCGACGGCGATCGCCTCGGCGTCGTCACGAAGGACGGCCAGATCATCTATCCGGACCGCCAGCTGATGCTGTTCGCGGAAGAAGTGCTGTCGCGCAACCCGGGCGCGCAGATCATCTACGACGTGAAGTGCACGCGCCACCTCGCGCAGTGGGTGAAGTCGAAGGGCGGCGAGCCGCTGATGTGGAAGACGGGCCACTCGCTCGTGAAGGCGAAGCTGCGCGAGACGGGTGCGCCGCTCGCCGGCGAAATGAGCGGCCACGTGTTCTTCAAGGATCGCTGGTACGGCTTCGACGACGGCCTGTACACCGGCGCGCGCCTGCTCGAGATCCTCGCGAAGACGGCCGATCCGAGCGCGCTGCTCAACAGCCTGCCGGACGCGATGAGCACGCCCGAACTGCAGCTCTGGCTCGACGAAGGCGAGAATTTCCGCCTGATCGAGCAGTTGCAGAAAGAGGCGAAGTTCGACGGCGCCGACGAAGTCGTGACGATCGACGGCCTGCGTGTCGAGTACCCGGACGGCTTCGGTCTCGCGCGTTCGTCGAACACGACGCCGGTCGTCGTGATGCGCTTCGAAGCCGAGACGCAGGAAGGGCTCAAGCGTATCCAGGAAGACTTCCGCCGCGTGCTGACGGCCGCGAAGCCGGACGTCAAGCTGCCGTTCTGAGCGTCGGCGGCCGGCGGGCCGCCTCTCATGCGACGGCCCGTTCCTCGGCCGTGCTGGTCCCGAAAAGCGGCGCGCGCCCCAGGCGCGCGGCCGCTTTTTGTCTGTCCGGCCCTTCGGCCGGGATAAAATCCCCCCTTTATGTCTGTCGCCGGCTGTCAGCCGGCGTTTTTTCAGCGTGCAAAAGATCCTGATCGTGCGCGTGTCGTCGCTGGGCGACGTCGTGCACAACATGCCGGTGATCGCCGATATCCGGCGCCGCCATCCCGATGCGCAGATCGACTGGCTCGTCGAGGAAAGCTTCGTCGACCTCGTGCGGCTCGTCGACGGCGTGCGCAACGTGCTGCCGTTCTCGCTGCGCCGCTGGCGCAAGAAGCCGTTCTCGGGCGCGACGTGGCGCGAGATCCGTGCGTTCCGCCGGCGCCTCGCGGCCGAGCAGTACGACCTCGTGATCGACTGCCAGGGCCTCATCAAGACGGCGTGGGTCGCGAGCTGGGCGCGCGGTCCGCTCGTCGGGCTCGGCAACCGGACCGACGGCGCCGGCTACGAATGGCCGGTGCGCTTCTTCTACCGCAAGCGTGTGCCGATCGCGCCGCGCACGCACGTGGTCGAGCGCTCGCGCCAACTCGTCGCGGCCGCGCTGGACGACCCGGCGCCGACCCCGGCCGATCCGGTCGAATTCGGCCTCGACACGCGGGCGGCGGCGCTCGCGGTCGCCGCGCTCGGCCTGAACCTGCCGGTGCCGTACGTCGTGTTCGTCCACGCGACGTCGCGCGCCGACAAGCAGTGGCCGGACGCCGCCTGGATCGAGCTCGGCCAGGCGCTCGTGCGGCGCGGCGCGTCGCTCGTGCTGCCGTGGGGCAACGACGCGGAACGCGCGACCAGCGAGCGGCTCGCGAAGGAATTCGGCGCGGCGGCGATCGTGCCGCCGAAGCTGTCGCTGCCGGCCGTGGTCGGGCTGATCGACGGCGCGGCCGCGACGGTCGGGGTTGATACAGGTCTGGTTCACATCGCGGCCGCGCTGAAGCGTCCGACGGTCGAACTGTACAATTTCGCGACGGCCTGGCGGACCGGCGGCTACTGGTCGCCGAACGTCGTCAATCTCGGCACGGCGGGGCAGCCCCCGTCGATCGCGCAGGTGAAGTCGACGCTCGCGGGCTTCGGTCTCCTGTAACGCTGTCCACACGCGAACCGATCATGAGCGAATCCCAGATCATCGAAGTCCCGTCCGCCGACTGGAGCGGACACAACCTGTCGGCGCCGCGCGAGCAGTTGCTCGCCGCGGTCGAGGAAGGCAAGGTGCTGTATTTCCCGCACCTGCGCTTCGCGATCGAAGGTGGCGAGGAAGCGCTGCTCGATCCGGCGCTCGCCGATCCGAAACGCAAGAACATCAGCCTCGCGCCGAACGGCGGCGCGCTCGCCGGCGTGCTCGGCGACAGCGTCACGCAGTCGGCCGTGCGCGCGCTCGTCGCGCGCTTCCAGCAGCAGGCCGGCACGCTCGTCGACGGCCTCTTTCCCGAATACCGCGGCAAGCTGCGCGTCGCGCCGACGAGCCTGCGGCTGATGCAGGTCGAAACGCGCCAGACGTCGTGGCGCAAGGACGACAGCCGCCTGCACGTCGACGCGTTCCCGTCGCGGCCGAACTACGGCGAGCGGATCCTGCGCGTGTTCACGAACGTGAACCCGGCCGGCGCGCCGCGCGTATGGCGCGTCGGCGAGCCGTTCGAGGACGTCGCGAAGCGCTTCCTGCCGAAGATCCGGCCGCAGTTCCCGGGCTCGGCGTGGCTGCTGAACCTGCTGCACGTGACGAAGTCGCCGCGCAGCGCGTACGACCACCTGATGCTGAACCTGCACGACGGGATGAAGGCCGACCTCGATTACCAGAAGACGTGTCCACAGCAAACGATGCCGTTTCCGCCGGGCAGCGTGTGGATATGTTTCTCCGATCAGACTTCGCACGCTGTGATGTCCGGCCAGTTCATGCTCGAGCAGACCTTCTTCCTGCCGGTCGATGCGATGGTGCGCCGCGAGTGCGCGCCGCTCGGCATTCTCGAACGCCTGACGGGCAGGGCGCTGGTTTGAGCGCGCACCTGCTTCGACGTCACTCGAGGGCGGCCGCATGCTGAGGGCGATCTATCGCGCGCTGTGGTGGCTCGTCGCGCCGGCCGCCGTGATCCGGCTCTATGTGCGTTCGCGCAAGGAGCGCGGCTATCGCGAGCATATCGGCGAGCGCTTCGGCCACGTCACGGGCCGTTCGCCGGACGATCGCGCGCCGCTGATCTGGGTGCATGCGGTGTCGGTCGGCGAGACGCGCGCCGCGCAGCCGCTGATCGATGCGCTGATGCACGCGCGCCCCGATGCGCGCATCCTGCTCACGCACATGACGCCGAGCGGCCGGGCGACGGGCGAACAGATCTTCGGCGATCGCGTGCTGCGCTGTTATCTGCCGTACGACATGCCGAGCGCGGTGCGGCGCTTCCTGCGTGCATGGCGGCCGACGCTCGGCCTCGTGATGGAAACCGAGGTGTGGCCGACGTTGATCGACGAGTGCCGCCGCGCGGACGTGCCGCTCGTGCTGACCAATGCGCGGATGTCCGCGCGTTCGTTCCGGCGCGCGGCGAAGTTCGGCACGGCGACGCGCGACGTGTTCGGCGGCTTCTCGCGCGTGCTCGCGCAGAGCCCGGCCGATGCGGAACGGCTGACGTCGCTCGGCGCACGCAACGTGACCGTGCTCGGCAACCTGAAATTCGACATGACGACGCCGCCGGAACTCGCGGCGCGCGGCCATGCGTGGCGCGACGCGATCGGCGCGCGGCCGGTGTGGGTCGCCGCCAGCACGCGCGAGAATGAGGAAGCGCTGGTGCTGCAGGCGTTCGCGGAAATGCGCACGCCGGGTGCGCTGCTGGTGCTCGTGCCGCGTCATCCGCAGCGCTTCGCCGAGGTCGAGGCGCTCGTCGCGCGCAGCGGGCTCAAGTGCGTGCGGCGCTCCGTCTGGGCGGCCGATGCGGCCGCGCTCGCGGCGGGCCGGCCGGCCGCCGAACCTTTGGCCGGCGACGTGACGGTGCTGCTCGGCGATTCGATGGGCGAGCTCGGCGCGTACTATGCGGCGGCCGACATCGCGTTCATCGGCGGGAGCCTGCTGCCGCTCGGTGGGCAGAACCTGATCGAAGCGTGCGCGGTCGGCGTGCCGGTGCTGATCGGGCCGCACGTGTTCAACTTCACGCAGGCGACCGCGGATGCGGTCGCGGCCGGTGCGGCGATGCAGGTCGCGGATCCGCTCGATCTCGCGCACGTGCTCGACGCGCTGTTCGCCGACAAGGCGCGGCGCATCGCGATGGGGGCGGCCGGCGCGGCGTTCGCGTCGCGTCACCGTGGCGCGACCGCGCGCACGGTCGACGTGCTCGCCGCGTTGCTGCCGGCCGGCGAAGCCGGGGCGCGTGCGCTGCCGGGCGCTGCCGACGACGACGCTTAGACGGGGCGGGCGGCGCGATGCCGCCCGGCACGCATGGCGGCGACGTGAGCCGCCGCCATGCCGCTCACACAGTCAGCAAACCCTTCTTCTCGATGAACGCGATCACGTCCGCGACGCCGTCGAGCGCCTTCAGGTTCGTCATCACGTAAGGCCGCTCGCCGCGCATCTTCCGCGTGTCGGACGCCATCACGTCGAGATTCGCGCCGACCAGTGGCGCGAGATCGGTCTTGTTGATCACGAGCAGGTCGGACTTCGTGATGCCGGGGCCGCCCTTGCGTGGAATCTTCTCGCCGCCGGCCACGTCGATCACGTAGATCGTCAGGTCCGACAGCTCGGGGCTGAAGGTCGCCGCGAGATTGTCGCCGCCGGACTCGATGAACACGATGTCGGCATCCGGAAAGCGCGCGAGCATCCGGTCGACGGCCTCGAGGTTGATCGACGCGTCCTCGCGGATCGCCGTGTGCGGGCAGCCGCCCGTCTCGACGCCCATGATGCGTTCCTCGGGCAGCGCGCCCGCGACCGTCAGCAGCCGCTGGTCTTCCTTCGTATAGATGTCGTTCGTGATCGCGACGAGGTCGTAGCGGTCACGCATCGCCTTGCACAGCATTTCGAGCAGCGTGGTTTTGCCGGAGCCGACGGGGCCGCCGATGCCGACGCGCAACGGCGGCAGTTTCTTCGTACGGCGGGCGGGGGAGGGGGCAGGTGCGTTCATGGTTGGGCGAAGAGGTTCAGGAGCGGAACAACCGCGAGTACTGGGTTTCGTGCCGCGCGGACAGGATGCCGAGCTGCGGCGCGAACGTGTTGACGGCGTCGGGCGGCGTCGCGAGCGCGCGGCGCACGGCGGCGTCGATCGCGCCGCGCAGCGCGACGATGATGCGTTGTCCGGCGAGCTGCCCGAGCGGCACGGCCTTCAGCGCGGCGGACGTCTGGTTCTCGACCCAGCCGAATGCGTACGCGGCGAGCGTCGCGTCGGCGCTGGCGTCGTGTGCGGCGGCCGCGTACGCGAACGCGGTCGGCAGCGCGATCGGCGACAGCGACGCGAGCGTCGCGCGGCGTGCGGCGTCGCCCCATTCGAGCGATGCGCACAACTGCGCGAGCGACCAGCCCATCTGTTCGGTTTCGCGGCGCAGTTCGGCCGATTCGCGGCTCGCGACGAACCACGCGTTTTCGGCGACGAGCGCTTGAATGTCGTGCGTCTGCCAGCGGGCGAGCTGGTGCGCGAGGAACGGCAACTCGCCGTGCGCGAGCACGTCGGTCAGGCCGCTCGCGATCCAGTCGCGCGCGGAATCGGCGTCGCGGATCAGGTTCGCGTCGAGCGCGGCTTCGAGGCCCTGCGAATAGCTGTACGCGCCGATCGGTAGTGCGGGCGACGCGAGGTGCAGCAGCGCGACGAGCTCAGTGGTGGTCATGACCGTGGTGGCCGTGCGTGCAGCCGGGACCATGCTGATGATCGTGATCGTGATCGTGATCGTGATCGTGCGAATGCGAATGTCCGTGGTGTTCGCCGAACACCTGCTGCGCGAGCGCGTAGTCCTCGGCGAACGTCGCATCGTGCCCGTGCTTGTGGCCGCCGCCGTACGCGCCGGCTTCCGGCTGGAACGGCGCGCGTGCCTCTTCGACCTGCGTGCCGAGCCGGCGCAGCATGTCCGCGAGCACCGGATCGGCTTCGAGCTTCAGGTAGCCGTCGCCGATCTCGACCGGCGTATGGCGGTTGCCGAGATGGTAGGCGGCGCGCATCAGCGTGAGCGGATCGGCGGCGCGCACGAGCAGCACCGTTTCGGATGCCGCGGCGATACGCACGAGCGCGCCGTCGTCGGCGACGAGCACGTCGCCGTCGCGCAGCACGGTGCCGCGCGGCAGCAGGACCGCGACGTCCTCGCCGGTGTCGAGCGTCGCCGCAAGGCGGCTCTTGCAGCGGGCGTCATAGGCGAGCGTGAGCGTCGGCGCGCGCGCGACGAGCGACGCGGCGAGCTTCACGTTCGGGGCAATGCGTTTGTCGAGGGTGCGCATGACACTGAGGATTCCGGATCAGAACAGGAAATAGCGCTGCGCCATCGGCAGCACCGTCGCCGGTTCGCAGGTGAGCAACTGGCCGTCGGCGATCACGTCGTAGGTTTCCGGATCGACGCTGATCGACGGGCGCCATGCGTTGTGGATCATGTCGGCCTTCGTCACGTTGCGGCAGTTGCGCACCGGCACGATCCGCTTCGCGAGGCCGTAGCGCTCCGCGATGCCCGCATCGGCCGCCATCTGCGACACGAAGGTCAGCGACGTGCGCGCGAGCGCCCCGCCGCGCGTCGCGAACATCTCGCGATAGTGAACCGGCTGCGGCGTCGGGATCGACGCGTTCGGGTCGCCCATCTGCGCGACGGCGATCATCCCGCCCTTCAGGATCATCGACGGCTTGATCCCGAAGAACGCGGGCTCCCACAGCACGAGGTCGGCCCACTTGCCGGGCTCGATCGAGCCGACTTCGTGCGCGATGCCGTGCGTGAGCGCCGGGTTGATCGTGTACTTCGCGACGTAGCGTTTCGCGCGGAAGTTGTCGTTGCGCGCGCCGTCTTCCGGCAGCGCGCCGCGCTGCACCTTCATCTTGTGCGCGGTTTGCCACGTGCGGATGATCACTTCGCCGGCGCGGCCCATCGCCTGCGAATCGGACGACAGCATCGACAGCGCGCCGAGATCGTGCAGGATGTCCTCGGCCGCGATCGTCTCGCGGCGAATGCGCGATTCGGCGAACGCGAGATCCTCGGCGATCGACGGATCGAGGTGATGGCACACCATCAGCATGTCGAGATGCTCGTCGAGCGTGTTGATCGTGTACGGGCGCGTCGGATTGGTCGACGACGGCAGCACGTTCATCTCGCCGCACACCTTCAGGATGTCGGGCGCGTGACCGCCGCCCGCACCTTCGGTGTGGTACGTGTGGATCGTGCGGCCCTTGAACGCGGCGACCGTCGATTCGACGAAGCCGGCTTCGTTCAGCGTGTCCGTGTGGATCGCGACCTGCGTGTCGGTGTCGTCGGCGACCGACAGGCAGTTGTCGATCGCGGCGGGCGTCGTGCCCCAGTCCTCGTGCAGCTTCAGGCCGATCGCGCCGGCCGCGATCTGCTCGACGAGCGGCTGCGGCAGGCTCGCATTGCCCTTGCCGAGGAAGCCGAGGTTGATCGGCCAGCCGTCGGCCGCCTGCAGCATCCGCTCCATGTGCCACGGGCCCGGCGTGCAGGTCGTCGCGTTGGTGCCGGTGGCCGGTCCCGTGCCGCCGCCGAGCATCGTCGTGACACCCGAGGCCAGCGCCTCGTCGATCTGCTGCGGGCTGATGAAGTGAATGTGCGTGTCGATGCCGCCCGCCGTCACGATCAGCCCTTCGCCGGCGATCACTTCGGTCGCGGCGCCGATCGCGATCGTCACGCCCGGCTGGATGTCGGGGTTGCCGGCCTTGCCGATCGCGGCGATGCGGCCGTGCTTGATCGCGATGTCGGCCTTCACGATGCCCCAGTGATCGAGGATCACCGCGTTCGTGATGACGGTATCGGGCACGTCGGCGGCCACGCGCTGCGACTGGCCCATCCCGTCGCGGATCACTTTCCCGCCGCCGAATTTCACTTCCTCGCCGTACGTGGTGAAGTCGCGTTCGATCTCGATCAGCAGTTCGGTATCCGCGAGCCGCACGCGGTCGCCCGTCGTCGGCCCGAACATTTCCGCGTACGCGCGGCGGCTCAAGCGTAGTGTCATGTGCTGTTCCTGAAGAGCGGGGCGCGGCTTACAGCGGCCCCATCACCTTGCCCTGAAAACCGTAGACGGCTCGCTCGCCCGCGAGGGCGACGAGCTCGACGGTGCGCGTCTGGCCCGGCTCGAAGCGCACGGCCGTGCCGGCCGCGATGTTGAGCCGGAAGCCGCGCGCGGCCGCGCGGTCGAACGACAGCGCGTCGTTCACTTCGAAGAAGTGGTAGTGCGAGCCGACCTGCACCGGGCGATCGCCGGTGTTCGCGACGACGAGCGACAGCGTCGCGCGGCCCGCGTTCAGTTCGTGTTCGCCGTCGTCGGTGAGGATTTCGCCGGGGATCATGCGGGGCCTCACGGAATCGGGTGGTGGACGGTCACGAGCTTCGTGCCGTCGGGGAAGGTCGCTTCGACCTGGATGTCGGGAATCATTTCCGGCACGCCGTCCATCACATCGTCGCGCGTGAGCAGCGTCGTGCCGTAGTGCATCACCTCGGCCACGGTCTTGCCGTCGCGCGCGGCTTCCATCAGCGCCGCGGTGATGAAGGCCACCGCCTCCGGATAGTTGAGCTTCAGGCCGCGCGCGCGGCGGCGTTCGGCAAGCAACGCCGCTGTGAAGATCAGCAGCTTGTCCTTTTCGCGGGGAGTCAGTTTCATGAAGGCAGGCGTTCAGGAAAACGTAATTTTTATCGGTGCGCACGCAACCGGCAGGGGTGCGGATCATCGTAGCACCGCGCTGTTTGGCGTGCGTCGTGTATCGCTTATGTAAGCAGCAAGGTGCGTGCCATGTGCATCCGGCGTGCTGCCATGCGCATTCATGGTGCGCGATGCATGTACAGGGTGCGCGGTGTGGGGTGGCGTTGCGCCGAAACGGTGCGTGACGCGTGCGCGATCAGGTTTGCCAGAGACGCAGCGGCCGCGCGTCGACGCCGTGCACGATCGGTCGCAACTGCAGCCAGCAGTCGGTGAAGTGGCGCTGCAGCGCTTCCATCGACGTCGATATCGCGCGCACCAGCACGACGCCGGGCGTCACGCAGGTGGCGCCCGCGCGCAGCGTGTCGTCGAACGGCATGCGCGCGGCGAGCGATTCGGCGAGTGCGGCGTCGCACGCGGCGCCGGCCGCCCACAGCGTGCCGTAGGCGGGAAAACCGGCGAGGCCCTGCAGCGCGCCGCGCAGCGGGTCGCGCGCGTCGAGCAGCGCGCGCTCGGTCCACAGCGGCCGGCCGTCGGCATCGACGAGCGCCGATGTCGACACGATGCGTCCCGCCGACCAGGTTTCGCCGGCCGCCTGCCGGCCCAATTGCGTCGCGTCCCAGCCGATTGCGCTCGCGCCTGCGCCGAGCGTCACCGTGAAGTCGAGTGCTGCGTGCGCCGCGTCGAAGAACAGGTTGTTCTGCGGCAGCCAGTCGAGTTTCGCGTGCGCGCCGACCGCGATGCCGATGCGCTGCGTCGCGTCGAGCCCGTTCGACTTGTACCACTTGGTCGCGCCGGGCGTCGTCAGCACCGCGTGCGTGTCGTCGCCGAGCGCGATGTCGATGTCGAGCCGGTCGCCGCCCGCGACGCCGCCCGGTGGGTGCACGATCACCGCGTGGCAGATCGCGTCGCCTTCCGGGTACAGCGGCCGCTGCACGCGCAACGGGCCGTCGTGCAGCCGGTGCGCGAGCGTCGTGCGCGCACCGTGCCGCTCGAAGCCGAGTTCGAGGCGGCCGCGCCACGACTTGGCGACGGCGGGGCGGGACAGCGGGGCGTGCGAATCGGGGGCGGACATCTATTGGGCGTGGAGAGGCTCGAGCATGGATGCTACAAGAACATTAACCAAGACGCGCGGCACCGTTGCGCGTTCGAATAGCGGTGATGAACGGTTGCATGTCGTCTCCGGTCAACGTCGCAACCCGAGCTCATGCAGCAGTGCATCGACTTGTCCGAACGCATCCTGCTGCCATTGATCCGGCGTGCGATCGCCGAGTATGCGTGTGTCCTCGACGAAGCGTCGCACCGAAGTAGGACCGAAGCCGTATTTCAGTGAAATTTGTCAAGTTTTCACTGAAATTCCGGGTTTCAGCGAGCGTTGAAGAAGCCCATTTTAATGAAACTGTTGTCGCCTCGCGGTATTTGTCTCAGCCTTCACTACACCGCGATCAACTCGCGCACGCCGTTCGTCTCCATATCCCGCGCGTCGCCCCCCGCGATGACCTCCCCGCGGCTCATCACCCAATATCGATCCGCGATCGAGCGCGCGAAATCGTAATACTGTTCGACGAGCAGCACGGTCATCTTCGATTCGTCGACGAGCTGGCGCAGCGTGCGCCCGATGTCCTGGATGATCGACGGCTGGATGCCTTCGGTCGGCTCGTCGAGGATCAGCAGCTGCGGCTCGCTCATCAGCGCGCGGCCGATCGCGAGCTGTTGCTGCTGACCGCCCGACAGGTCGCCGCCGCGCCGCGCGCGCATGTCCTTCAGTACCGGGAACAGGTCGTAGATGCGATCGGGCACTTTCGACGGCGCCTTGCGGCTCGCCGCGCCCACGAGCAGGTTCTCCTCGACGGTGAGCCGCGGAAAGATGTCGCGGCCCTGCGGCACGTACGCGAGCCCCGCCGCGACGCGCGCATACGGCGGCAGTGCGCCGAGCGCGGTGCCGCGCCACGACACGCTGCCGCTTTTCGCGGCGACGACCCCCATCAGGCAGCGCAGCAGCGTGCTTTTGCCGACGCCGTTGCGGCCGAGCAGCACGGTCAGCTTGCCGTCGTCGGCGGCGAGGTTCACGTTGCGCAAGATATGGCTGCCGCCGTAGTACTGGTTCAGCGCTTCGATTTTCAGCATCGCATCATCGTCCGAGGTAAGACTCGATCACCGCGTCGTCGCGCTTGACCTGGTCGAGCGTGCCGTGCGCAAGCACCGCGCCTTCAGCCATCACCGTCACGCGCCCCGTGTCGCCCGCGAGCGCCGCGACGAACTCCATGTCGTGCTCGACGACCATCATCGAGCAGGTGCCGCGCAGCGTGTTCAGCAGCTCGGCGAGTTCCATCGTCTCGTGGTCGGTCATCCCGGCCGCCGGCTCGTCGAGCAGCAGCAGCGCGGGACGCTGCATCAGCAGCATGCCGATTTCGAGCCGCTGCTTCTGCCCGTGCGACAGCTCGCCGGCCGCGCGATACGCGTGGCTTTCGAGGCCGATCAGCGCGAGCGTCTCCTCGATCTTCGCCTGCGCGGTGTGGTCGAGCCGCGCGCGCAGCGACGCGAGCC
This sequence comes from Burkholderia sp. BCC1047, assembly GCF_902833155.1. Lineage (NCBI taxonomy): Bacteria > Pseudomonadati > Pseudomonadota > Betaproteobacteria > Burkholderiales > Burkholderiaceae > Burkholderia > Burkholderia sp. BCC1047. The sequence continues at coordinate 28,490 of NZ_CADFEH010000028.1, read as the reverse complement.
AGCCCTTGTCGGTCTGCATCGCGAGTTCGAGGTTTTCCCACACCGGATGCTGTTCGAACACGGTCGGCTTCTGGAACTTGCGGCCGATGCCCGCCCGCGCGATTTCCGGTTCGTTCATCCGCGCGAGGTCGATCGTCTGGCCGAGAAACACCTTGCCCGCATCGGGCCGCGTCTTGCCGGTGATCACGTCCATCATCGTCGTCTTGCCCGCGCCGTTCGGGCCGATCACGCAGCGCAGCTCGCCCACGTCGATCGCGAGCGACAATTTCTTGAGCGCACGAAAGCCGTCGAAGCTCACCTCGATATCCTCGAGATAGAGGATCGTGCCGTGCGACGTATCGATGCCGGCCGGCACGACGCGCCCCATCGACGCGCTGCCGCTGACGGCGAGCAGCTCGTCCTCGGGCGGCGGTGGCGTGAACTGATAGAGAGCCGTTCCGTTCATGCGCGTTTCCCCTTCGCGAGCACGGTTTCGACGAGGCCCATGATCCCGCGCGGCAGCAACAGCGGCACGAGCACGAAGATCAGGCCGAGGAAGAACAGCCAGTATTCGGCGAAGTACGCGGTGAAGAAGCTCTTTGCGCCGTTCACCGCGAACGCGCCGACGATCGGCCCGATCAGCGTGCCGCGCCCGCCCACCGCGACCCAGATCGCCATCTCGATCGAGTTGCCGGGCGACATCTCGCCAGGATTGATGATGCCGACCTGCGGCACGTACAGCGCGCCGGCGATGCCGCACAGCACGGCCGACACGGTCCACACGAACAGCTTGTACGCGAGTGGGCTGTAGCCGAGGAACATCAGCCGCGTCTCGCCGTCGCGCACCGCGGTCACCACGCGCCCGAGCTTGCTCGTGACGATCGCGCGCGCGGCGACGAACGCGAGCACGAGCGTCGCGAAGGTCAGCAGCAACAGCACCGTGCGTGTGGCCGGCGACGTGATCGCGAAGCCGGCGATGCGCTTGAAATCGGTGAAGCCGTTGTTGCCGCCGAAGCCCGTTTCGTTGCGATAGAACAGCAGCATCGCGGCGAACGTCATGGCCTGCGTGATGATCGACAGGTACACGCCCTTCACGCGCGAGCGGAACGTGAAGAAGCCGAACACCCACGCGAGCACGGCCGGCACGAGCACGACGAGCGCGAGCGCCCACGCGAGATGCTGCGTGCCGCTCCAGTACCACGGCAACTGGTGCCAGTCGAGGAACACCATGAAGTCGGGCAGGTCGCTGCCGTACTTGCCTTCGCGGCCGATCTCGCGCATCAGGTACATGCCGATCGCATAGCCGCCGAGCGCGAAGAACAAGCCGTGGCCGAGGCTCAGGATCCCGCAGTAGCCCCACACGAGATCGAGCGCGAGCGCGGCGATCGCGTAGCACATCAGCTTGCCGGCGAGCGTCATCGTGTACGCGGACAGATGGAACGCGCTGGCTTCCGGCGCGACGAGCGCGGCGAGCGGCACGCCGACGCCGATCGCCACGCACAGCGCGACGAGCGCGAGCCACGCGCGGCGCGACAGCAGCGCGGGGCGGGGCGGCAGGCCGAGCGCGAAGCCGTCCGCCGCGCGCGCGCCGGCAGCGGGCTTCGACGTGTCGGCGACCGGGTTCGACATCGAATCGGTGTATGAAGTCACGTCAAGCCTCCGCGCTGCGGCCCTTCGGGGCGAACATGCCCTGCGGGCGTTTCTGGATGAACAGCACGATCATCACGAGCACCGCGATCTTCGCGAGCACGGCGCCCCAGAACGGTTCGATCGCCTTGCTCGCGAGGCCGAGCCCGAAGCCGCCCAGCACGGTGCCGGCGATCTGCCCGACGCCGCCGAGCACGACGGCCATGAACGAATCGATGATGTAGTTCTGGCCGAGATCGGGGCCCACGTTGCCGATCTGCGACAGCGCGCAGCCGCCGAGGCCCGCGATGCCCGCGCCGAATGCGAACGCATACGCGTCGACGCGGGCGGTCTTCACGCCGACGCACGCGGCCATCCGGCGGTTCTGCGTGACCGCGCGCACGAACAGACCGAGCCGCGTCTTCGTCAGCACGGCCCACGCGACGAACACCACCGCGAGCGCGAACGCGAGGATCGCGAGCCGGTTGTACGGCAGGATCAGGTTCTGCATCACCGTCACTCCGCCGCTCATCCACGACGGGTTCACGACCTGCACGTTCTGCGCGCCGAACAGCATGCGGGTGGCCTGGATCAGGATCAGGCTCACGCCGAAGGTCGCGAGCAGCGTTTCGAGCGGGCGGCCGTACAGGTGCCGCAGCACGAGCCGTTCGAGCACGATGCCGACGAGCGCGGCCACCGCGAACGACACCGGCACGGCGACGAGCGGATACCAGTCGAATGCGCCGGGCGCGTAGCGCTGGATCAGCGTCTGCACGACATAGGTTGCGTACGCACCGATCATCAGGAATTCGCCGTGCGCCATGTTGATCACGCCGATCAGCCCGTACGTGATCGCGAGGCCGAGCGCGGCGAGCAGCAGCACGCTGCCGAGCGACAGGCCGGCGAACAGCGTGCCGACGATCTCGCCGCGGCGCTGCAGCGCGTGCAACGTATCGAGCCCTTGTTGCGCGGCGTCGCGCACGCGCGCGTCGGGTTCCGCGTAGCTGCCGTCGGCGTTCTTCGCGACGAGCGGGCGCAGTTGTTCGATCATGTCGAGATCGCTGCGCGCGGCCACTACCTGCACGGCTTCGAGGCGTTTCGCCGGATCGGCATCGTGCAGCGCGGCGATCGCCCATAGTGCATCGAGACGGCGCTTCAACGCCGGATCGGTTTCCTTGGCGCGCGCGCGATCGATCATCGGCTTGAGCGCCGGGTCGGGCGACTTCAGCAGCGCGTCGATCGCGTCGCGGCGCGCGGCCACGTCGGGCGACGCGAGCGCGAGGCCCGACAGCGCGCCGGCGATCTTCGTGCGCAGCAGGTTGTTCAGCATCACCGGCTGCGCGTCGCCGGCCGGCGTCGCGGCCTGCGTGAGTGCGTCGTGCGCGGTGTCGCCGGACTGGATCAGCAGGTGGCCGTCGCCGGTCGCGAGCGCATCGCCGCTCGACAGCGCGTTGAGCACCGCAACGGCGCGCGGGTCGGTGTCGGCGGCGAGCCGTTCGATCGCGGCCGTCTTCGCGTCGAAGTCGTCGCCGACGAGCGCGGCGGTGTCGGCCGCCGTCAGCGCGAACGCGGCGTGCGGCAGCAGGCCCGCGAGGGCGGCGCATGCGGCGATCGCGCGGGCGGCTCGGCGAAAGCGTGTAGGCATCGGGAAATCCTGTCGGGCGTGGGGGAGCGGCGTGGTGCGGCGCTGCGCCGGCGCGGGCGGTTGGTCACGGCAAGCGCGGCCGGCGCATCGGCAGCGGGCGAGCAAGCGAGCGGCACGTCGCACACGAAGCGCGACGCGCCGCACGGCATCACGCCAGCGCCGCGCGCTGCCGGCGCAGGAACGCCGGAATCGAGCTGACGACGTCCGGCTTGCCCTGGTTGCCCGCGATGAACGGGCTCCACGGCTGCGCGCGCACGGCCGTCTTCGTCTTCCACACGACGTTGAACTGTCCGTCGCCGCGGATCTCGCCGATCATCACCGGCTTGTGCAGGTGATGGTTGCCGTCCATCGCGAGCGTGAAGCCCGACGGCGCGGCCACCGTCTGGCCGATCATCGCGACGCGCACCTTGTCGACGTCGGTGCTCTTCGCCTTCTCGACGGCCTGCTTCCACATGTGGATGCCGACGTAGGTGGCTTCCATCGGATCGTTGGTCACGCGCTTCGCGTCGCCCGGCAGGTTGTTCGCCTTCACCCACGCGGCGAACTGGTCCTTGAACTTCGTGTTGGTCGGGTTCTTCACCGACATGAAGTAGTTCCACGCGGCGAGGTGGCCGACGAGCGGCTTCGTATCGATCCCGCGCAGCTCTTCCTCGCCGACCGAGAACGCGACGACCGGCACGTCGGTCGCCTTGATGCCCTGGTTGCCGAGTTCCTTGTAGAACGGCACGTTCGAGTCGCCGTTGATCGTCGAGATCACGGTCGTCTTGCCGCCCTGCGCGAAGGTCTTGATGTTCGCGACGATGGTCTGGTAATCGCTGTGGCCGAACGGCGTGTAGACCTCCTGAATGTCGGCGTCCTTCACGCCCTTCGATTTCAGGAACGCGCGCAGGATCTTGTTGGTCGTGCGCGGATACACGTAGTCGGTGCCGAGCAGGAAGAAGCGCTTCGCGCCGCCGCCTTCCGCGCCCATCAGGTACTCGACGGCCGGAATCGCCTGCTGGTTCGGCGCGGCGCCCGTGTAGAACACGTTGCGCGACATTTCCTCGCCTTCATACTGCACCGGGTAGTAGAGCAGCCCGTTCAGTTCCTCGAACACCGGCAGCACCGACTTGCGCGACACCGACGTCCAGCAGCCGAACACGCACGCGACCTTGTCCTGCGTGAGCAGCTGGCGCGCCTTCTCGGCGAACAGCGGCCAGTTCGACGCCGGGTCGACCACCACCGGTTCGAGCTTGCGACCCATCACACCGCCGCTCTTGTTGATGTCGGCGATCGTCATCAGCGCGGTGTCCTTCAGCGACGTCTCCGAGATCGCCATCGTGCCCGACAGCGAATGCAGGATGCCGACCTTGATCGGGCCGGTGCCCGCATCGGCCGCGTGCGCGAACGGGCTCTTGCCCGCCAGCGCGAGCGCGCCGGCCATCGAACCGAACTTCAACAGACTGCGACGTTTCATCGGGATCCCCTTGTCGTGTTGGATGCGCGTGCGCCGTGGCGGCGCCGGCCATCGTGTAACGCAAGGCATGTGCCAGTCGCGCGAGATGCACGTCGGGCGTGCCTGCGCGGGGCACGGGCGGGCACCAGCGGGCATCGGCGCGGTGCGGATGACGCGCCGTGCAGCATGCGCGGTCCGTTGCGGTGCAGACGCACGGGCGCAAATGGTGCACGACGGTGCGGCGGCGTCGAAACGCAGGGAAACCGGGGCGGAAAGAGAAACGGGCGCGCAGTGCGCGCCCGTTCGGCGGATCGGTGCGGCCGGCGGCGGGGTGCCGGGCGGCGCGGCGGCGCATGATGCGCCGCCGGAAGGATCGATCAGTAGCGCGGCACGGACGGATCGACGTCGCGCGACCACGCGTCGATCCCGCCTTGCAGGTTGTACAGCTTCGTGAAGCCGCGCGATTCGAGGAACATCGCGACCTGCGCGCTGCGCATCCCGTGATGGCACACGCAGACGATTTCCGCTTCGTCGTCGAGTTCTTCGCTGCGCGCGGGAATCTGCTGCATCGGAATCGCCACGCTGCCGGCGATTTGCGCGGTCGCGATTTCCCACGGCTCGCGCACGTCGAGCACGATCGGCGCGGGGCGCGCCGTGTCGCCGAGCCATTCCGCGAGCATCGCGGGCGTCAGGATCTGCATGGAGGCTCCGTCGCTCAGAACTTGAAGCGCGACGGCTCGATCGCGTTGACGAGGTGGTCGATGTAGGTTTCGAACACGTCGGCGACGCGGTACTGCTTGTCGTCGATGCGCGTGATGATCTGCGCCTTCATTACCGGACGGCCGCCGACGAACGCCGCCAGGCGGCCGCCGACCTTCAGCTGCTCGAGCATTTCCTGCGGCACGACCGGCAGGCCGCCTGCGACGCAGATCACGTCGTACGGCACCTTGGCCGCCCAGCCGCGCGAGCCGTCGCCGAGCACGACTTCGGCGTTGGTCACGCCGTCGTTGCGCAGGTTGTCTTCCGCGAACTTCGCGATCGCCGGATCGATCTCGACGGCCGTGACGTGCTGCGCGCGATGCGCGAACAGCGCGGCCAGGTAGCCCGAGCCCGCGCCGATCACGAGCACGTTCTCGTGCTTCTTGACCGCCAGCTCCTGCAGCACGCGCGCTTCGACACGCGGGAACAGCATCTTGCTCGCGCCGCCCGGCAGCGGCAGTTCGAGATCGGCGAACGCGAGATCGCGATATTGGGCCGGCACGTAGTTTTCACGCTTGACGATCGACAGCAGGCCCAGGACATCCAGATCCAGCACGTCCCACGGACGGATCTGCTGTTCGATCATGTTGAAACGCGCGTTTTCGATATTCATGGTGTGGTCACGCAGCCTGGTTGGCCATCAGCGGGGGTAGAGAAACTTCGTGATTGTACCAAACGGCACGGCCGCGAAGCCTTCAGGCGGCCTGCAACAGACCTTTACCCTTTGCTCTTCTTGATCTGCGCCTCGAATGCGAGGTCCAGCTTGCTCGCCTTGCGCGGCTTTTTGGGGCCAAATTCGTCGACGAACTTGACGAACTCGTCGAGCGGCAGCGGCTCGCAGCGCTTCTCGGCGGTGCCGCCCGAGCGGTCGACGAGATAGAACAGGCCGCCCGCCATCGCGACGGCCGCGAACTGCGGGTTGCCGGAGCGGGTCTTCAGGCGTTCGACCGCGTGGGTCGCTTTGGTGGTGCGCATCTTGGGGGGCTGGCGAAGCGGATGTAAGCCTCACACTCTATCAAACCGGCCGGGCCGGCGCCGGCCCGTGGCCGGCGCGAACCGCCCTAAACCGTGCGCGAGTAGCGCTGCCGCGACGTCTGGCCGAGGTATGCGTCGAACGCCATCGCGATGTTGCGCACGACCATCCGGCCGGCCGGATGGATCGTCAGCCGGTCGCGCGCGATCGTCAGCAGCCCGTCGCGCTCGAACGGGCGCAGCGCGTCGAGCTCGCGCGCGAAATGATCAGCGAAGCGGATGCCATGCGCGGCCTCGACATGCGAGAACGGCAGTTCGAGGTTGCACATCAGTTGCGTGATCACGTCGCGGCGCAGCCGGTCGTCCGGCGTGAGCCGCACGCCGCGCGCGATCGGCAGCCGGCCCGCGTCGAGTGCGGCGCCGTACGCGGGCAGGTCCTTCGCGTTCTGCGCGTAGACGTCGCCGACCTTGCCGATCGACGACACGCCGAAGCCGATCAGGTCGGTATCCGCACGCGTGCTGTAGCCCTGGAAATTGCGTTGCAGCGTGCCGTTGCGCTGCGCGCGCACGAGTTCGTCGGACGGCCGCGCGAAGTGGTCCATCCCGATGTACACGTAGCCGGCCGACGTCAGCATGTCGATCGCGAGGCCGAGCAGCGCGATGCGCGCTTCCGGCGGCGGCAGCGTCGCATCGTCGATCTGCCGCTGCATCTTGAACAGGTGCGGCATGTGCGCGTAGCCGAACACCGACAGGCGATCGGGCGCGAGCTCGATGATCGTCTCGAGCGTGCGTGCGAACACGGTGACCGTCTGGTGCGGCAGCCCGTAGATCAGGTCGACGCTCACCGAATGGAAGCCGGTCGCCCGTGCGGCGGCGAGCAGGTCGGCCGTCATCGCGCGTGGCTGGATGCGGTTGATCGCCTGCTGCACGACCGGGTCGAAATCCTGCACGCCGAGGCTCAGCCGGTTGAAGCCGATCGTGCGCAGGTGGACGAGCGTCGCCGGCGTGACCGTGCGCGGATCGATCTCGATCGAGAATTCGGCGTCGGCGTCCGGTGCGAGCGCGAAATGCTCGCGCGTGGCCGCCATCAGCTCGGCCGTTTCGTCGTCGGACAGGAAGGTTGGCGTACCGCCGCCCCAATGCAGTTGCGTGACGGGGCGGGACGGATCGAACAGCGCGGCCTGCAGCGCCATCTCGCGCTTGAGCTGCTCGAGATACGGGCGCGCGCGGCGGCGGTTGTTGGTCGCGATCTTGTTGCAGCCGCAGTAGAAGCACGCGGTGTTGCAGAACGGAATGTGGAAGTACAGCGACAGGTCGCTCGACGACGCGCCGGGGTCGCCGGCCGCGCGGATGTAGTCGGCCGGATCGAAATCGTCGCGGAACTGCAGTGCGGTCGGGTACGACGTATAGCGCGGCCCGTTCGCGCCATATTTCGTAAGCAAATCGGGACGGAACATCGGGTCGGCAGAACCGGAACGCATGGCGATCTCGCGCGTTTTTAGATGCGTTCGAGTATAGGAACACGCGGTTGGGCTGCATTGTGTAATAACGTCGCAGCCGGCGATGGCACAATGCGGGGTGGGGCTGCCGGACGCCGCGTCCGGTTGCCGCACCGTTTTTCGTTGTTCGTCGAGAGAGCCGAGTGTCCGTCGAAATGCCTGTCCGCCCGGCGCCCGCCGAAGTCCCGCCGCCGCATGCATGCCGCGAGGGCTGCGGCGCGTGCTGCATCGCGCCGTCGATTTCCAGCCCGATTCCGGGCATGCCCGACGGCAAGCCGGCCGGCGTGCGCTGCGTGCAGCTCGGCGACGACCTGCGCTGCATGATTTTCGGCCGACCCGAGCGCCCCGCGTGCTGCTCCGGGCTGCAGCCGTCCGCCGACATGTGCGGCGCGTCGCGCGACGACGCGCTCGCGTGGCTCACGCGCCTCGAGGCCGCGACGCGGCCGGCGCATCCAGGAGAGAAATCAGCATGACCGTCCCTCGCGCGCCCGGCCGGCGCCGTTTTCTCGCTGCCGCTATCGGCGCCGTCGGCGTATGCGTATCGCTTGCCGCGTGCGCGTCGACGTTCCCGTTCATTCCCGATCACTACACGTTCTCGCGCGGCGACGTGCAGAAGGCCGTCGCACGGAAGTTTCCTTACCAGAAGACGGTCGCGCAAGTCGTCGACGTGTCGCTCGCGAATCCGGCCGTCAACCTGCTGCCGGACCAGAACCGCGTCGCCGTGCAGCTCGACGCGAACTTCGTGAGCCCGTTCCTGCGCGGGCCCGTCAGCGGCAAGTTCACCGTGTCGGGCCAGCTCGCGTACGACGCGCCGAGCCGCTCGGTCGTGCTGAAGGCGCCGGCCGTCGACAGCCTCGCGCTCGACGGCGACGCGCAGATGTACGCGCAGCAGGTCGGCGCGGCCGCCGGCCTGCTCGCGACGCAGCTGCTGACCAACTATCCGATCTACACGTTCAAGCCGGAACAACTGCAATTTGCCGGAGTGAACTACGAACCCGGTACAATTACGATCCTTACAAACGGCATACGCGTGGCGATCGTCGAAAAGTGACGACGGGGCGCGCACGGCCGGGCGGGCCGCGCGCGCAAGAGTGGCCTTTTCTTTCGACCATTTCGGAGTTGGGCCACGGATGGACTGGATCCTGATCTGCAAGGCATTGATCCTCGGCGTCGTCGAGGGGCTGACGGAATTCCTGCCGGTGTCGAGCACCGGTCACCTGATCGTCGCGGGCAGCTTCCTGAATTTCAACGATTCGCACGCGAAGACGTTCGACGTCGTGATCCAGTTCGGCGCGATCCTCGCGGTCTGCTGGGAATACCGGCAGCGGATCGTGTCCGTCGTGTCCGGGCTGCCGAGCCGGCCCGACGCGCAGCGCTTCACGCTGAACGTCGTGATCGCGACGATTCCCGCGATCGCGCTCGGCCTCCTGTTCGAGAAGAAGATCAAGGCCGTGCTGTTCTCGCCGGTGCCCGTCGCGTTCGCGCTCGTCGTGGGCGGCGCGATCATCCTGTGGGCCGAGGCGCGGCAGCGTGAACGCGGCGCGCCGCCGCGCGTGATGTCGGTCGACGCGCTGACGCCGCTCGACGCGCTCAAGGTCGGTATCGCGCAGTGCTTCGCGCTGGTGCCCGGCATGTCGCGCTCGGGCTCGACGATCATCGGCGGGATGCTCTTCGGTCTCGACCGCCGCGTGGCCACCGAATTCTCGTTCTTCCTCGCGATTCCGATCATCTTCGGCGCGACGCTCTACGAAACCGTGAAGGACTGGCAGGCGTTTACCGTCGATTCGCTCGGCCTGTTCGTGCTCGGGCTCGTGTCGGCGTTCGTCAGCGCGTTCGTGTGCGTGCGCTGGCTGCTGCGCTACGTCGCGACGCACGATTTCACGGTGTTCGCGTGGTACCGGATCGCGTTCGGGCTGTTCGTGTTGCTGGTGGGTTACAGCGGCTGGCTGAACTGGGCGTGAGGCCGGCGAGCGGTCGATGCGCCGCTCCATGAAAAAATCCCGACCGGCGCGAGACGCCGGTCGGGATTTTTTATGCTGCGCAGGGTGGGACGCTCAGCTTGCGCGCTTGCGGAACACCAGGTCCCACACGCCGTGGCCGAGCCGCAGCCCGCGCCGTTCGAACTTCGTCACCGGGCGGTAGTCGGGGCGCGGTGCGTAATCGGCGGCCGTGTTTTCGAGCGTCGGTTCCGCGCCGAGCACTTCCAGCATCTGCTCCGCGTAGTTCTGCCAGTCGGTCGCGCAGTGCAGGTACGCGCCGGGCTTCAGGCGCGATGCGAGATGCGCGACGAGCGGCGGCTGGATCAGCCGGCGCTTGTGGTGACGCGCCTTGTGCCACGGATCGGGAAAGAAGATGTGGACGCCGTCGAGGCTTTCCGGCGCGATCATGTGCTCGAGCACCTCGACCGCGTCGTGCTGGATGATGCGGATGTTCGTCAGATCCTGCTCGCCGATCAGCTTCAGCAGCGCGCCGACGCCCGGCTCGTGTACCTCGACGCCGAGGAAATCGTCGCCCGGGCGGTGCGCGGCGATTTCCGCGGTCGACGCGCCCATCCCGAAACCGATCTCGAGGATGCGCGGTGCGCTGCGGCCGAAGATCGCGTTCCAGTCGGGCAGTTCCGGCGCATACGGGACGACGAAGCGCGGGCCGAATTCGTCGAGCGCGCGGCGCTGGCCGGTCGACACGCGGCCGGCGCGCGTCACGAAGCTGCGGATGCGGCGGTGGTGCAGCGGGTTGACTTCGTCGGCGCCTTCGGTGGCTTGGTCGGCTTCGTCGGGAATGGCGTCGTCGTGCGGCGGAAGGCCGGCTTCGTTCGGGTCGTCGTGCATCATCGGTACAGAGAAAGGCTCGGTTCGGGCGAGGGCCCGTTGCGCAGCAATGCTGCCGGGCGATTCGGCGCATGGTACAAAAAAGCCGCCTTCGACGAGGCGGCTCATGCGCAGGCTGTTGTGCAGCCGGAAAGTGGAGCGGGCGATGGGAATCGAACCCACGTCATCAGCTTGGGAAGCTGAGGTAATGGCCATTATACGACGCCCGCAGAACGCGCAATTCTACAGGGGTTTGGGTGGGGATGGCAAGCGGGGCGTTTTGGCCGGTGGCATCGAAACTGGCATGGCTCGATGCAGGAGCGGTGGCGTCGCCGGCCGTGTCGGGTGAGCGCCTCGCTATTCACGCGATCCACAATCAGCCGGAACGCACATTCCTTCGGCGCGCTGTCGCATCGGGGCCGAATCTCAACGGCCCAACGGATGAGTCGAATACGCCTCTTCAAGCGATTCGTGCTTGAACGCCGGGTTCGATAAATTGCTGGCCTCAGCGGGCTACGTTCTCATGACTTGCCGGCTCCGCTACAATTCCGCCGACAAAACCGGGGAGCCGTCCTCGTGAGAGCGCAAGCCATCCTTAGGCTTGCAACAAATAAGAAGATGGATAACGCATGAACATGACTGAATTCGCTCAGGCAATTCGTGGTGGCCTGATCCAGCAAGACCGCTTGCTCAAGACGGACATCCCGTCGTTGCCGGACAACGCGCTCATACCGCGCCGGGTCGTGACTTGTTCCGAGCTCGGTCGCGACTTCAGCGTCACGCTCGACATGGTATCCACGGCAGGCGACATCGAACTCAAGGCATTGATCGCTCAACCGATGACGCTTTGGATTCAGCAGGCGAACCGGTCTTATCTGCCAGTCAACGGTTATATCCACACGGCCCGCAGGCTGGGCGACGACGGTAGCCTTTCCAGCTATCAACTGGTCGTCGCGTCATGGATGTACTTCCTCAAATTTCGGCGCGATATGCGGTACTGGCAGGACAATAGCGCCGACCGCATCATCGCCGACGTATTCGATGCGCATCCGCAGGCGCGTGGACAGTATCAGTTTGCGTTGTCGAAGCCTCTGCCTTCGCGTTCGTACTGCCGTCAGAGCGAAACCGACTGGAATTTCGTCCATCGGCTGATGGAAGAGGAGGGCCTGTACGGCTTTTGGCGCCAAGGTGAGGACGGCAAGTCGCATACGCTGGTCGTGACCGATGATATTTATGCATTGGACGAGGTGTCGCCCAACCCGATCAGATTTAATAGATCGGGCACCGGCAGCGACACGGATGCATTCACGCAGTGGGCGGCTTCGCGGACTTTGCAAAGCACCGTCCATACGACCCGCACGTTTGACTACAAGGCGCCATCGTCCGCCGACAGCCCGAGCGGTACGACGTTGCCGACGAAGGCCGGTCAGGGAAATTTGCCGGAACGGGCCGAAGTCTACGAATACACGGGCGCCTACACCTATGGACGTCATGACCGAGGTGAGCAGCTCTCGAGAATTCGTCTGGAAGAATGGGAGTCGCGCGCCAAGCGATTCGTCGGGATGGGGGGCGTGCGAGGCATCGACGCCGGCCAGCGCTTCAGATTGACGGGCCATCCGGACCACGATCGCGATTCGACCGAGCAACGCGAGTTTGCTGCGATCAAGGTTCGACGCTACATCGAGAACAACCTGCCGCTGTCGAATCAGGAAACCAGCTTTCCCCATAGCATGCAAGCCGACCTGGAGCGTGCGAAGGCGGGGTACGCGGGCGAGTCCGTCCACCACGATGACGGTTCGGCCGGCTTCTATTTGATCGAAGTCGAAGTCCAACGCACCACGGTTCCGTATCGCAGTCCGTTCGAACATTTGAAGCCCGACATGCATCTCGAGACAGCGATCGTCGTCGGGCCACCGGGAGAAGAAGTCCATACCGACGAATTGAACCGTGTGAAAGTGATGTTCGTCTGGGATCGGCAGAACCCGGGAGATGCCGGTGCTTCGTGTTGGGTCAGAGTAGCGCAATCGGATACCGGTGGCGGCTACGGCGGCGTGCATATTCCGCGAGTCGGCGAGGAAGTCATCGTCGGCTATGTCGGCGGCGATTGTGATCGGCCGATCGTGCTGCATCGCGTCTACAACGGTGCGGTCAGTCCGCAATGGCATAGCAACGGGATCCTGTCGGGCCATCGCTCGAAAGAGTATGGCGGCAGCGGCTATAACCAGATGGTGATGGACGACGCGACCGGCCAGAACCGCGTGCAGTTAATGAGCAGCAGCGCAAATAGTTTGCTGCATCTGGGCTATCTCATCGAACAAAGCGGCAATACACGCGGTGCTTATGTCGGATCGGGCTTCGATCTGCGGACGGATGCATACGGCGCCGTGCGGGCTTCGCAGGGGCTGTATGTTTCGACGTATCCGAAGTCGGCGAACAGTCAGTCGCTCGACGTTCGCGAAGCGCAACAGCAGCTCGTCAATGCCGAGAGCATGTTCGAGGCAATGTCGCAGGTAAGCACGATGCATCAGGCGGAAAGCCTGGGAGAGGGGCATGACGCGCTGAAGACGTTTACCGATGCGACGCAAAGCAGCGTGCAAGGCTCGCAGTCGGGAGGGCGGACGGCGGGAGGCGGTGCCGGGAGTGTGAACGCGTTCAAGACACCCGTCATGCTGGTGGCGAGTCCTTCCGGTATCGCGCTGTCGACGCAGGCATCCGTGCATGTGTCGAGCGATCAGCAAACGAATCTGGTGAGCGGCCAGAGCACGTTCATCGCCAGCGGGAAGTCGTTGGTGGCGAGTGTGGCGGAGAAGATCAGCCTGTTTGTGCAAAACGCCGGGATGAAACTGATCGCGGCCAAGGGAAAGGTCGAGGTTCAGGCGCATTCGGACACTATCGAAGTGACGGCCCAGAAAGCCGTCAAGGTCCTGTCGGCTACCGAGAATATCGAGGTGGCGGCGCAGCAGGAGATTCTACTTACCTCGGGGGGCGCCTATATCCGGCTCAAGGGCGGCAACATCGAGATTCACGCGCCTGGGAAGATCGATGTGAAGGGGGCGCAGCATGCATTCAGCGGGCCGACGCGGATCGACTATCCGCTGTCGCCTGCGCCAACGTCCCGCGGTGCTGCAGCGCTGCAATACCATTACCACGACGACACGCCCGTGCAGGGCGCCAAGTTCACCATCCACTACGACAGCGGAGCCACCTTCTCCGGCGTCGTCGACAACAACGGCATGGCTGATCTGACGGGTGCTCCGCAAGGACCGGGGCGCATCGAGTTGGGTGAGGACAGCCGACCCTACGAAATCAAGGCGACCGAGAAAAATCCCAGCTACAAGGCTCATTGGGACGAGTTCGACATGCAAGCCACCCTGGACCGGATGCAAGGAGGTCGGGCATGAGCAGCAGTTGGGTCAGCCAGGCGGCATCCGAGGTCGGCGACTATCTGTGGAGCGGCGCCACTGCAGTCGGCGACACCGTCGTCGGCGCGGTCGCGGGGGAGTTCTCGCAAAAGCGCAATACGGGCGCCATCATCGTCGATGCGGTCATCAGCATGTTCCCTGTCGCCGGAGAAATTACGGCGGCGCGCGACGCGATCGCCATCGCGCTTCGCATGTGCGACGACCCGAAGGTTCGCGACGACGGGTGGGAGTGGGTGGCGCTCGTGCTTTGCCTTGTCGCGGTCGTTCCGGTGGTCGGAGGTTTGCTCAAGGGCATAGGCAAGTTGTTGATGCGAGCGGTCAGCAAATCCGAAGATCTGGTCAAGCTATGCCAGGAAATCCTGGCCCTGATCCGCAAGGCAGGGTTTGGCAATGCAGTGGAGTGGTTCAGGCAACTGGACTTCAGCAAGTATCAGTTTGTCGTTCGCAACGCGTTCGGCATGCTGCTGGATCGCATCGGCAAGGCGCTGAATTTTATTCTGAACAGGCTCGGGTCGGTTATCCCGGCGCGGGTGGCGAGTTATATCCGGAAGCTGCTGCCGATGCTGGAGGAACTGCGCAAGCTGGGAGACACGAAAATCGCGCTTGCCTTCAAGGACCTGATGCGCTTGCTGGAGCGCGTGCGGGGCCATCTGGTCGAGGGCACCTGGGCGGATGTGAAGGTGGGAGGCGGCACGACTCGGACGATGACCGAGGAGGCACGCTTGGCTCATCTGGCGGAGGACACGAAAAGCTTGGGGCACAAGCCGATGACCGTCAAGCAATACGTGCATAAAGAAGGGTGGCCCGACCTTCGCAACTGGGAAGAAGGGGAGGCTATAGGTACGTTCAGCGCCAAGGTGCCGCTTGAAGCGATTACTGAGGCACCGGGTCAGATGATGATTCGTGTGGTCGACACTCGTTACCTGAACAAGCCATGGACAATTCCAGGCAAATTTTGGACCGATAGCCTAGCTCCCAACGGGCTTTGGTGGCGTATACGAAGCGCGATCAAGCACGCTTGGAGCATGAATGGCAGCTATGTGAAGATGCAGGTGCCGACGCGCGAGGCGATGGAGAAGCTCGGCATCGAAGTGCCAGCTGGATGGGACGGGATGCGCCTATGGAAGGGGCGGATTGCTGAACAATGGGACAACGAAAAAGAGGTTGCCACCATGCGTTTGCTGGTTGGAGGCGACCTTCAATTCTTCGTGGATTTTGAGCACTCTTCCAATGCACCCGTGAAAAAATGGATAGAAGCGCAGCTTGCGAACGGGCAACTCAAGGCGCTTCGGACGCATTGGACCGACGTTAAGCTACCCGATCAAGCAACCGCGCGCGCGCTCATGCTGGCCGAGCGCGAGCGATCGGCCAAGATCAGACAGGAAGGTTACGCGCGGAGAGCGGTAGCCGATGCGGGCAAACAATCGACGGACGAACAGGCTCCATGATGTTGAATATTTTGACCATGACCCCCGAGCAGGAACAGGATGCGCGAGCAAAGGCGTTTTATCTGCTCAAGAAATGGACGAGCCTCACGTTCCTGGAATACGCCGTTGGACTATATCGGGACTTTCTCGGCGCGTACGCACAACAACTGGATACACCGAGCCCCAATCAGGTGGAGCTTGAGGAAGCCTACATACATGATTTCCTGGGGGCACTGGTGCAAATGGATCTGGGCATCGATGCATTGCGCCGAGGTCTTGATAAACGGGCAGCATACGACGCGCTGATTATAGGAAGTCAGCAAGGTGGTGACCTGTTGTTTGGACGGAGTGCGCTTGAAATCGGTCGTAAATACGATCCGTTTTTTCATTCACTGGGACTAAAGGACACCAACTTTTCGGACCCGGTGTATGCCACTGGGTTCGCGGAGGGAGTGTGGATCGAGAGATTGATTTGCTACGCGCTCAAGTGCACGGTCGGATTCGGTTTTACCGGGATGCTTGCATACGGCACACGTGCGGACGGCGGGACCCGCGTTTTTGAGCACTGGACCTATGAATCCATGTTCGAAGATGCACCCCTTCCGGCTTGGCGATATTGGCCACCCGGTCGCACCTATCCCGCCTCGCTTCCTCCCTGTCCGCCCAAGAACGAATCCGCAAGCGGCGAGGTTTGCAGCGATCAGGAGATTCCTGTCGAGGGTATCTGGGAGCCATGGTTTCCGGCTGGCAAGGTTGGATGTCCGAGCTACTTTCTCAAGGGCAGTATCGCCCACAAGTACCTGTTGGAAGGCACCAACGACGAACATGTGGTGCGCTGGCGGCTGTTGTGGGAAGACAAGCGTTATCGGGACGGCAGCATTCCGACAGAGGAGGAAACCTACTTCCCCAAGCCTGTCGCGCAACCCAGGCTACGTGTTCTGCCCGGGGAGCCTTGTCCGCGCGCCGGCTATTGGCAAAGCCCTGCCGTCAAAGATTCGGTTTATGTCGAGGCCGGAACGCCTATGCCAGGGCCTCAACGCACAGCATGGGGAATGGTCATTTGGCATTACTCAGATCCTCAGCCGGACAATTGAGTCGCGGTTGGGACAAGGGCCCGTCGCTCGGCGTCGGCGAATCGGTGTGCGTCGTTGGCAGAAGCAACTTCAACTGGAGTGCCAAGGTGCCACGCAACAGGGCAGATGGTTTGTGCGGTTACCGGTATGGCGTGCTGCCGCTCGTACGGTAGCGGGCACGAGCCCAGCATCTCGGCCGTGAACGAATGACACTATGCGAGCACGTCGATTGCAACGTGCGGCGGCACGCCAGTCAATGTCGAAAATAGACGAGTCGGCGTCGGAAGCATACAAGCCCAGCTAAAGCTTTCGAACTAACGTGACAGGTCTCTCATACGATCGTTAGTCTGGAGCCGACATGTCCGATTTCATCACCGTTCTGCGTAAAACCTGCCCGACGCCTGTCCTTGACGCGACCAAGTGGAAGCGCATTGGCGGCGATCCGCACACCGTGAACCTCAACGCGTACGTCTCGAAGGACGGCAGCAAGATCATGGGCACCTGGATCTGCACGCCGGGCAAGTTCGAGGTGAATTACGAGAAATGGGAGTACTGCCACTTCCTCGACGGCTACTGCATCATCACGCCGGAAGGCGAGGAGCCGCAGCACCTGAAAGCCGGCGACGTGTTCGTGATCGAACCCGGCATGAAAGGGACGTGGGAAGTGGTGGAGACGGTGCGCAAGTACTTCGTCTTCGCCTGAGCGGGCGGTCGATTCGACCCAACCGAAGCATACCGTCATCGCCCCACGTCTTCGCGGTTCACGAAGCCGGGAAGGGCGAGCGCGGATTCCGGCTCAATAAAAGTCGCCCCCGGTTCGGAAACAACGCGCCGAGCGTGGTCACCCGCTTGGCGCGCTCCCGCTATCCGACCGCACCCCATGACGAATTCAACGCACGGTTGTCCGGCGACGACACGATGACGCTCGCCACCGGTCCTGCACGCCGTCACACAAACCCCTAAGATGCAGCGATCCGCCCACCGTTTCCGCTGCAGCGCATGAACCTTCCGCCTGCGCCGGACGCCCCTCCGGAGCCCCGACCATGCGCATCACCGCGATCCACGAACGCGCGATTCCCGTGTCCCGCTATGCCGATCCGACCATTCCGTCCGGCGGCCTGACGACAAGCGTTGTCGCGGTCGTTACCGACGTCGTGCGCGACGGCCGCCCGGTGACGGGCTACGGCTACGCGTCGATCGGCCGCTTCGCGCAGGGCGGCCTGATCCGCGAACGGTTCGCGCCGCGCCTGCTGGCTGCCGCCGACTCACTCGCCGACGAAGCCGGCACGAACCTCGACCCGTTCCGCGCATGGCGCGCGATGATGGCCGGCGAGAAGCCGGGCGGGCACGGCGAACGCTGCGTCGCGGTCGGCACGCTGGACATGGCGATCTGGGACGCCGCCGCGAAGATCGCCGACCTGCCGCTGCACCGCTTTCTCGCCGACCGTCTCCAATACACGGCAGCACCACGCGTGCGCGTGTACGCAGGCGGCGGCTACCGCTATCCGCATGACGATCTCACGCGCCTGTCGGACGAGATGCGCCAGATCGTCGATCTCGGCTACACGCACGCGAAGATCAAGATCGGCGGCGCGGATTTCGAGCAGGACCGGCGCCGCATCGAAGCCGCGGCCGCACAGCTCGCCAGCCCTTCGCATCTCGCAGTCGACGCGATGAACACGTACGACGCGACGACCGCCTACGAGGCGGCAAACATGCTTGCGCCGTTCGATCTCTGGTGGTTCGAGGACATCTGCGATTCGCTCGACCTGCCGCTCCAGGCAGACGTCGCCACGCGATACGCATCGCCGATCGCGGCAGGCGAAGCGCTGTTCTCGCTCGCGGAAGCGAAGCTGCTCGACCGTTACGGCGGCCTGCGTGCCGACCGCGACGTGCTGGTGTTCGATCCCGTGCACAGCTACGGGCTGTCGGGCTATCTGCAGATCGTCGATCACTTCGTGTCGCGCGGCTGGCGGCGCGACGCGTTCTGGCCGCACGCCGGTCATCTGTTCTCGCTGCACGTCGTCGCGGCGCTCGGGCTCGGCGGGGCGGAAGTCAGCCCGTTCGCATTTCATCCGTTCAGCGGACTCGCCGATGGCGAAATCGTCGACGCGGGATACGCACGCGTGCCGCAGGCGCCGGGTATCGGATTCGAATTGCATGCTCACGCGCACGACGCGTTCCGCGCGATATCGGGATCGGTATCCGGCGGTTGACGCCTAAAGCGCGTCGATCGCGAATCGCACCGCGAAGCCGAGCATCATCACCGCGACGAAGCCATCGAGCACGCGCCATGCGAGCGTGCGAGCAAACCATGCACGGCACGCGCGTGCGCCATAGACGAGCATCAGGAACCACGCCAGCGACGCGGTCATCGCGCCGATCGCAAACGGCGCGCGGGCAGACGGCGTGTGACTCACGACCATGGTGCCGAGCAGCAGCACCGTATCGATCCACGCATACGGATTGAGCAACGAAACCGCGGCGGTCGCGAGCACCGTCCGCGACCGCGTGGGTTCGCTGCCGGCGCGTGAGCCATCTATATGCTCAGGCTGTCGTCCGACGATCGCCGAGCGCATCGCGAGCAGGCCGTAGCCGGCGAGATACGCGATGCCGGCCCACAGCGCGGCCGACACCACGCCGGGATGGCGCGACAGCAACGCCGACAGCCCGCGCGCGCCGAGCACGATCAGCAATGCGTCGCTGCCCGCGCAGACGAGGGCGATGGAGAGCAGGTGAGGGCTCGAAATCGAGCGTTTGATGACGAAGGTGTCCTTGGGACCGACCGACGTGAACAGGCCTGCGCCAAGCAGCAGGCCTTCGAGGAAGGCAGAGGTGTCGAGCACGAGCGGGCCGACAACCTCTTAAGCTGAACCGGTGATGGTTACGATGGAAGCAACGTTAAGGGGTGTCGCGGGGCGTTGTCAATGTCAATGCCCGGCCGGCCGCCCACTCCGGCCGCTGCCCGAGCGTATCGAACAGCCGGACGATTTCGGCCTTTACCTTCTGCACCGCGTTGCTGACGAGCGCCGTGTCGTGCCAGCACAGCGACAGGTCGCGCGCGAACAGCCGGTGCGCGACCGTCGACAGCTTGAGCTTGCGTTCCTCGATCTCGACGTGCGCGGCCGTCCACGGCAGGATCGTCACGCCGAGCTGCGCCATCACGGCCGCGAACAGCAGCCCGGTCGAACTCGCCTCGAAACTGATCTCGTACGACAGCCCGGCCTCGCGCATCGCCCAGTCGACGCGGTTGCGGATCGTGTTCGGCGCGCTCGGCAGCACGAGCGGCATCCGCGCGATCGCGTCGAGCGGCACGGGGGCGTCCGGCACCGGGAAGCCGGGCCACGTGATCAGGTACAGCGTTTCCGTCAGCAGCCGGTGGATCGCGATGCCGCGCGTGTCGACCGCATCGACGACGATCGCGAGATCGAGCCGCGCGCGTTCGAGCAGCGTGTCGAGATCGGCGCTCGGCGCTTCGATCAGCTCCAGCATGATGCCCGGATAGCGGTCGCGCACCGCGCGGGCGAGCGGAATGGCCAGCACGCGCGCGGTGCTCGACGGCATGCCGACGGTCACGCGGCCCTGCGGCGTGTCGGCGTCGCGGCGCAGCAGTTCGCGCGTGCCGTCGGCCTGGCGCAGCAGTTCGAGCGCGTGCCGATACAGCGTGCGGCCCGCGGCCGTCGGCGCGACGCCGCGCACGCTTCGTTCGAGCAACTGCATCCCGAGATCCTGTTCGAGATTGCGCATCTGCTGGCTCACCGCCGGCTGCGCGACGTGCAGCGCCTCGCTTGCGTGCGTGACGTTGCCGCATTCGACGACCTTCACGAAATAGCGCAACTGTCTCAAGTCCATCGCCGCCGCCTCCGATTCAAGTTCGAATCGCGCTCGATTCGAGCCATAAGCCAATCCGATCGAGCGAGATGAATATCATATTTTTCGGCGATCGATGGCGTTTCTATACTCGTCTCACAAAAGAGCCCGACTGCCGGCCATCCCGGACCGGCCGCGGCGAATGAGCCGGCCCCGCCGGCAAGGAGACGAAGATGTTCAAGGCGATCGACGCGCCGGCGGCCGGCGCGAAGCCGCGGCGCACGCCGCTCACGCGCGAGCAGGTCAAGGGCTTCTGGGCCGTGTACGCGGGCTGGGTGCTCGACGGCGTGGATTCGGTGATCTACGCGCTCGTGCTGATTCCGGCGCTGACCGAACTGCTGCCGGCGTCCGGCATCGCGTCGACGCCCGCGAACCTGGGGATGTACGGCTCGATCCTGTTCGCGCTGTTCCTGATCGGCTGGGGGCTGTCGTTCGTCTGGGGACCGCTCGCCGACCGCTTCGGCCGCGTGCGCACGCTCGCGGCGAGCATCCTGATCTATTCGGTGTTCACCGGCGCGGCCGCGTTCGTGCACGACGTATGGGCGCTGGCCGCGTGCCGGCTGATCGCCGGGATCGGCGTCGGCGGCGAATGGGCGCTCGCCGGCACCTACGTCGCCGAGAGCTGGCCGGAAGACCGTCGCAAGATGGGCGCCGGCTACCTGCAGACGGGCTACTACTTCGGCTTCTTCATCGCGGCCTGCCTGAACTACACGATCGGCGCGACCTATGGCTGGCGCGCGATGTTCCTGTGCGGGCTGGCGCCCGCGCTGCTCGCGGTGTTCACGGTGATGCGCGTGAAGGAGCCGGGGCAGTGGCGCCGGCACGACGCGCGCGACGGCGACGTGGCCGACGCGCGGCGCGCGCATCCGCTGCGCGAGATCTTCGCGCCGGCGTTCGTGCGCCGCACGCTGACGAGCGCGAGCCTCGTCGGCGTCGCGATCGTCGGGTTGTGGGCCGGTTCCGTCTACGAGGCGAGCGCGGTCACCACGCTGGCGACACGCGTGGGCATCGATCACGTCGGCGCGTTGCGGCTTGCGTCGATCGGCGCGGCGATCCTGTCGTGCGCGACGATCGCCGGCTGCCTGGTGGCGCCGTGGCTGTCGGAACGGGTCGGCCGGCGTACCGCGCTCGGCGTGTATTTCGCGGGGATGGCCGGCTCGATCGTGTTCGCGTTCGGCTGGGCGTTCTACCAGCCGAACGGGCTCGCCGCGTTCATGGTGTCGCTCGCGTCCCTCGGCTTCTTCGGCGGCAACTTCGCGATCTTCTCGCTGTGGCTGCCCGAGCAATATCCGACGCGCGTGCGGGCCACCGCGTTCGCGTTCAACGCGTCGGTCGGCCGCTTCATCGGCGCAGGCGTGAATTTCCTGCTCGGCGCCGCGATTCACGGGTACGGATCGCTCGGCGTGCCGGTCGCATGGACCGCGGCCGTGTTCGGGCTCGGCATCCTGATCCTGCCGTTCGCAGTCGAAACGCGGCATCAGACGCTGCCCGAATGAGCGGCATGCCGCGGTCGTTCGGAAACAAGACGAGACATATCCATCAATATCAGGAGTCCGGAATGCAGGCATTAACAGGAATCAGGGTCGTCGATCTGAGTCGCGCGCTGTCGGGGCCGTTCTGCTCGATGGTGCTCGCCGATCTCGGCGCCGATGTGATCAAGGTCGAGTCGGGGCCGCACGGCGACATGAGCCGCGCGTGGGGGCCGTTCGATCGCGGCGTGAGCACGTACTACCTGTCCTGCAACCGCAACAAGCGCGGCATCTGCGTGGACTTCCGGCAGCCGGCCGGCCTCGACGTCGTGCGACGGCTGATCGCACAGGCCGACGTCGTGATCGAGAACTTCAAGGCCGGCACGATGGACGCGATGGGACTCGGCTACGCCGCGCTGAGCACGCGCGACCCGCGGCTCGTGATGGGCAGCGTCACCGCGTTCGGTCCGCGCGGCCCGCTGCGCGACTGGCCGGGCTTCGACCAGATCGCGCAGGGCTATGCGGGGCTGATGAGTCTCACCGGTTTCCCTGATGGCGAGCCGACCCGCACGGGCACCGCGATCGGCGATCTGAGCTCGGGGATGTGGGTCGCGACCGGCGTGACGGCCGCGCTGTTCGAGCGCGAGCGCACCGGGCGCGGCCAGCATGTCGGCACGTCGCTGCTCGAAAGCCTCGTCGCGCTGCTGAGCGTGCACGGGCAACGCTACCTGAGCCTCGGCGACGTGCCGCGCCGCACCGGCAACGCGCATGCGGTAATCGCGCCGTACGGCGTGTTCGAGACGGCCGACGGCCCGCTCAATCTCGCGCCGATCACGACCGACATGTGGCTGCGGCTGTGCCGGTTGCTCGATCTGCCCGAGCTACCGGACGATCCGCGCTTTGCGACCAACGATGCGCGCGTCGCGCATCGCGACGAACTCAAGGTGTTGCTCGAAAGCCGGCTGCGCACACGCGGCAAGCGCGAATGGACGCAACGGTTCGTCGAGGCCGGGCTGCCGGCCGGGCCGATCAACACACTCGACGAAGTGTTCGACGATCCGCAGCTCGCGCAGTGCGGGCTGGTCGAGCCGGTCGCGCATCCGATGCTCGGCACGCTGCGCCAGATCGTCACGCCGCTCGGCGGGATGGGCGACGACCTGCCGGCGCCGCGCACGCGCCATGCGCCGCCGCTGCTCGGCGAGCATACGGTCGACGTGCTGCGCGAAGCCGGCTACGGCGACGACGCGATCGACGCGCTGCTGGCCGGCCGCACGGTCTTCCAGGCGGATGCGGTGGCGGAGGCCGTGCAATGACCGACATGGCGAAACACGAAGGGGCGTCGACGGTGACGGTCGACCTGATCGGCGAGCGGATCGCGCGCGTGCGGTTCGCGAACCCGGCGCGACGGCATGCGCTTGACGCGCCATTGCTCGATGCGCTCGTCGCGCACCTCGATGCGTTGGCCGCCCACCGTCCGCCGCCCGTCGTAATCCTGTCGAACGACGGTAGCGGCGACGTGTGGAGCGCGGGGCACGATCTGCGCGAACTGGCCGACGATCGCGATCCGCTTGCGTACGGCAAGCCGCTCGAACGCGCACTGCGGCGCGTGCGGACCTATCCCGGCGCGGTGGTCGCGGCGGTGGCCGGGTCGGCGTGGGGCGGGGCGGTCGATCTCGTGATGAGCTGCGATCTCGTCGTGGCGGCGCGCGACGCGCGTTTCGCGATGACACCCGCGAACATCGGCCTGCCGTATTCGACGAGCGGCCTGCTGCGCTTCTACGACAACCTGCCGACTCACGTGCTGAAGGAAATGTTCTTCTGCGCGCAGCCGCTCGATGCGGAGCGCGCCGCGCATCACGGGCTCGTGAACCGGCTGGCTGATGCGGGCGGGGTCGACGATGCGGCGCTCGACGTCGCGCGCACGATCGCCGCGAAGGCGCCGCTCGCGGTGCACGCGGTGAAGGAGCAACTGCGCGTGCTGCAGGACGCGCGGCCGTTGCCGGCCGACGCGTTCGAGCGGATCGCCGAGTTGCGTCGGCAGGCGTGCGAAGGCGCGGATTTCGACGAAGGGTTGCGTGCGTTCGCGGCGCGCCGCGCGCCGGTGTTTCGCGGCGTTTAGGCGAGCAGGCGGGGTGTCGATGTGACGGCGGCGGCGTGCATTACGCGCGCACCACCGTCACACCCGCGGCCTCGATCGGCTTCGTCAGCGCGGCGTCGGTTTCCTTTTCGACGACGACCGTCTGCGCCAGCGTGATGTCGCCGATCACGAACTGCGATGCCGCGCGCAATTTCGACTGCGACGCGAGCACGACCGTCTCGGCCGCGCGTTCGGCCAGCGCGCGCTTGATCGCCGCTTCCTCGAAATCGCCGGTGCTCAGGCCGGCGACCGGATGCACGCCCGTGACGCCCATGAAGTAGAGGTCCGCGTGAATGCGCGCGATGCCTTCCATCGCCGCCGCACCGACCGCGACGATCGAATGCTTGTAGAGCCGCCCGCCGATCAGGATCACGTCGATCGACGGATGCGCGGCGAGCGCGACCGCGACGCTCGGGCTGTGCGTGACGATCGTCGCGCGCAGGTCGGCCGGCAACTGGCCGACGAGCAGCGCGGAGGTCGTGCCGCCGTCGACGATCGCCACCTGCCCGGGCGCAATCATCTGCGCGGCCCGCCGTGCGATGCGCCGCTTCTCCGTGGTTTCGAGCGCCTCGCGCTGCGCGAACGGCGCGACGGCCGGCGACGCCGGCAGCGCGCCGCCGTGCACGCGCTGCAACAGCCCTTCGGCCGCGAGCTCGCGCAGGTCGCGGCGCACCGTGTCTTCGGACACGCCGAATTGCACGCTCAGCTCGGCGGCCAGTACCTGGCCGTCGCGCGCGAGCGCGTCGAGGATCGCCTTCTTGCGTTGCGTCGTCAGCATCGTGTTTGCATGAAATTTCTTGAAATTGCACGAATCTGCACGTTACCATGGGCGCCGTCCTTTGTCGAACCGGAGGCTGCAATGGCTGCAACGCGGGAGCGGGTGCGCATCGTCGATACGACGGTGCTGTCCGACGACTGGTATGTGCTGCGCAAGGTGACGTTCGATTTCCTGCGCCGCGACGGCACGTGGCAGCGCCTGAGCCGCGAGACCTACGACCGCGGCAACGGCGCGACGATCCTGCTGCGTCATGCCGAAACGGGCGACGTGCTGCTGACGCGCCAGTTTCGGATGCCGGCGTTCGTGAGCGGACACGACGGCATGCTGCTCGAAGCGGCCGCCGGGCTGCTCGACGACGCAACGCCCGAGGCGCGCATCCGCGCGGAGGCCGAGGAGGAGACCGGCTATCGCGTGCGCGGCGTGCGCAAGGTGTTCGAGGCGTTCATGAGCCCGGGTTCCGTGACGGAGAAGCTGCATTTCTTCGTCGGCGAATACGATGCGTCGCTGCGCACCGGCGCGGGCGGCGGCGTCGCGGAAGAGGGCGAGGATCTGGAGGTCGTCGAGATGCCGCTGCAGGCGGCGCTGGACGCGGTCGAGCGCGGCGAGATCGTCGACGCGAAGACGATCATGCTGCTGCAGTACGTCGCGCTGCGGGAAACCGCGGGCGCATGCGCCGCATGACGCCGCGGCTCGTGCTGGTCGCCGGCCCGTATCGCAGCGGCACGGACGGCGACCCCGCGCGCATCGCCGCGAACCTGCACCGGCTGGAAGCGGCGGCGCTCGCCGTGTATCGCCGCGGGCACGTGCCGATGATCGGCGAATGGGTGTCGTTGCCGCTCGCGGCCGCGGCCGGGTCGACGCAACTGGGCGACGCGATCGGCGAAACGTTCCTGTATCCGGCCGCGCACCGGCTGCTGCGACGCTGCGATGCGGTGCTGCGCATCGGCGGCGCGTCGCGCGGGGCGGATGCGGACGTCGCGCTCGCGCGGCAACTCGGCAAGCCGGTCTATTTCGCGGTCGACGAGATCCCGGTTGCGCAGGACGAATCGGCTCACTAAGCAAGCGTGGGCGCCGCGTCGCGATATCGCCGGTGCGGCGCTTGCGGACGGCGGGCCATTGCATTGCCGGTCGCCGCACGGGCGCAGCGCTACACAGTTGCGTCGCCGATGCGGCGCGACGCCCGAACCGGCGTATGATCGCCACGCCACTCGCGCAACGTTCGACGCCACCGCTTTCCCATCATGCCGCTTTCCGGTCCCGCAGATCCCGCCGACTCCGCCGCCGCGCCGCTTCCCGCCGAGCTCGTCGCGTCCGCCGTCGCCGCACTCGCGCGCGCCGACGCATCGCTCGTCACGGCCGGCGCGGGCATCGGCGTCGATTCCGGGCTACCCGATTTTCGCGGGACGGACGGTTTCTGGCGCGCGTATCCGGCGCTGCGCCGCGAGCGTTTCGAATTCCACGAGATCGCGTCGCCGCACGCGTTTCGTGCGCGTGCGGCGCTCGCGTGGGGCTTCTACGGGCACCGTCTCGCGCTCTACCGCGCGACGGCGCCGCATGCGGGCTTCGCGATCCTGCGCCGCTGGATCGACGCGATGCCGAACGGCGGCTTCGTGCTGACGAGCAACGTCGACGGCCAGT
This sequence comes from Burkholderia sp. BCC1047, assembly GCF_902833155.1. NCBI lineage: Bacteria > Pseudomonadati > Pseudomonadota > Betaproteobacteria > Burkholderiales > Burkholderiaceae > Burkholderia > Burkholderia sp. BCC1047. The sequence continues at coordinate 1,954 of NZ_CADFEH010000028.1, read as the reverse complement.
TCCAGAAGGCCGGTTTCGATCCGGCGCGCATCGTCGAGATCCACGGCTCGATTCATGCGATGCAGTGCCTGCGCCCGTGCACGGACGACACGTGGGACGCGGCGCCGTTCGTGCCGGAGGTCGACGAAGCGACGTGCCGCCTCGTTGGCGACATGCCGCGCTGCCCGCGCTGCGGCGGTCTCGCGCGGCCCAACATCTTGATGTTCGGCGACACCGGCTGGCTCGGTGCGCGCTACGACGCGCAGGAACGCGCGCTCGAAGACTGGATTGCGCAGGCCGGGCGCGTCGCCGTGGTGGAGATCGGCGCGGGCACCGCGATTCCGACCGTGCGCTTGCTGAGTGAACGCCTCGGCGCCGACGTGATCCGCATCAACGCGCGCGACGCGCATGCGCGCCGGGCGGACGTGATCGGGCTGAAGGGCGGTGCGCTGGCGACGCTGAACGCACTCGACCGCGCATGGCGCGGCGGCTGAGCCGCGCGCCACGAGCCGACCGGCCGGGGCCGCGCGATTACGGCCGCGCGACGAGCGCCTGCACGAGCGCCGGCGCGATCGGCGAACCGAGGCCCGTCACGTAGTCGTAGCCGCCCGCCGCGTTGCAGACGCTGCCGCAATTGCCGTTGGACCCGGTCGTCACGTCGTGGAAGTCGCTGCCGTACGCGGTTTTGCCGACCGCATAGAGCGTGTCGTAGGCGCCGCTCAACGATGTCTTGCCGGCCGCCGTGCGCAGCGAATTCGCGATCGCGACGAGCGCTGCCCATTGCGGCGCGCCCGCGCTCGTGCCGCCGACCTGGAACCAGCCGGCCTGCCCCTGATAGGTGACCGAGTCGTACACCGCGAAACCGCTGGACGGATTCGCGTCGTAACTGACATCCGGCACGCCGCGCTTGCCGGCCACCGGAATCGGCCACGCAGTCTGGCCGGCCGGCTCGGCCTCGACGCTGCTCACACCACCGCCGCTGCCGCTCCACGCCGCCTCGCCGATGTAATTGCCGGCCGTATCGGACGACAGCGTCGTGCCGCCGACGGACACCACGTAAGGCGACGCGGCCGGGTATTCGGTGCCCGTGCCGCTGTCGCCGGACGACGCGACGAACGTGACGCCCGGTACGTTGAAGTGGCTGTCGAAGCCGGTCTCGCTGCTGAATTCGTTGCCGCCGAAACTCATCGACACGACCGACGCGCCGCGCTTGACCGCGACGTCGACCGCGGCCATCAGGTCGCTGAAGCTGGCCGATGCCGCCTCGACGAGCACGATCTTCGCCTTCGGCGCGATCGCATGCACCCATTCGACGTCGAGCGAGATCTCGAGCGACCAGCCTGCATTGGGCTTGGGCCGCGCACCGTGGGCATACACCTTGGTGAAACAGCCGTTCGACGACGTGCAGGCCGGCAGCGAGAACGCAGTGCTGAACACGCCGAGATCGGCTTCGATCTTCGGGTCGTCATATGCGTCGACGATCGCGACGACCATCCCGTCGCCCTGGTTCGCGATCGCGTCGATCCCGTAGGCATGCCGCGCGAGCGCCGGCGTGAGGCCGGCGATCGTGGCGGTGCTCGCGCGCGGCTTCGTGTGGAACGGCGGGCGCGCGAATCCTTTCGGTGCGCGGTTGCCTTCGACGTAGGACGGCGGCCCGTTGCCGTCGGCGAGCGCGACGCCCGACGCGAGCAGCGACGCGCACAGCGCCGGGATCAACATGGATGACAGGCGGATATTGTTCATTTTTCGAGTCTCCATGTCGATGGAGTAGGGTGGCGAAACAATTCTACGAAATCGACGACGATAACGACATCGAATACCGACCGGATACGGGAATGTCTGATAAGGGAAAGTACGTGGAACCTCGATGGGACAAGTGACCTGCTCCCCGCGTTTAGTACGGTGACGGTGTAGAGTCCGTTCCAGAGAGGAACGGCAATGAAAAAGCGATTCACCGAAGAACAAATCATCGGCA
>NZ_CADFEH010000027.1:0-121392 GCF_902833155.1 Burkholderia sp. BCC1047 | reverse complement strand
CCTGATGACCATAGCGAGTCGGTCCCACCCCTTCCCATCCCGAACAGGACCGTGAAACGACTCTACGCCGATGATAGTGCGGATTCCCGTGTGAAAGTAGGTAATCGTCAGGCTCCTTAAGCCAGAAACCCCCGCCCGACCAGGCGGGGGTTTTTGCATTTCGGCGTCCCCAAAAAGCATGTGGTGAGGTGTTACCGAGGCTACGTACGCCGGGCTCCTCTGCCGCAAACCATTGCAGCGTCCAACTGCCTCAATCGCTTCCATCTCCAGCGATTCCGCCGATTATTGATCATATCTTCGATCAAGCCCTCACTTCGCTCCCCGCAACGTATCGACAAGCGCGATTGCGCGACCCGCTTCCTGCAGCCCGCTACCGCGTCCCGTCTTCGGTCAAATAATCCAAAATCCGTGCGAAATGAACGCTTTATTCGGCGTGCCCACGTAAAATTTGCGAATCCCCATCTCTGCATTCAAAAACGATGAACGCCGCCACCCAGATAGCCCGGGCCGTTTGCCCGCATGATTGTCCGGACACATGCGCAATGCGGGTGACCGTCGAGAACGGCAAGGCAATCAAGGTCACCGGCGATCCCGATCACCCGCCGACGCAGGGTGTGTTGTGTACGAAAGTCAGCCGATACGCGGATCGCGTTCATCATCCCGATCGCCTCACCGTCCCGCTCAAGCGCGTCGGCGCGAAGGGGGAGGGACGCTTCGTGCCGATCAGCTGGAGCGAGGCATTCGACGAGATCGGGCGTCGCCTCGGTGAAATCGCCGAGCGCGCGCCGGAAGCAATCATGCCGTACAGCTATGCGGGGACGATGGGGTTCGTGCAAGGCGAGGGCATTGCCCAGCGCTTCTTCCACAAGCTCGGCGCGTCGCGGCTGGAGCGCACGATCTGCTCGGCGGCCGGCGCGGCGGGGCTGCGATACACATACGGCGGCAGTGTCGGCATGCACGTCGAGCACTTCGAGGAAAGCGAGCTGATCCTGATATGGGGCGCGAATCCGATTGCATCGAGCCTGCACTTCTGGACCCGCGCGCAGGAAGCGAAGCGTCGTGGCGCGCATCTTGTCGCGATCGACCCGTACCGTTCGCTGACCGCGGAGAAATGTCATCAGCACATTGCACTGAAGCCCGGTACCGATGGCGCGTTTGCGCTCGGCATGATGTACGTGCTGATTACCGAAAACCTGCTCGATCACGATTACATCGCCGACCACACACTCGGCTTTGACGCACTCAAGGCGCGCGCCTTGTCCTATCCGCCGGAACGCGTTGCGCAGATCTGCGGCATCGACGCATCGGAGCTGGTCGACCTTGCGCGTCGCTATGGCGCCACCCGCAAGGCATCCATCCGCCTCAACTACGGCATGCAGCGCGTTCGCGGCGGCGGCAATGCCGTGCGCGCAATCGCAAGCCTGCCGGCATTGACGGGGGCGTGGCGCGATCGGGCGGGTGGCCTGCTGCTCTCGTCGTCGGAATCGGCGCCCGTCAATCAGGCGGCGCTGCTGCGTCCGGACCTGATGCCGGGTTGGCCGCACAAGCTGCCGCGTATCATCAACATGAACGCGCTCGGCGATGCGCTGCTGCACCCGGGCGACGCGACGTTCGGGCCGAAAGTCGAAGCGGTGATCGTGTACAACTCGAATCCGGTGGCGGTCGCGCCGGACTCGTCGAAGGTTGCCGCGGGCTTCGCACGTGACGATTTGTTCACGGTCGTTCTCGAACACTTCAAGACGGATACGGTCGATTTCGCCGACATTGTCTTGCCGGCGACGACGCAGCTCGAACATCTGGATGTCCATAAGTCGTACGGCCATACCTACGTGATGGCCAACCTGCCGGCGATTCCGCCGGTGGGAGACGCGCGGCCGAACACGGAGATCTTTCGCGGAATCGCGCGCAGCATGGGACTCGACGAGCCCGCGCTCTATCACAGCGACGAAGAGGTCGCGCGTGCGGCGCTTCGCTGGGACGATCCGGTGCTCGACAGCGACTGGGACACGCTGAAGCGCGCCGGCTGGCTGAAGCTCAAGCTGCCGGAAGCGCCGTTCGCGAACGGCGGTTTCCGCACACCCTCCGGCAAGTGCGAGTTCTACAGTCCGCGGCTCGAGCAGATGGGCATGGACCCCGTCCCCGACTATCTGCCGCCGTTCGAATCGGCCGAAGCCGCGCCGGAGCTTGCCGCACGCTATCCGCTGGCGATGATTTCGCCGCCGGCCCGCCACTTCCTGAACAGCACGTTCGTGAACGTCGACAGCCTGCGTTCGACGGAAGGCGAGCCGCACCTCGACATGCATCCGTCCGACGCCCGCGCGCGCGGCATCGCGGAGGGAGACGTCGTCCGTATCTTCAACGACCGCGGATCGATGCAGGCGCTCGCGCGAGTAACCGATCGCGCGCGTGCCGGGCTCGTCGTCGGTCTGTCGATCTGGTGGAAGAAGCTGTCGCCGGACGGCAGGAACGCGAACGAGGTAACGAGCCAAGCGCTGACAGACCTGGGCAATTCGGCGACGTTTTACGATTGTCTTGTGGAAGTTGAGCGGATTTGATCGAATATCGCCGTATGATCAGACGAAATCGATATGCAAGTTCGAAGTGGACATCTAACCCTGTTGTCTCGGGGCGGGGGAGCCGTTACGATGCGTTTTAGCACGACCATTCGAAAATCTGTGAGGAGACGCGCGGTATGGATCAAATTTGGCTGAAATCGTACCCACCCGGCGTTCCAGCCGAAATTGACGCTTCTCCTTATCCGTCCGTTCCGGACCTGCTCGACGAGAGCTTCCGGCAGTACCGCGACCGTACCGCGTTCGTCTGCATGGGCAAGGGCATCACGTACGGTGAACTCGACAAGCTGTCGCGCGAATTCGGCGCGTGGCTGCAATCCCGCGGCCTGGCTCGCGGGGCGCGCGTCGCGATCATGATGCCGAACGTGCTGCAATACCCGGTCACGATTGCCGCGGTCCTGCGCGCCGGCTACACCGTCGTCAACGTCAACCCGCTCTATACGCCGCGTGAGCTCGAGCATCAGCTGAAGGACAGCGGTGCGGAGGCGATCGTCATCCTGGAGAATTTCGCGTCGACGCTGCAGGCCGTCATCGCCAATACGGCCGTCAAGCACGTGGTCGTCGCGTCGATGGGCGACCTGCTGGGCATCAAGGGCTGGCTCGTCAATTACGTCGTGCGCAACGTGAAGAAGATGGTGCCTGCGTGGCAACTGCCGTCGTTCACGCGCTTCAAGGCCGCGCTGTCGGAGGGCGGGCGACAGGGCTTCAAATCGCAGAAAATCGGCCCCGACGACGTCGCGTTCCTGCAGTACACGGGCGGGACGACCGGCGTGGCGAAGGGCGCGACGCTGCTGCACCGGAACATCGTGTCGAACGTGCTGCAGGCCGGCGCGTGGCATCAGCCGGCTCATGACAAGTACCCGGACGTGAAACAGTTCGTGACGGTTGTCGCGCTGCCGCTGTATCACGTGTTCGCGCTGACCGTGTGCGGTTTCCTCACGATGCGCACGGGCGGGATGGGCATCCTGATCCCGAACCCGCGCGATATCGGCGGCATGATCAAGGAGTTGAAGGGCTACCAGATCTCGACGATTCCGGCCGTCAACACGCTGTACAACGCGCTGCTGAACCATCCGGAATTCGGTCAGCTCGACCTGTCGAAGCTCGTGATCGCCAACGGCGGCGGCATGGCGATCCAGGAAGGCGTCGCGAAGCGCTGGTATGAAAAGACCGGTACGGCGATCATCGAAGGATACGGGCTGTCCGAAACGTCGCCGGTGGCGACCTGCAACCCCGTGACGGCGACCGAATACAGCGGCACGATCGGCTTGCCGCTGCCGTCGACCGAAGTCGCGATCCGAGACGATGCCGGCAACGACGTCGCGCTCGGCGAGCCGGGCGAGATCTGCATCCGTGGCCCGCAGGTGATGGCCGGCTACTGGAACCGGCCGGACGAGACCGCGAAGGTCATGTTCGCGGACGGCTTCTTCAAGACGGGCGACGTCGGCGTGATGGATGCGCGCGGCTACGTGAAGATCGTCGATCGCAAGAAGGACATGATTCTCGTGTCCGGCTTCAACGTCTATCCGAACGAAGTCGAGGACGTGGTGGCGTCGCATCCGGGCGTGTTCGAGGTGGCGGCAGTCGGCGTGCCGGACGAGCATTCCGGCGAAGCCGTGAAGCTGTTCGTCGTCAAAAAGGATCCGGCGCTGACCGACAAGGACATCCTTGCCTACTGCAAGGAGCGGCTCACCGGGTACAAGCGGCCGAAGCTGGTCGAGTTCCGCACGGAGCTGCCGAAGACGAACGTCGGCAAGATCCTGCGGCGCGAATTGCGCGACGGACGTGCGTAACGCACGCAACGATGCGGTTGAACGAAACGCCCGGCCTGTGCCGGGCTTTTTGTTTGCGGCTGCGGGTGAATGACCGGAAGCGCCTGTTTCGTGCGAGCGGCGGCGCAAGCCTCGCGTTTCTACCTGACGGCTGGAACGGCGCACCGCGACGCGCGTCTACCGCCACCCGCAGACCGATCGATTCACCGCCCGGCCACCGATCGACATCCCCGCCGCGCCAGCAAAGAAAAAGGCGCCCGAAGGCGCCTTCAATATGCTGCGGCTTGTCAGACAAGCTGATTAGAACTTGTGACGGATACCGACGCGTGCTGCGACCTGGTTGCTGGTGCTCGAACCTGCGAGACCGTTGATCGCCGCCGTTGCCTTCAGGACGTTGCCGTTCGAATCGAGCACGTTGCCCGATGCGTGCTGGTACACGCCGATTGCGTAGACGTCCGTGCGCTTCGACAGGAAGTAGTCGACGCCCAGCGAGCCCTGGTGGTACTTGGCTGCCGAGTTGCCGTCGATCTTGCTGCCTTGCGTGTAGTCGTACGCGGCGCCGAGGATCAACGCCGGGGTCAACTGGTACTTGAAGTTGATTTCGCCGTTGTTGAACGTCGCGGTCTGGTTCACGAACGGGCCTGCCGAGAAGCCCTTGAACTTCGTGTTCGAGTACGTCGCGCCGATCGTCGCTGCGCCGAACGTGTACGCGCCGCCTGCACCGATGACCTGGTACGTGTTCGCGTTGTTCGCGTACGCGCCGTAGACCGGCGACGAGACCGACGACGATGCCGAGCCGTTGTTGAACATGCCGCCGAACTGGTTCGGCGTACGTGCGTTCAAGTAACCGACGCCGAGGACCAGCGGGCCGTTGTTGTAGCCTGCGCCGAGCGACCAGACCTGGTTCTTCGAGAACTGGCCTGCCTGGCCGCCGAAGCTGTACAGGCCGCCGAACGTGAGGCCGCCGTAGTTCGCGCTCGTGAACTTGACCGCGTTGTTCACGCGATACGCGTTGTTGAAGTTGTCGAGGTCGCCCGGGTGAGCGGCGATGTAGCCGCCCCACTGGTCGCCTGCCTCGAGCGGGCCGACGAAGTCGACGACGGAGTCGTACTGACGACCCAGCGTGACCGTACCGTACGGGCTCGACAGGCCGACGTAAGCCTGACGACCGAACATCAGGCCGCCCTGACCGAGCCGGCCGCTGTTCACGTCGAAACCGTTTTCGAGGGTGAAGATCGCCTTCAGGCCGCCACCGAGGTCCTCGGTGCCGCGCAGGCCGAAGCGGCTGCCTTGCATCACGCCGCTGGCGAGGCCGTACAGGTGCTTGCCGCCTGCGTTGTTGTTGAAGAGGAAGCCTTCATCGATGATGCCGTAAAGCGTCACGCTGCTTTGCGCATGAGCAGCGCCAGCGAACGCGCCCAGCGCGACGAGCGCGAGAAGCGACTTTTTCATTAGCGGATCTCCAAGAATCACTGAATTTTTTTGGCGGGGCGGATAGTTATGTTCTGTCGACGGGCCCCATCAACTTCGCAAGAAGTCGCACGTAATGTAGCAAAGCCGGTTTTTGCCACAAAGCGAAATGCTGCAGCTCAACGCCGCCATGTTTCCTTTATGCAACAATGGTTAAAATCACGGGTTAACCGCAATTTCCGCTGAATAATCAAGTCGGTTACGCAGCGGACTCGTGCCCTTGCCGCGCGCAGCGGCATCTGCAGCCAGGAGAACAGGATGGTGTTGGATGAACTGATCAGCGAATTCGATCGCGGCCTGCGATCGCTGACCGGCATTAGCCGGATGAGCCGGCCGGTGCCCGTGCCGGCCGATACGACGGACGTCGAACTGACGCCCGCCGAGCGCACGCACGCGGCCGGGCTGATGCGCGTGAATCACGTCGGCGAGGTCTGCGCACAGGCGCTCTACCAGGCGCAGAAGCTCACCGCGCGCACGGCGTCGGCAAAGGCGATGTTCGAGGAGGCCGCGCGCGAGGAGGAGGATCATCTCGCGTGGACCGCGCACCGCCTGAAGGAACTCGATTCGCGCCCGAGCCTGCTGAATCCGCTGTGGTATGCCGGCGCGCTCGCGATCGGCGTGGCGGCCGGCACCCTCGGCGACAAGGTCAGCCTCGGCTTCATGGCCGAGACGGAGCGGCAGGTCGAGAGTCATCTCGAAGGTCACATGTCCGAGCTGCCGGCGACCGACGCCGCGTCGCGCGCGATCGTCGACCAAATGCGGATCGACGAGGTGAAGCACGGCAAGGCCGCGACCGACGCCGGCGGGATCGAGCTGCCGCTACCCGCGCGGATGCTGATGCGCGCCGCGTCGAAAGTCATGACGCGCACTGCTTACTATCTCTGAGATTTGCGCCGGGGTGGCGTGGGACGCCGCCCCGGTTCGCCACCCCCGATACCATCCGCTCACTCCTCGTTTTCCCGCCCCCGAAAGCCCCGTCCGCACGCCAGTCTGGCCCGTCTTTCTCACGTATCACCTTCACAAGTTGCACTAGCTCATTCATTTATAACGGTTTTTGGAATGAGGGGTCGCATGAGCATGTGCGCGTAAGTCCTTGTTCTAACTAACAAAATTCGTCAAAAAAGCGGGCCGCTCCCTTGACCGTGCCACACCCTTCCTCTAAAGTGGGAGACAGTGTGAGAAAGTGTATTTTTGTGTGATTTAGCCGGCTGTTCCGGCTAAATTCTCAGCATTGAGCGGGTGCTTCGGTGCCCTGAACGGGAGAGCGGAAAGTGTTCCAAGGGGCGTCGGCGCTGACGCTCGATGCGAAAGGGCGGATGTCGGTGCCGGCTCGCTATCGCGAAGCGCTGCAAGGACAGGCAGAAGGACGGGTGACTGTGACCAAGCACCCGGACGGCTGCCTGTTGCTGTTTCCGCGCCCCGAATGGGAAGTGTTCCGCGCCAAGATCGCCGCGCTGCCGATGGACGCGCACTGGTGGCGGCGAATTTTTCTCGGCAATGCGATGGATGTCGATCTCGACAGCGCGGGCCGGATTCTCGTATCGCCCGAGCTGCGCATGGCAGCCGGACTGGAAAAGGAAGTCATGTTGTTGGGAATGGGTAGTCACTTCGAGCTGTGGGATTCGCAGACCTACAACGCGAAGGAGCAGGCGGCGATGGCGCAGGGCATGCCCGACGCGCTGAAGAATTTCACGTTCTGATTGCGGTGACGGAGACGCCCGCGATGGGAAACGAATTGCAGCATCGGACCGTACTGCTGGACGAAGCAGTCGAATCGCTCGTGACGCGGCCGGATGGCGTGTATGTCGACGGCACGTTCGGGCGCGGCGGCCATAGCCGCGCGGTGCTCGCGCGGCTGGCGTCGGGCGGGCGGCTGATCGCGTTCGACAAGGATCCGAGGGCGATCGAGACGGCGCAGGGCATCGAGGATGCGCGCTTCTCGATCGTGCATGACAGCTTTGCATCGATGCGGGACGCGCTTGCGGCGCGCGGCGTCGAGAAGGTGTCGGGGGTGTTGCTGGACCTGGGCGTGTCCTCGCCGCAGGTGGACGATCCGGCGCGCGGCTTCAGTTTCCGCGCCGATGGTCCGCTGGACATGCGAATGGATCCGACGCGCGGCGAGTCGGCGGCCGAATGGCTCGCGCGGGCTTCGGTGCAGGAATTGACGGAGGTGATACGGGATTATGGGGAAGAACGGTTTGCTTTTCAGATTGCAAAGGCGCTTGTTGCTCGCCGGGCAGAGTCCGACCGTCTTGGGCCTCTCGACACCACGGGCGAGCTTGCCCAAATCGTGGGTCACGTCGTCAAAACCCGTGAGAAGGGCAAGGATCCGGCAACCCGCACCTTTCAGGCTATACGGATTCACGTCAATCAAGAGCTTGCGGACCTGCAAGTCGTACTAGACGCGGCACTGTCGTTGCTGGAGCAAGGGGGGCGGCTGGTGGTCATCAGCTTTCATTCACTCGAGGACCGGATCGTCAAGCGATTCATGCAGGCGCACGCGAGTGCGCCTGCGGTCGATCGTCGCCTGCCGATCCGCGCCGTCGACCTGCCGAGCCCGCCGCTCAAGATCATCAGCCGCCAGTTTCCGAGCGAAGCGGAAGTCGCTGCGAATCCGCGCGCCCGCTCGGCCGTGATGCGCATTGCGGAGCGCGTCACGCCATGAGCCGTCTCAATATCTTCCTGCTGATCATCGTGATGGGTTGCGCGCTGTCGGTCGTCAACTCGACGAACCAGCAACGCCAGATCTTCATCCAGCTGCAGCGCGCGCAGTCGCAGGAGCGTCAGCTCCAGCAGGACTACGCGCAGCTTCAATATCAGCAGAGCGCGCTGTCGAAGACGTCGCGCATCGAGCAGCTCGCGAACGATTCGCTGAAAATGCAGCCGATTTCGACCGGTCGCACGCAATACCTGACGCTGCCGGCGGGTGCGGCGAAGGCGATCGACGCGCCGATGGCGGCATCGGCCGACACGGCCGGCAAGGGCAACGGGGGCGCGCGATGAAGCCGTCCCCGAAGCGCCAGAACGTGAAGTTCTCGTCGAGCCCCGTGCTGGGCGTGCATTTGCCGATGTGGCGCTCGAAGCTCGTCGTGTTCCTGCTGTTCATGGCGTTCGTCGCGCTGACCGCCCGGGCGTTCTGGATCCAGGGGCCCGGCAACGCGTTCTATCAGAAGCAGGGCGAAAGCCGCTACCAGCGCACGCTCGAACTGCCGGCCACGCGCGGCAAGATTCTCGACCGTAACGGGCTCGTGCTCGCGACGAGCTTGCCGGTGCGAGCGATCTGGGCGATTCCGGACGCGGTGCCCGACGATCTCGATACCGACAAGGTCAACCAGCTCGGCAAGCTCCTCGGCATGACGTCGAAGGAACTGCGCGTGAAGCTGTCGCAAGACAAGGGTTTCGTCTACGTGAAGCGCCAGGTGCCGATCGACGTCGCGGACAAGGTCGCCGCGCTCGACATTCCCGGCATCTATCAGCGCAACGAATACAAGCGCTTCTATCCGGAAGGCGAGATCACCGCTCACCTGATCGGTTTCACGAACGTCGAGGACGAAGGGCAGGAAGGCGTCGAACTGGGCGACCAGAAGATGTTGTCCGGCACGTCCGGCATGCGTCGCGTGATCAAGGACCGGATGGGGCACATCATCGAGGATGTCGCCGAGCAGATCCCGCCGCACAACGGCACCGACGTCGACCTGTCGATCGACAGCAAGATCCAGTACATCGCGTACGCGAACCTGAAGGCCGCCGTCGAGAAGTTCAAGGCGAAGGCCGGCGCGGCGATGGTCGTCGACGTGCGGACCGGCGAAGTGCTCGCGCTCGTCAACTACCCGACGTACAACCCGAACGACCGTTCGCGCATGACGGGCGAGCAGTTGCGCAACCGGATCATGACCGACGTGTTCGAGCCGGGCTCGATCATGAAGCCGTTCACCGTGTCGCTCGCGCTCGATCTGCATCGCGTGACGCCGAACACGCTCGTCGAGACGGGCAACGGGCACTTCGTGCTCGACGGCGCGCCGATCACCGACGACGCGGGTTTCGGCACGCTGACGGTCGGCGGCGTGATCCAGAAGTCGAGCAACATCGGCGCGACGAAGATCGCGATGACGATGCGGCCCGAGGAAATGTGGAATATGTATACGAGCATCGGCCTCGGCCAGGCGCCGAAGGTCGGGTTCCCGGGCGCGGTGGCCGGCCGACTGCGTCCGTGGAAGAGCTGGCGCCGCATCGAGCAGGCGACGATGTCGTACGGCTATGGCCTGTCGGTGTCGCTGTTCCAGCTCGCCCGCGCGTACACGGCGATCGCGCACGACGGCGAGCTGATGCCCGTGACCATTTTCAAGACCGACCCCAATCAGCCGATCGCGGGCACGCAGGTGTTCAATCCGACCACCGCGCGCGAAGTCCGCGCGATGCTCGAGACGGTGGTCGCGCCGGGCGGCACGTCGCCGGATGCGGTCGTGCCGGGCTACCGCGTCGGCGGCAAGAGCGGTACCGCATACAAACATGAAGGTCACGGCTACACGCGCAAGTACCGCGCGTCGTTCGTCGGGATGGCGCCGATGCCGAATCCGCGCGTCGTGATCGCGGTGTCGGTCGACGAGCCGACTGCCGGCAGCCACTTCGGCGGCCAGGTGTCGGGCCCCGTATTCTCGGCGATCGCCGGCGACACGATGCGTGCGCTGAACGTCCCGCCGAACATGCCGATCAAGCAGCTCGTCGTGTCCGACGATTCGCCGGAATCTGCTGCCGCAAAGGGCCCGCAAAAGCTGGCCGCGGGCAGCGGTGCGAAGCATATGATCGTATCCAGCACGACACGTAATTCACCAGGAGTGGTTCGATGAGCGCCGCCCGCAGTTCCCATCCGGCGCATCAGCAGATCGCAGCCGCGCTCGCGTGGCTGCGTCAGCATGTGGCCCCCGCGGCGCAACTGCATGCCGACACGCGCAGCCTGAAGGCTGGCGACGTGTTCGTCGCGTATGCGGTCGACGGGGCAGATAACCGCGCGTTCATGGCCGACGCCGTCGCACGCGGTGCGGCCGCCGTGCTGTATCAGCCGGAAGGGCTGAGCGCAGCACCGGCCGCGCCGGCCGTACCCGTCGCGCTCGCGGTGCCGGCGCTCGACCAGCTCGCCGGCGAGATCGCCAGCGGCTGGTACGGCGATCCGAGCGACAGCCTGCTCGCGATCGGCGTCACCGGCACGAACGGCAAGACGTCGTGCACGCAATGGATCGCCACCGCGCTGACGGCGTTGCACCAGCCGTGCGCGGTGATCGGCACGCTCGGCAGCGGGATGCCCGGCCAACTCGTGCCGACCGGCTTCACGACGCCCGACGCGCCGCAACTTCAGCGCAGCCTCGCGCAGTTGCGCGGCGCGGGCGCGCAGGCCGTCGCGATGGAGGTGTCGTCGCACGCGCTGCACCAGGGGCGCGTGAACGGCACGGCGTTCGACATCGCGGTGTGGACGAACCTCACGCAGGATCACCTCGACTATCACGGCACGTTCGATGCGTACGAGGCGGCGAAGGCGAAGCTGTTCGCGTGGCGCGGCTTGCGCGCGGCGGTGATCAACCGCGACGACGCAGCGGGCCGCCGCCTGCTCGAGAAGCTGGCCGGCCGCGTGCGCACGATCGCGTACGGGATCGGCGACGCATCGGCGCCCGACGCCGATCGCGAGCTGATCGCGCTCGACGTGCGCGCGACCGCGACCGGCACCGCTTTCCGCCTGCGTTCGTCGTGGGGCGACGCGGACGTCGAGGTCGGCACGCTCGGCACGTTCAACGTCAGCAACCTGCTCGCGGTACTCGGCTCGCTGCTCGCGGCCGACGTGCCGTTCGACGCGGCCCTCGGCGAAATCGAGCGGCTCGAGTCGGTCAACGGTCGGATGCAGCGGCTCGGCGGCCGGCTGCAGAACGACGAGCCGCTCGTCGTGATCGACTACGCGCATACGCCGGACGCGCTCGAAAAGACGCTCGACGCGCTGCGCCCGATCGCCGCGGCGCGTGGCGGCCGGCTCGTCTGCATGTTCGGCTGCGGCGGCGATCGCGATGCGACGAAGCGTCCGCTGATGGGCGCGATCGCGGAGCGGCTCGCCGATGAAACCGTCGTCACGAGCGACAACCCGCGCAGCGAGGATCCGCAGCGCATCATCGACCAGGTCGTCGCGGGCATGACCGCGCCCGATCGCGCTCGCCGGATCGAGGATCGCGCGAGCGCGATCCTGCAAGCCGTGCGCGGCGCCGCACGCGAGGACGTCGTCGTGCTGGCCGGCAAGGGCCACGAGGCCACGCAGGAAATCATGGGCAAGAAGCGCGCGTTCTCCGACCAGGATCACGCGCGGCTCGCGCTCGCCGCGCGCGCGACGCAGGGCAAGGGAGGCGCCGAATGACGATGCTCAGTCTCGGCGAAGCCGCCCGCCTGATTCCCGGCGCCACCGTCCACGGCGACGCGGGCGTCACGTTCGACCGCGTGTCGACCGACAGCCGCACGGTCGGCCCGGGCGACCTGTTCGTCGCGCTGAAGGGCGAGCGTTTCGACGCGCACGACTTCCTCGGCGACGTCGCCGCGCGCGGGGCGACCGCCGCGCTGGTCGCGCACGCGCCGGCGGACATTGCGATGCCGATGATCGAAGGCGGCGAAACGCGTGCCGCGCTCGGCGCGCTCGCGCACGGCTGGCGGATGCGATTCCCGCTGCCGCTGGTCGCGGTGACGGGCAGCAACGGCAAGACGACCGTCAAGGAAATGATCGCGTCGATCTTCGCGGCGGCGGTTGGCGCCGACGCGCGGCTCGCGACGGCCGGCAACCTGAACAACGACGTCGGCCTGCCGCTGACGCTGCTGCGCCTGTCGGCCGCGCATCGTCTCGCGGTGATCGAGATCGGCATGAACCATCCGGGCGAAACCGAGGTCCTCGCGCGTCTGACCGCGCCGACGGTCGCGCTCGTCAACAACGCGCAGCGCGAGCACCAGGAATTCATGGCGACGGTCGAAGCCGTCGCGCTCGAACACGCGGCCGTGATCCATGCGCTGCCGCCGGACGGCGTCGCGGTGTTCCCGGCCGACGATGCATATGCAGGCATCTGGCGCGTCGCGGCGACCGGCAACCGGATCCTCGATTTCGCGCTGCACGACGCCGAACGGCAGAACGACGCGCAGGTGGTCGGCCGCGTGCACGGCGGCGAGCTCGCGATCGACACGCCGGCGGGCGCCGTCACGGTGCGGCTGCGTGCGCTCGGCGAGCACAACGCGCGCAACGCGCTGGCCGCGACGGCCGCGGCGCTCGGCGCCGGCGTCGCGCTGTCGGCGATCCGGCAGGGGCTCGAAGCGTTCGAACCGGTCAAGGGCCGGCTGCAGGTGAAGCAGGCGAGCGTCGGCAGCCTCGCGGGCGCGACGGTCGTCGACGATACGTACAACGCGAACCCCGATTCGATGCGTGCCGCGATCGACGTGCTCGCCGCGCATCCGGCGCCGCGCGTGCTGGTGATCGGCGACATGGGCGAAGTCGGCGACGAAGGGCCGGCATTCCACCGCGAGGTCGGCGCGTACGCGCGCGAACGCGGGATCGACGCGCTGTTCGCGCTCGGCGACGCATCGCGCGACGCGTGCACCGCCTACGGCGACACGGCACGCCATTTCGGCGACGTCGGCGCGCTCGTGTCGGCGCTGCTCGCGGCCGGTTACGGCGCGCAGGCGACGGTGCTCGTGAAGGGCTCGCGGTACATGAAGATGGAGCGCGTGGTCGACGCGCTGACGAACCAACCCGCGACGGGCACCGTGCCCGCCGCACACTGAGTAGAAGGAAGGAAGCATGCTGCTGGCGCTGGCGCAATGGCTGCAAGGAGACGCAAGCTTTTTGCGCTTGTTCACGTACCTCACGTTCCGGGCGGTGATGGCCACCATCACCGCGCTGGGGATCGGGCTCGTGTGCGGACCGTGGGTGATTCGCAAGCTGACGCAAATGAAGGTCGGGCAGGCCGTGCGCAAGGACGGCCCGCAGACCCACCTCGTCAAGTCCGGCACGCCGACGATGGGCGGCGTGCTGATCCTGATCGGCATCGCGGTCGCGACGCTGCTGTGGGGTGACCTGACGAACCGGTTCATCTGGATCGTGATGCTCGTCACGTTCGGCTTCGGCGTAATTGGCTGGGTCGACGATTACCGCAAGGTCGTCCACAAGGATCCGCGCGGGATGTCGTCGCGCGAGAAGTATTTCTGGCAGTCGGTGATCGGGCTGTTCGCGGCCGTCTATCTCGCGTTCAGCGTGTCCGAGGCGAACAACGTACGCGTGTTCGACCTGTTCATGGCATGGGTGAGGAGCGGCCTATCGATGGGGCTGCCGGCGCGTGCCGACCTGATGCTGCCGTTCCTGAAGTCGATCAGCTACCCGCTCGGCGTGTGGGGCTTCATCGTGCTGACCTACTTCGTGATCGTCGGCGCGAGCAACGCGGTGAACCTGACCGACGGCCTCGACGGCCTCGTGATCATGCCGGTCGTGCTGGTCGGCGCGTCGCTCGGCGTGTTCGCGTACGTGATGGGTAGCGCGGTCTATTCGAAATACCTGTTGTTCCCGCACATCCCCGGCGCGGGCGAACTGCTGATCTTCTGTTCCGCGATGGGCGGGGCAGGGCTCGCGTTCCTCTGGTACAACACGCACCCCGCGCAGGTGTTCATGGGCGACGTCGGCGCGCTGGCGCTGGGCGGCGCGCTCGGTACGGTCGCGGTGATCGTGCGCCAGGAAATCGTGCTGTTCATCATGGGCGGCATCTTCGTCGCGGAAACGCTGTCGGTGATGCTGCAGGTGTCGTGGTTCAAGTACACGAAGAAGCGTTACGGCGAAGGGCGGCGCCTGCTGAAGATGGCGCCGCTGCATCACCATTTCGAATTGTCCGGCTGGAAGGAAACGCAGGTGGTCGTGCGTTTCTGGATCATCACCCTGATGTTGTGCCTGTTCGGTCTGACCACCCTCAAGCTGCGGTAAAGGAAAGGTAACAAGGATGTCTGGCGAGATGTTTGGAGATCGGCAACGGCCGATGGTGCTCGTACTGGGGCTCGGGGAATCGGGTCTCGCGATCGCGCGATGGTGCGCGAGGCACGGGTGCCGGCTGCGCATTGCCGATACCCGCGGCGCGCCGCCGAACCTTGCCGCGCTGCAGGCCGAAGGCATCGATGCGGAGTTCGTCGGCGGGGCGTTCACGCCCGCGCTGCTCGACGGCGGCGTCGAGATCGTCGGGCTGAGCCCCGGGCTGTCGCCGCTCGAACCCGCACTCGCCGCGCTGGTCGCGGCCGCGAACGAGCGCGGTGTCGCGGTCTGGGGCGAACTGGAATTCTTCGCGCAGGCGCTGCGCGCGCTCGGCACGAGCGGCTACCAGCCGAAGGTGCTCGCGATCACCGGCACCAACGGCAAGACCACGACCACGAGCCTCACGGGCTTGCTGTGCCAGCGCTCGGGCAAGAAGGTCGCGGTCGCGGGCAACATCAGCCCGGCGATGCTCGACCGGCTCGCGAGCGCGATCGACGAAACCGCGTTGCCCGACGTCTGGGTGCTCGAACTGTCGAGCTTCCAGCTCGAGACCGCGCGCACGTTCGCGCCCGATGCGGCCGCGATCCTCAACATCACGCAGGACCACCTCGACTGGCACGGCAGCTTCGACGCGTACGCGCAGGCAAAGGGCCGGATCTTCGGCGCGACGACGACGCGCGTACTGAACCGCGACGACGCGGCCGTGATGAAGTTCGCGCCGGCAGCCGGCGCGGCCGACGCGCCGCGCACGGTCACGTTCGGCCTGAACGAACCGACGCAGGACGGCGACTACGGGCTGTCGCGCGACAACGGCATCGCATGGCTGGTGGAAGCCGTCGATCGCGACGCGCCGGATGAAGCGACGACGACCCGCCGGCGCAAGCGCGACGCGCATACGCCCGACATCGCGCAGAAGCGCCTGATGCCAGCCGACGCGCTGCGCATCCGCGGGCTGCACAACGCGGCGAACGCGCTGGCCGCGTTCGCGCTCGCGCGGGCGATCGATCTGCCGGCCGCGCCGCTGCTGCACGCACTGCGTGAATACCGCGGCGAAGCGCATCGCGTCGAAGTGATCGCGACGATCGACGACGTCGACTACGTCGACGACAGCAAGGGCACGAACGTCGGCGCGACGGTGGCCGCGCTCGACGGGCTCGCGCAGAAGATCGTGCTGATCGCGGGCGGCGACGGCAAGGGGCAGGATTTCGCGCCGCTGGTCGCGCCGGTCGCGCGCTGGTGCCGCGCGGTGATGCTGATCGGCCGCGACGCGCCGGCGATCCGCGACACGCTCGCCGAAACGGGCGTGCCGCTTTCCGACCACGCGACGCTCGAAGGCGCGGTGCGCGCGGCGGCCGAGCTGGCCGAGCCGGGCGATGCGGTGCTGCTGTCGCCCGCTTGCGCGAGCCTCGACATGTTCAGGAACTACGCCCATCGCGCGGAAGTGTTCCGCGCGGCGGTGGATGAAGTCGCCGTCGACAAAGGAGCGACGTCATGAGCTGGTCCGATCGCCTCGTCTCCCGTTTCAACGACCGGCGCGACACCGGCGGCAATGCTGCGGGCGGCCGCGTCGCATCGGCCACGCGCGCCGCGACGGGCGGCCTCGCGAGCGTCGTCAACGGCGTGCGTCCGAGCCGTTCGCGGATGCTCGATTTCGACTATTCGCTGCTGTGGGTCGCGATCGCGCTGCTCGGGCTCGGCGTCGTGATGGTGTACTCGGCGTCGATCGCGATGCCCGATTCGCCGAAATACGCGTCGTATCACGATTACGCGTTCCTGATGCGTCACTGCGTGTCGCTTACCGTCGCGTTCATCGCGGCGGTGATCGCGTTCCGCGTGCCGGTGTCGACCTGGGATAAATACGCGCCGCATCTGTTCCTGATCGCGCTGGTCGGCCTCGTGATCGTGCTGATCCCGCACGTCGGCAAGGGCGTGAACGGTGCGCGCCGCTGGATTCCGCTCGGCATCACGAACATGCAGCCGTCGGAAATCATGAAGCTCGCGGTGACGATCTACGCAGCGAACTACACGGTGCGCAAGCAGGAATACATGCAGAGCTTCGCGAAGGGCTTCCTGCCGATGGCGTTCGCGGTCGGTCTCGTCGGCGCGCTGCTGCTGCTCGAGCCCGACATGGGTGCGTTCATGGTGGTCGCCGCGATCGCGATGGGCGTGCTGTTCCTCGGCGGCGTGAACGGCAAGCTGTTCGGCGGCCTCGTCGCGACGGCGGTCGGCACGTTCACGATGCTCGTGTGGCTGTCGCCGTGGCGTCGCGAGCGGATCTTCGCGTATCTCGATCCGTGGGACGAGCGCTATGCGCAGGGCAAGGCCTACCAGCTCACGCACTCGCTGATCGCGTTCGGCCGCGGCGAGTGGTTCGGCGTCGGCCTCGGCGGCAGTGTCGAGAAGCTGAACTACCTGCCGGAAGCGCATACCGACTTCATCCTCGCGGTGATCGGCGAGGAACTCGGCTTCGTCGGCGTGCTGGTCGTGATCCTGCTGTTCTACTGGATCGTGCGCCGCGCGTTCGAAATCGGCCGCCAGGCGCTCGCGCTCGATCGCACGTTCGCGGGCCTAATGGCGAAGGGGATCGGCATCTGGTTCGGCGCGCAGACGTTCATCAACATGGGCGTGAACCTCGGGCTGCTGCCGACCAAGGGGCTGACGCTGCCGCTCGTGAGCTACGGCGGGTCGGGCATTTTGCTGAACTGCGTCGCGCTCGCGGTGCTGCTGCGCGTGGACTACGAGAACCGGGTGCTGATGCGCGGAGGGAAGGTATGACCGCGTCGCAACGCACGCTGATGGTGATGGCAGGCGGCACCGGGGGCCACGTGTTCCCGGGGCTCGCGGTCGCGCACCGGATGGAGGCGGCGGGCTGGCGCGTCGTATGGCTCGGCAATCCGGCCGGGATGGAAGCGACGCTCGTGCCGAAGCACGGCATTCCGATGGAGTACGTGCGGTTCGGCGGGCTGCGCGGCAAGGGCCTGAAGACCAAGCTGACGCTGCCGGTCAACCTGCTGCGCGCGTGCTGGCAGAGCCTCGGCGCGCTGCGCCGCGTGCGGCCGGACGTCGTGCTCGGGATGGGCGGCTACATCACGTTCCCGGCGGGCGTGATGACCGCGCTGTCGGGGCGTCCGCTCGTGCTGCACGAACAGAATTCGATCGCGGGCCTGACGAACAAGGTGCTCGCGAAACTCGCGAAGCGCGTGCTCGTCGCATTCCCCGGCGCGCTGCCGCACGCGGAATGGACGGGTAACCCGATTCGCGCGGAACTTGCGCACACGGAACCGCCCCAAGCACGCTATGCGTCGCGCAGCGGCCCGTTGAACGTGCTGGTCGTCGGCGGCAGTCTCGGGGCCGCCGCGCTGAACGAAGTCGTGCCGCGCGCGCTGGCGCTGCTGGCGCCGGGCGAGCGCCCGCGCGTCGTGCACCAGGCGGGCGTGAAGCACATCGAAGCATTGAAGGCGAATTACGAAGCGGCCGGTTTCGCGGCCGGCGAAGACGTGCGGCTCGTGCCGTTCATCGACGACATGGCGGCCGCGTATGCGGCGGCGGATCTGGTGATCTGCCGGTCGGGCGCGATGACGGTGTCGGAGATCGCGGCGGTGGGCGTGGCGGCGCTGTTCGTGCCGTTCCCGTACGCGGTCGACGATCACCAGACGACCAACGCCGCGTTCCTCGCCGATGCGGGCGCGGCCGTGCTGGTGCAACAACGCGACCTGTCGGCGGAACTGCTCGCCGACTGGCTGCGCAGCCAGTCGCGGGCATCGCTCGCGGCGATGGCGGAACGTTCGCGCTCGCTCGCGAAGCCCGAGGCAACCGATGAAGTCGCGCGCGTGTGCGCGAAGGCGGCCGGCGCGAACCTGGAAACATTGCAATGAAACACATCGTCAAACACATTCATTTCGTCGGGATCGGCGGCGCGGGCATGAGCGGCATCGCCGAAGTGCTCGTCAACCTCGGCTACGCGGTCAGCGGCTCCGACCTGTCGCGCAATGCGGTGACCGATCGCCTCGAGGCGCTGGGCGCGCGGGTCGCGATCGGCCACGACGCGGCGAACATCGAGGGCGCGAACGCGGTCGTCGTGTCGACGGCCGTGCGCTCGGACAACCCGGAAGTGCTGGCCGCGCGCCACCAGGGCGTGCCGATCGTGCAGCGCGCGGTGATGCTGGCCGAGCTGATGCGCCTGAAGCAGGGCATCGCGATCGCCGGCACGCACGGCAAGACCACGACGACGAGCCTCGTCGCGAGCGTGCTCGCGGCGGGCGGGCTGGACCCGACCTTCGTGATCGGCGGCCGGCTGATCAGCGCCGGCGCGAACGCGCGGCTCGGCACGGGCGACTTCATCGTCGCCGAGGCCGACGAGTCGGATGCGTCGTTCCTGAACCTGTATCCGGTGATCGAAGTCATCACGAACATCGACGCCGACCACATGGACACCTACGGCCACGATTTCGCGCGGCTCAAGCAGGCGTTCATCGAATTCACGCAGCGCCTGCCGTTCTACGGCAGCGCGGTCGTGTGCGTCGACGATCCGAACGTGCGGCAGATCATCCCGTTCATCTCGAAGCCGGTCGTGCGCTACGGCCTGTCGCCGGATGCGCAGGTGCGCGCGGAAGACATCGACGCGCGCGACGGCCGGATGCATTTCACAGTGATCCGCGAAGGGCGCGCGCCGCTCGCGGTGGTGCTGAACATGCCGGGCCTGCACAACGTGCAGAACGCGCTCGCGGCGATCGCGATCGCGACCGACCTCGGCGTGTCGGACGACGCGATCCAGCTGGCGCTGGCGGAATTCAACGGCGTCGGCCGGCGCTTCCAGCGTTACGGCGACGTGCCGAGCGCGGACGGCGGCCAGTACACGCTGATCGACGACTACGGTCATCACCCGGTCGAGATGGCGGCGACGATCGCGGCCGCGCGCGGCGCGTTCCCGGGCCGCCGCCTCGTGCTGGCGTTCCAGCCGCACCGATACACGCGCACGCGCGACTGCTTCGACGATTTCGTCAACGTGCTGTCGACGGTCGACGCGCTGGTGCTGACGGAAGTCTACGCAGCCGGCGAGGCCGCGATCCCGACGGCCAGCGGCGACGCGCTGTCGCGTGCGCTGCGCACGGCGGGGAAGGTCGACCCGGTGTTCGTCGCGACGGTCGACGACGTGCCGGACGCATTGGCGAAGGTCGCGCAGAACGGCGACGTGGTAATCACGATGGGCGCGGGTTCGATCGGCGGCGTGCCGGCGAAGGTCGTGCAGAACACGCAACAGAAGGGATGACATGAGCGGGATCGATCCGAAACGTTTCGGCAAGGTGGCGGTGTTGTTCGGCGGCGAATCCGCCGAGCGCGAGGTGTCGCTCACCTCGGGCCGTCTCGTGCTGCAGGGCCTGCGCGACGCAGGCGTCGACGCGCATCCGTTCGACCCGGCCGAGCGGCCGCTGTCGGCGCTGAAGGACGAAGGCTTCGTGCGCGCGTTCAACGCGCTGCACGGCGGCTACGGCGAGAACGGCCAGATCCAGGGTGCGCTCGATTTCTACGGGATCCGCTACACGGGTAGCGGCGTGCTCGGCTCGGCGCTCGGCCTCGACAAGTTCCGCACGAAGCTCGTGTGGCAGCAGACGGGCGTGCCGACGCCGCCGTTCGAGACGGTGATGCGCGGCGACGACTACGCGGCGCGCGCGACGGACATCGTCGCGAAGCTCGGCCTGCCGCTGTTCGTGAAGCCTGCGAGCGAAGGCTCGAGCGTCGCGGTGCTGAAGGTGAAGACGGCCGACGCGTTGCCCGCCGCACTGTCGGAAGCGGCGACGCACGACAAGATCGTGATCGTCGAGAAGAGCATCGAAGGCGGCGGCGAATACACCGCGTGCATCGCCGGCGATCTCGACCTGCCGCTGATCAAGATCGTGCCGGCCGGCGAGTTCTACGACTACCACGCGAAGTACGTCGCCGACGATACGCAGTACCTGATCCCGTGCGGGCTGCCGGCGGAACAGGAAGCCGAACTGAAGCGCATCGCGCGTCGCGCGTTCGACGTGCTCGGCTGCACCGACTGGGGGCGCGCGGATTTCATGGTCGACGCGGCCGGCAATGCGTATTTCCTGGAAGTGAACACGGCCCCCGGGATGACCGACCACTCGCTGCCGCCGAAGGCCGCGCGCGCGGTCGGCATCGGCTATTCGGAGCTGGTCGTGAAGGTGCTGTCGCTCACGCTCAACGACTGACGCAGGAACGGAACGACGTATGTGGAACAACGTTCGCCAACTCAACCTTGCCGCCAGCGCGCTGTACGCGCTGCTGCTGCTCGTGTTGGCGGCGGCCGGCTGCTACTGGCTGATCCAGCGCCCGACGTTCGCGCTGCGGGAAATCCGGATCGACGGCGACACCGAGCACATCAACTCGCCGACGGTGCGCGCGGGCGTGGTCGGCCGGCTGAAGGGCAATTTCTTCACGGTCGATCTCGATACGGCGCGCGCGGCGTTCGAGCAGATGCCGTGGGTGCGTCACGCGAGCGTGCGCCGGGTGTGGCCGAATGCGCTGGCTGTCACGCTCGAGGAGTACAAACCGCTCGGGACCTGGGGCAGCGATCAGCTGGTGAGCGTCGACGGCGAGCTGTTCACCGCGAACCAGGGCGAGCTGGAGCAGGAACTGCCGGCGTTCGACGGCCCGGAAGGCAGTGCGAAGGAAGTCGTCACGCGGTATCGCGACTTCGGGAAATGGTTTGCGCCGCTGAAGGCGGCGCCGGAAGAAGTGACGCTGTCGGCGCGGTACGCGTGGACGGTGAAGCTGTCGAACGGCATGCAGGTCGAGCTGGGCAAGGAACGCAACAGCGACACGCTGCATGACCGGAGCCAGCGCCTGGTCGCCGCGTGGCCGGCCGTCACGGAGCGCTGGGGCAACGACATCGAGTACGCGGACCTGCGCTATCCGAACGGATTCGCGATTCGCGCGGCAGGCATGCGGTTCCTGACCGATACCGACAAGCGCAAGAAGTAACGAGAGATCACACGCAAGAGCACTTTATGAGCAAAGACTACAAGGATCTGCTGGTTTCCCTCGACATCGGCACGTCGAAGGTGGTGGCCATCGTCGCCGAGCTGAAGGGCGAGGGTCACTACGAGGTGATCGGTCTCGGCCAGAGCGAGTCGAAGGGTCTGAAGAAAGGTGTGGTGGTCAACATCGAGGCCACCGTGCAATCGATTCAGCGCGCGCTCGAGGAAGCCGAGCTGATGGCCGACTGCAAGATCACCAACGTGTTCACGGGGATCGCGGGCAGCCACATCCGCAGCTTCAATTCGAGCGGGATGGTCGCGATCAAGGACAAGGAAGTCACGCAGACGGACGTCGCGCGCGTGATCGAGACCGCGAAGGCGATCAACATCCCGACCGACCAGCAGGTGCTGCACATCCTCACGCAGGAATTCATCATCGACGGCCAGGAAGACGTGCGCGAGCCGATCGGGATGAGCGGCATCCGGCTGGAGGTAAAGGTGCACATCGTGACGGGCGCGGTGAGCGCCGCACAGAACATCGTCAAGTGCGTGCGCCGCTGCGGGCTGGAAGTGAACGACCTGATCCTGCAGCCGCTCGCGTCGTCGCTGGCGGTGCTGACCGAAGACGAGAAGGATCTCGGCGTGGTGCTGGTCGACATCGGCGGCGGCACGACCGACATCGCGATCTTCGCCGAAGGCGCGATCCGCCACACGGCGGTGATCCCGATCGCCGGCGACCAGATCACGAGCGACATCGCGATGGCGCTGCGCACGCCGACGCCGGATGCGGAAGACATCAAGGTCGGCTACGGGATCGCGAAGCAGGCGCTCGCCGATCCGGACGAAATGGTCGAAGTGCCGGGCCTCGGCGAACGCGGCCCGCGCACGCTGTCGCGCCAGGCGCTCGCGGCCGTGATCGAGCCGCGCGTCGAGGAACTGTTCTCGCTCGTGCAGCAGGTCGTGCGTGAGTCGGGTTACGAAGAACTCCTGAGCTCCGGCGTGGTCATTACCGGCGGCGCGTCGATGATGCCGGGCATGGTCGAGCTCGGCGAAGACATTTTCCTGAAGCCGGTGCGCATCGGTGCGCCGGAATATGCAGGCGGCCTGTCCGACGTCGTGCGCAATCCGCGCTACTCGACGGCGATGGGGCTGCTCGTCGAAGGCAGTGCGCAGCGCATGCGCGGCCGCAAGGTCGCCGTGCAGTCCGGCAACGCGGGGCAGGTGTTCTCGCGGATGAAGGAATGGTTCCTGAGCAACTTCTGAAATACCGAATCGAAATTCGCGCTGGTGCCGGCGGCTGGCGCGCGACAGGGGGTTGCCCGATCTCCTGCCGAATAACGGCCGAGTAGCAGTCATTCTCTTGACGGAGGCAACAATGGAATTCGAAATGCTGGAAACCGAGACCAACGGCACCATCATCAAGGTGGTCGGCGTTGGCGGCGCTGGCGGCAATGCCGTCCAGCACATGATCAACCGCGGCGTGCAGGGCGTCGACTTCATCGTGATGAACACGGACGCGCAGGCGCTGTCGCGTTCGCGCGCATCGTCGGTGATCCAGCTCGGCAACACGGGTCTGGGCGCCGGTGCGAAGCCGGAAATGGGTCGTGCGGCAGCGGAAGAAGCGCGCGAGCGCATCGCCGACGCACTGCGCGGCGCGCACATGGTGTTCATCACGGCCGGCATGGGTGGTGGCACGGGCACGGGCGCGGCACCGGTGGTCGCGCAGATCGCGAAGGAGATGGGCATTCTGACGGTCGGTGTCGTCAGCAAGCCGTTCGAGTTCGAGGGCGGCAAGCGCATGCGCGTCGCCGAAGCAGGCTCGCAGCAACTGGAGGATCACGTCGACTCGCTGATCGTCGTCCTGAACGACAAGCTGTTCGACGTGATGGGCGATGACGCCGAGATGGACAAGTGCTTCCAGTGCGCGGACGACGTGTTGAACAACGCGGTGGCGGGTATCGCGGAAATCATCAACGTCGACGGCCTCGTGAACGTCGACTTCGAAGACGTGAAGACGGTAATGGGCGAGCAGGGCAAGGCGATGATGGGCACGGCGACGGTTGCCGGCGTCGATCGCGCACGCCTCGCGGCGGAACAGGCCGTGGCGAGCCCGCTGCTCGAAGGCGTCGATCTGTCGGGCGCGCGCGGCGTGCTGGTCAACATCACGTCGAGCCGTTCGCTGCGCCTGTCGGAAACGCGCGAAGTGATGAACACGATCAAGAGCTACGCGGCGGAAGATGCGACGGTGATCTTCGGTGCGGTGTACGACGACGCGATGGGCGATGCACTGCGCGTGACGGTCGTGGCGACGGGTCTGGGCCGTGCGGCGAAGAAGCAGCAGTCGGCACCGATGACGCTGCTGCGCACGGGTACGGACAACCAGCCGGTCAGCGCGGTGTCGCACGGCTATGCGCCGGCGCAACACGTCAGCACGGCCGACTACGGCGCGCTCGATACGCCGGCGGTGTGGCGCAACTCGCGCGAAACCGCGGCATCGCACGTGCAAGCGCTGCAGGAGAAGGGGGTCGACACGTACGACATCCCGGCTTTCCTGCGCAAGCAGGCTGACTGACGACGCACACAGGCGAAGCCGCGGCGAAGTTGCCGCGGTAACGCCGGCGTGACGGATGCCACGGACCACGACAGGCCGCGTCGGATGCGACGCCGGGCCGGGAAAGGTGCCCTCTTCGCGTGAGCGGAGCGGGATGGGCCGTGCTGTCCGCGACACGCTGAAAAACCGTATCGCTATGAGGGACCAGCCATGATTCAAGTGGGCGACGCGCTGCCCGACGCGCAATTGTTCGAGTTCATCGACGACGCGCGCGAAGGGTGCACGCTGGGGCCGAACGCCTACAGCGTGCGCGACCAGGTTGCGGGAAAGCGGGTGGTGATCTTCGGATTGCCGGGCGCGTTCACGCCGACCTGCTCGGCGCAGCATGTGCCGGGCTACGTCGAACACGCCGAGCAACTGCGCGCGGCGGGTGTCGACGAGATCTGGTGCGTGTCCGTCAACGACGCATTCGTGATGGGCGCATGGGGACGTGATCTGCACACCGCGGGCAAGGTGCGCATGATGGCGGACGGCAGCGCGGCTTTCACTCATGCGCTGGGGCTGACGCAGGATTTGTCCGCGCGTGGCATGGGAATTCGTTCCCTGCGCTACGCGATGGTGATTGACGGCGGTGTGGTCAAGACGCTGGCCGTCGAGGCGCCGGGCAAGTTCGAAGTGAGCGATGCGGCGAGTGTTCTCGCGACGTTGACGTCCTGATCGTGCGGTGCGCCGTTGCCTTCCGGCAACGCTGCTCACCGGCCTCAGGGCAGTTGTAACACGGGCCGATGACCGGAAACGCCTCCGTTCCGGGCATTGGCCCGTCCCGTATCGGCGCGGGTAAACAGACGAAACAGATTGATACGCAGTTTCAAACAGCGTTGAATTGGGAATTACGCTATAATCTCGCCTATCGAATATAACTCCTGATTGATATCTTCAATCAAGACGAAGAAGACCATGTTGAAGCAGCGCACCATCAAATCCATCGTGAAGACCGTGGGTATCGGTCTCCACTCGGGCCGCAAGGTCGAACTGACGCTCCGTCCGGCTGCGCCGGGCACGGGTATCGTGTTCTCGCGCGTCGACCTGCCCACGCCCGTCGATATCCCGGCCTCCGCGATGTCGATTGGCGACACGCGGCTCGCGTCGGTGCTGCAGAAGGATGGCGCGCGCGTGTCGACGGTCGAGCACCTGATGTCGGCGTGCGCCGGCCTCGGCATCGACAACCTCTATGTCGACGTGACGGCCGAGGAAATCCCGATCATGGACGGCAGCGCCGCGTCCTTCGTGTTCCTGATTCAATCCGCCGGCATCGAGGAGCAGAACGCGCCGAAGCGCTTCATCCAGGTGAAGAAGCCGGTCGAAATCCGCGATGGCGACAAGTTCGCGCGTCTCGATCCGTATTTCGGCTTCAAGCTGAAGTTCACGATCGACTTCCGTCACCCGGCCGTCGACAAGACCGGCCAGGAATTGGAGGTCGATTTCGCGAATACGTCGTACGTGCGCGAGATCGCGCGCGCGCGCACGTTCGGTTTTGCCCATGAAGTCGAAATGATGCGCGAGCTGGGTCTCGCCCGCGGCGGCAGCATGGACAACGCGATCGTGCTCGACGAGTACCGGATCCTGAACAACGACGGGCTGCGCTACGACGACGAGTTCGTGAAGCACAAGATGCTCGATGCGATCGGCGACCTGTACGTGGTCGGCCATCCGCTGCTGGCGTCGTACACCGCGTACAAGTCGGGCCACGGGCTGAACAATGCACTGCTGCGCGAGCTGCTCGCGCACGAAGACGCGTACGAGATCGTGACGTTCGACGATCCGCAGGCTGCGCCGAAGGGGTTCGCGTTCGACGCGCAGACGGCCTTCGCGTGACCGGCATTCGTTACCGCAAGCGATAAAAAAGCGACCCTCGGGTCGCTTTTTTGTTGGCTGGCCGCCGCCGGCGGCCCGGGCAGTCAACGCGGTTTCGCGCCGTGCCGCGCCGCCATCCGTGCGAGCGCAGCCTGCAGCGGCGACGGTTCGAGGTGGTCGGCGAGGTCGCGCAGCGCGGCGGCGCCGGCCGACGTCATCCGCGCCTGCTTCACGTGCGGCGGCTCCGGCGCGTCCTTTGGCCGCACGCGCACGCGCAGCGTCGTCACGGGCCAGCCGCGCTTCTGGAGATCGCCGAGCAGCCGCACTTCGACTTGTCGCAGCCGGGCGGCCAGCGCATTGTGCGCGGCAAAGAGGGTCAGGGTGCCGTCCTTGATGAAGCCCGGTTCGACGTGATTCGCCAGATAGTCGGGCAGGCACGCGCCGAGGTCGCGCTGCAGCGACGCGATCTGCTCGACGCCGGCGCGCAGCGCCGCGAATGCGTCGGTACGACCGAGCACTTCGGACACGGGTTGCGGGCGATAGGCGGCGAGCGGGCCGAAACGCTTGGAAAATCGGTTCATCGAGGCTTTCTTCGAGCGCGCACGCGCGCGGACGTTGCAGCCGATTGTACCCGCGCCGGCCCGCGCACGGGCGGCTTTCGCCCACGCCCACCCGGCCCCGGCGCGCAATGGCCGTCCGGCCGGGACGCAGGCGCATGCGGCCCCGCGTGCTAAAATTCGTCGTTTGAGTCCACTAATTCGCTAAGCCGCCGAGGCTCGGGCGCCGGGGCGCGCAACACGCGCCGGGCGCCGGTGCTGCGACGCAGGATCCGATCCGATGACAACCGGTTTTCTCCAGAAAATTTTTGGCAGCCGCAACCAGCGGCTCGTCAAGCAATACCAAAAGACCGTCGCGACGATCAATGCGCTCGAAACGCAGATCGAGCAGCTGACGGACGACCAGTTGCGCGGCAAGACGGATGAATTCCGCCAGCGGGTCGCGGCCGGCGAGTCGCTCGACAAGCTGTTGCCCGAGGCCTTCGCGGTCTGTCGCGAGGCGAGCCGCCGCGTGCTGAAGATGCGGCACTTCGACGTGCAGATGATCGGCGGCATGGTGCTGCACTACGGCAAGATCGCGGAAATGCGCACCGGCGAGGGCAAGACGCTCGTCGCGACGCTGCCCGTATACCTAAATGCGCTGGCCGGCCGCGGCGTGCACGTCGTGACCGTCAACGATTACCTCGCGCAGCGCGACGCCGAATGGATGGCGCGCCTCTACAACTTCCTCGGTCTGTCGGTCGGCATCAACCTGTCCGGCATGGAGCACGACCAGAAGCAGCAGGCGTACGCGGCGGACATCACGTACGGTACGAACAACGAATTCGGCTTCGACTACCTGCGCGACAACATGGTCTACGAGACCGACGCGCGCGTGCAGCGGGCGCTGAATTTCGCGGTCGTCGACGAAGTGGACTCGATCCTGATCGACGAAGCGCGGACGCCGCTGATCATTTCGGGCCAGGCCGAGGATCACACCGAGCTGTACGTGCGGATGAACGCGCTGCCGCCGCTGCTCGAGCGCCAGATCGGCGAAGAGAAGGCCGACGGCACGGGCGTCGAGAAGCCGGGCGACTACACGCTCGACGAGAAGGCGCGCCAGGTGTTCCTGACGGAATCGGGCCACGAGAAGGCCGAGCGCCTGCTCGCCGAATGGGGTCTGATCGGCGAGGGCGAAAGCCTGTACGCGCCGCAGAACATCACGCTGATGCACCACGTGTACGCGGCGCTGCGTGCCCACACGCTGTTCCACAAGGATCAGCACTACGTCGTGCAGAACGGCGAAGTGGTCATCGTCGACGAATTCACGGGCCGCCTGATGGCCGGCCGCCGCTGGTCCGACGGCCTGCACCAGGCGGTCGAGGCGAAGGAGCACGTGAAGATCCAGAGCGAGAACCAGACGCTCGCGTCGATCACGTTCCAGAACTACTTCCGGATGTACGCGAAGCTGGCCGGCATGACCGGCACCGCGGACACCGAAGCGTACGAATTCAACGAGATCTACGGCCTCGAGACGGTCGTGATCCCGACCAACCGCCCGCCGAAGCGGATCGACAAGCAGGACCAGATCTACAAGACGGCCAAGGAGCGCTACGACGCGGTGATCCGCGACATCCGCGACTGCTACGAGCGCGGCCAGCCGGTGCTGGTGGGCACGACCTCGATCGAGAACTCCGAGCTGCTGTCGCACCTGCTGAAGCAGGCCGGGCTGCCGCACGAAGTGCTGAACGCGAAGCAGCACGAGCGTGAAGCGGCGATCGTCGCGGAAGCCGGCCGTCCGAAGCGCATCACGATCGCGACCAACATGGCCGGTCGCGGTACCGACATCGTGCTCGGCGGCAACGCCGAGAAGCAGGCCGCGTTCATCGACGCCGACGACGCGATCCCGGCCGACGAAAAGGCACGCCGCATCAAGCAGCTGCACGACGAGTGGGAAACGCTGCACGAGCAGGTGAAGGCCGCAGGCGGCCTGCACATCATCGGCACCGAGCGCCACGAATCGCGCCGGATCGACAACCAGCTGCGCGGCCGTGCGGGCCGCCAGGGCGATCCGGGCTCGTCGCGTTTCTACCTGTCGCTCGACGATCCGCTGCTGCGCATCTTCGCGGGCGACCGCGTGCGCTCGATCATGGATCGCCTGAAGATGCCGGAAGGCGAGGCGATCGAGGCGGGCATCGTCACGCGGTCGATCGAATCGGCGCAGCGCAAGGTCGAAGCGCGCAACTTCGACATCCGCAAGCAGCTGCTCGAATACGACGACGTGTCGAACGACCAGCGCAAGGTGATCTACCAGCAGCGCAACGAACTGCTCGAGGCGCACGACATCACCGAGACGATCACCGCGATGCGTCACGGCGTGATCACCGAGGTCGTCCGCCAGTTCGTGCCGGAAGGCAGCATCGAAGAGCAGTGGGACGTGCCCGAGCTCGAGGAAGCGCTGCGCAACGACTGGCAGCTCGATCTCGCGATCCAGGAAATGGTGAACGAGTCGTCGTCGATCACGGCCGAGGAGATTCTCGACGCGGTGACGACGGCCGCCGACGAGCAGTACGACGCGAAGGTCGCGCTGGTCGGCCGCGAATCGTTCAGCGCGTTCGAGCGTTCGGTGATGCTGCAGACGGTCGACCGCCTGTGGCGCGAGCACCTCGCGGCGCTCGACCACCTGCGCCAGGGCATCCATCTGCGCGGCTATGCGCAGAAGAACCCGAAGCAGGAGTACAAGCGCGAGGCGTTCGAGCTGTTCGCCGCGATGCTCGACGCGATCAAGCAGGAAGTCACGCGCATCGTAATGAACGTGCAGATCCAGTCGCCGGAGCAGCTGGAAGAAGCCGCCGAGCAGATCGAGGAGCGCGGCGGTCATCTCGAGAACGTCGAATACCAGCACGCCGACTACGCGGACGCCGGTGCGCCGGTCGCGAACGTCACGGCAGCCGCGGCGGCCACGGCGACGGCCGACATGGTCGGCAGCGCGATGACGCACAGCGGCCCCGGCGGCGAAATGCCGAAGGTCGGCCGCAACGATCCGTGCCCGTGCGGCAGCGGCAAGAAGTACAAGCAATGTCACGGGAAGCTGTCATGATCGTCGGCGGCGCGCGTCACGCGTGCCGCGTCGTTCGCAGCTTCGAGTCAGTGATGTGAGTTGTGGCGGCCCGCGTGGGGCCGCCGGTTCTTCCAATCGATGCCGGCACGCGCCAGCATTTTCCATCCGGCAGGTGTGCCCCATGGCTGTCAATTTTCCGTCGATCGATCCCGCCCAACTGCATCCCGTCGCCGGCGTCACGCTCGGCTGGGCGGAAGCGAACATCCGCAAGCCGAATCGCAAGGACGTGCTGGTCATCTCCGTCGAAGAAGGTGCGGCGGTCGCGGGCGTATTCACCGAAAACCGTTTCTGCGCAGCGCCGGTCACCGTCTGCCGCGAGCATCTGGCGAAGGTCCGTGCGGGCGGCGCGGGCATCCGCGCGCTGGTCGTGAATACGGGCAATGCGAACGCGGGCACCGGCGAGCCGGGCCTCGTGAACGCACGCGAGACCTGCACGGAGCTCGCGCGTCTCGCGGGCATCGCGCCGGCGCAGGTGCTGCCGTTCTCGACCGGCGTGATCCTCGAGCCGCTGCCGATCGACCGCCTGAAGGCCGGCCTGCCGGCCGCGCTCGCGAACCGCCAGGCCGCGAACTGGTTCGACGCCGCGCAGGCGATCATGACGACCGACACGCTGCCGAAGGCGACGTCGCGCCAGGTGACGATCGATGGTCACACGGTCACGCTGACCGGCATCAGCAAGGGCGCGGGCATGATCAAGCCGAACATGGCGACGATGCTCGGCTTCCTTGCGTTCGATGCGAACGTCGCGCAGCCGGTGCTCGACACGCTCGTGAAGGAAGTCGCCGACCGCTCGTTCAACTGCATCACGATCGACGGCGACACGTCGACCAACGACTCGTTCATCCTGATCGCGTCGGGCAAGAGCACGCTGCCCGCGATCACGTCGACCGATTCGCCCGCCTATGCGGCGCTGCGCGACGCGGTGACGGACGTCGCGCAGGTGCTGTCGCAACTGATCGTGCGCGACGGCGAAGGCGCGACGAAATTCATGACGGTGCAGGTCGAAGGCGGCAAGAGCGTCGCCGAATGCCGCCAGATCGCGTACGCGATCGGCCATTCGCCGCTCGTGAAGACGGCCTTCTACGCATCCGACCCCAACCTGGGCCGGATTCTCGCGGCGATCGGCTATGCGGGCGTCGCGGATCTCGACGTCGGCAAGATCGACCTCTATCTGGACGACGTGCTCGTCGCGAAGGCGGGCGGCCGCAACCCGGCCTACCAGGAAGAGGACGGCCAGCGCGTGATGAAGCAGAGCGAGATCACGATCCGCGTGCTGCTCGGCCGCGGCGACGCGCAGGCCACCGTCTGGACGTGCGACCTGTCGCACGATTACGTGAGCATCAACGCGGATTACCGCTCCTGATCGGAGCGCCCGAACGACATGGACAAGCTTGAACAGTTTCTGACGCGCGCGGAGGCGCTGCTCGGCCGTCTCGAAGGAATGCTGCCGCCCGCACCGGCGGCCATCGACTGGAACGCGGCCCACGCGTTCCGCTGGCGCAAGCGCCAGGGGCGCGGTTTTCTGCAGCCGGTACCGGCCGTGTCGTCGATCACGCTCGGCGACCTGCACAACATCGATCGCCAGAAGGCGCTGATTGACCAGAACACGCGGCAGTTCGTGCAGCGCAAGCCGGCCAACAACGTGCTGCTGACCGGCGCACGCGGCACCGGCAAGTCGTCGCTGATCAAGGCGTGCCTGAATGCGTACGCGAACGACGGGCTGCGCCTGATCGAAGTCGACAAGGACGACCTGCACGATCTCGGCGACATCGTCGACCTGATCTCGCAGCGTCCGGAGCGGTTCATCGTGTTTTGCGACGATCTGTCGTTCGAGGACGGCGAATCGGGCTACAAGGCGCTGAAGGTCGCGCTCGACGGGTCGATCGCCGCGCAGTCGGACAACGTGCTGATCTACGCGACGTCGAACCGCCGCCATCTGCTGCCCGAGTACATGAGCGACAACGAGTCGTACAAGCATCTGCCGGACGGCGAGATTCATCCCGGCGAAGTCGTCGAGGAGAAGATCTCGCTGTCGGAGCGCTTCGGCTTGTGGGTCAGCTTCTATCCGTTCAAGCAGGACGACTACCTCGACATCGTCGCGCACTGGCTGCGTCACTTCGGCTGCCCGGATGCGGAGATCGAGACCGCGCGCGGCGACGCGCTCGTATGGGCGCTCGAGCGCGGCTCGCGTTCGGGCCGCGTCGCGTGGCAGTTCGCACGGGACTGGTCGGGCCGCAAGGAGCAGGCATGAGCGCGGATCAGGCACAGGGCGCCGTGCGGGCGCCGGACGGTCGCAAGGTGACCGAAGTCGCGGTCGGCGTGATGGTGCAGCCGGACGGCCGGTATCTGCTCGCGCAACGCCTGCAGGGCAAGCCGTACGAAGGTTACTGGGAGTTTCCGGGCGGCAAGCTGGAGGCCGGCGAAAGCGTCGAGGACGCGCTGGCGCGCGAGCTGCACGAGGAACTCGGCATCGACGTCACGGCCAGCCACCGCTGGCACACGCTCGAGCACGATTATCCGCACGCGTACGTGCGGCTCTATTTCTGCAAGGTGACGGGCTGGACGGGCGAGCCGCACAGCAAGGAAGGGCAGGCGTTCGTGTGGCAGCAACTGCCGGTCGAGGTCGCGCCGCTGTTGCCGGCGGCGCTGCCGGTGCTCGAACTGCTCGAGAAGGAAGCGGCGTCGCAATGACGCCGCGGCGGCCCGCCTGAAACGCGGGCCATATCAGCGGACGGCGCGGCGGACGGCGGCGTCGCGCGCCGCTCAGCTGTCGCGGCGGTTGTCCGTGCCGTCTTCTTCCGACGACGGACCCTCGTCGGAGGAACCGCCGATCCGATACTTTTCCGCGGCCCATGCGCCGAGGTCGAGCTGCTTGCAGCGGGCCGAACAGAACGGGCGGAACTTGTTTTCAGGCGTCCAGCGCACTTCTGCGCCGCACGAAGGACATTTCACGACGGTAGTCATACGAAAGCATTGAACCGGCACGCGGCCGTTACAGATTACACAGTGTCAGATGGAACGGCACGTCGATGTCCACCGCGCGCGGCCGTACATCGCCGTCCTGCATGGTGAACCGCACCCACAGCATGTATTTGTTGGCGCTCGCCTCGGGAATCACGCGCAACTCCGGCGACACGCGCACCTGCATCAGCTGGTAGCTGCGGCCGGACAGCATCTGCTGGTAGCTGCCCTGCATCGCCATGACCTTCGACGCCTGACCCGATTCGCGCGCGAGCCGCAGCACGATCGTCGCGGCGTCGCGCAACGGCAGCATCGGCAGGATCCACTTCGCGATGTCCTGGCGCCGCTGCTCCGCGGGCCATTGCTGCCACGCGTAGTACGACGGCAGGTCGAACTTGCACGTGCCGCCCGGAATCACCGCGCGGCTGCGGATGCTGGCGAGCCACTCGTTGTCGACGAGGTGCTGGCCGGTCTTGCCCTGCATCTGCGCGAGATTCGCGAGCGTCTGCTCGATTTCGCCGAGCACGGCCTCGAGCGCGTTCTGCTCGATGCCCGGATTGCCGCGAAAGGGGGCGAGCGTCTGGCGTTGACGTTCGAGCTCCTTCATCAGATCCGATTTCAGGTCCGCGCGGCCCGTTACCTCGGCGATTTCGAACAGCGTCGTCAGCGCGACGTGGTGTTCACGCGGGTCCTCCTGAGCCAAAAAGAACGTGAAGCGCTCGAACAGATCTTCGAGACGCAACAGCGTGCGAATTCGCTCGTTGAACGGATACTCGTAAAGAATCAAGCGCGCTCGCCTCTTGGGTAGGGATTGAAACAATGAAGGACATTCTAATGCCCCCTCTCTACCCTAGCAACGCGCCAATTTCGTACACCATCACGATTGCGCGCGATGCTCACTGCGCGGCGGCCGCGAATTCGACATAGCGTTGGTGCAGTGCATCGACCTGCGCGGCGAGCGCGCCGGGCGTGAGCGCGTCGTTGACGATCACGTCGTCGGCCGCCGCGAGGCGGGCTTCGCGCGTCGCCTGGCGCGCGATGATCGCTTCGACCTGTTCGCGCGTGAAACCGTTGCGCCGCATCACGCGCGCGATCTGCGTTTCGACCGGGCAGTCGACGACAAGCACGCGATCGCTGCGCGCCTTCCAGGTGCCCGACTCGACGAGCAGCGGCACGACGAACATCACGTACGGGCCCCGCGCTTCGCGCGCGTC
Source organism: Burkholderia sp. BCC1047 (assembly GCF_902833155.1). NCBI lineage: Bacteria > Pseudomonadati > Pseudomonadota > Betaproteobacteria > Burkholderiales > Burkholderiaceae > Burkholderia > Burkholderia sp. BCC1047. Next base: position 87,338 of record NZ_CADFEH010000027.1, on the reverse strand, counting down.
GCGATCGGTCTCCGCGCGGATCAGCGGATGCGTGATCGCTTCGAGGCGCCGGCGCGCGGCGTCGTCGCTGAAGATCAGCGCGCGCATCTTCGCGCGATCGAGCGAGCCGTCGGCGGCCACGAAGTCGCGCCCGAAAGCCTGCTCGATCGCGGGCATCGCGAGGCCGCCCGGCGCGGTGATGCGGTGGGCAATCAGGTCGGTATCGACGAGCGATGCGCCACGGGCGCCGAACAGGTCGGCAACGGTCGTCTTGCCGCTGCCGATGCCGCCCGTGAGTCCTACGGAAAACATGTCAGCCTCCGAGCGCCGCATAGAAAGGGGTGCCGAAAAACAGCGTGGCGACGCCGCCGGCCGCGAGGAACGGGCCGAACGGAATCGGCTCCTCGAAGCGCATGCGGCCGCGCCAGGTCGCGACGAGCCCGACGATCGCGCCGGTCACCGCCGCGAACAGCACGACCTGCGGCAGCGCGGCCCAGCCCATCCATGCGCCGAGCGCGGCAAGCAGCTTCAGGTCGCCGAAACCGATGCCCTCGATGCCGCGCAGCCATTTGAACAGCCAGTAGATCGACCACAGGAACAGGTAGCCGGCCATCGCGCCGATCACGGCCGAGCGCAGCGACGTGAAGGTGCCGCCGAGGTTCAGCACGAGCCCTGCCCACAGCAGCGGCAGCGTCATCGAGTCGGGCAGGTAGCCGGTCCGGATATCGATCGCGCTCATCGAGAGCAGCGCCGCGCACAGCGCGAACGCGGCAAGCGCGGCGACGGTCGGGCCGAACGCCGCGAGCGAGCCGGCAGCGAGCCCTGCGCACGCGATCTCGACGAGCACGTAGCGGATGCCGATCGCATGGCCGCAGCGCCGGCAGCGCCCGCGCAGCATCAGGTAGCTGACGAGCGGAATGTTTTCCCACGCGCGCAATACGTGGCCGCAATGCGGGCAGGCACTGCGCGGGCGCCACAGATCGTAGCGCGGCGGATAACCGTCGTCGGGCGGGGCGCTCGCGGTGCCCGTCGCCTCGGCGATCTCGGCCTGCCACGCGCGCTGCATCATCACGGGCAACCGGTGCACGACCACGTTCAGGAAGCTGCCGATGCAAAGGCCGACGACGACCGCGAACGCATACTGCAGCGCGGGCGGCAGCATCGCCAGCGCGAGCAGCGTGCTCTCGGGCGAATCGGAAACGGCGGACAGGGGCGCGGGCGTCATGAGGCTCAAGGTTCGGACTTAAAAGGCGACAGAATCGGTTGCGATGCTACACCACGTTGCCGAGTTGAAGGATCGGCAGATACATCGCGATCACGAGGCCGCCGACGAGTGCGCCCAGCACGATCACGATCAACGGTTCGCCGAGCGCCGCGAGCGCATCGAGGCGCGCGTCCAGCTGGCGTTCGCACAGCGCGGCGATGTCGGCGAGCATCGTGTCGAGCGCACCGGTTTCCTCGGCGACGGCGATCGGCTGCACGACGTCGTCCGGAAAGCAGCCGGCCGAATGCATCGCATCGGCCAGACGTACGCCGCGCAACACGCGTGCGGCGATGTGCGCGGTGGCGTGCGCGAACACCGGATGACCGGCCGTGCGCTCCAGCGTGGCGAACGCATCGGCGAGCGGCACGCCGGCGCCGAGCAGGGTCGCCAGCGAACGGCACCAGCGTGCGGCGGCGTACCGCTCGAGCGCGCTGCCCGCGAGCGGGGCGCGCAGCAGGCGTCGCGCGAGCGCGTGACGCAGCGCGGCCGAGCGCCGCAGCGCGTGCCGCGCGGCAAGGCCCGTGGCGGCCGCGCCGGCCAGGAGTACGCCGCCCCACGCCGACAGCGCGGAGGACAGCGCGAGCAGCGCGCGGGTCGGCGCGGGCAGCGCGGCGCCGAAACCGTCGAAGATCTGCCGGAAGGTCGGCACGACCCACATCATCAATGCAGCGGAGATCGCGAGCCCGAACAGGATGACGGCGGCCGGATACGCGAGTGCGGCGCGCAGCTTGCGCCATTGTGCATCGGCGCGCTCGCGGTGTTCCGCGACCCGTGTCAGCACGACGCCGAGCGAACCGGACGCTTCGCCGACCTCGATCAACTGACGATACAGCGTGCCGAATTGCGATGGATAGCGTGCGAGCGCATCGGCGAAGCGCCGGCCGCCGACGATCTCGCGGGCGAGAACCGCGGCAATGCGCGGCACGCCGTCGCGCGTGCGGGTGCGCGCGAGCATCTCGAGCGACGGCGCGAGCGGCAGGCCGGCCTGCAGCAGGCTCGCGAGCTGGCGCGTGAAGCGCGTGATGTCGCGCGCGGCCGCCGTAGGCGGACGGGCCGGCCCGCGGACGTCGAGCGACAGTACCGCGATGCCGTCGCGCGCGAGCGTGGCGCGCGCGGCCGCGGCGTCGAACGCGATGACGATCCCGCGGCGTGGCGAGCCGTCGCGATGGCGGCCGCGCCATGCGAAGCGGGTTTCGCGCGGCGGCGTGCGCACGTTCACGCGGCGGGGGTGGCGGCGATGGCTTCCGCGACGCTCGTCGTGCCGTCCATGACGCGCGCGAATGCCGCGTCGCGCAGCGTGCGCACGCCCTCGGCCGCCACGCAGTGCGCGAGTTCGCCGACACTCGCCCGCGCGACGATGCGCTCGGCCAGCGCGGGCGAGACCGGCATCGTCTGATGCAGGCCGATGCGGCCGCGATAGCCGATCCCGTGACAGGCGGAACAGCCGCGCGCGACGAACGGCCGCCAGCCGGCCGCCAGCGCCGCCGGGTCGCAGCCGGCTTCCCGCAGCGCGCGCGCCGATGCGTCCGAAGGTGCGCGGCAGTGGACGCACAGGCGCCGGACGAGGCGTTGCGCGGTGACGAGGTGCAGCGCGGCGGCGAGGTTGTACGGCGCGACGCCGATGTCGAGCAGCCGCGCGACGGCGGCCGGCGCGTCGTTCGTGTGCAGCGTCGACAACACGAGATGGCCGGTCTGCGCGGCCTTGATCGCGACGTCGGCCGTCTCCGCATCGCGAATCTCGCCGACCATGATGACGTCCGGGTCCTGTCGCAACAGCGCGCGCAGCGCCGTCGCGAACGTGAGCCCCGCCTTGTCAGCGACGCCGACTTGATTGATTCCGTCGAGCTGGATCTCGGCGGGATCCTCGACCGTGCAGACGTTGTGCGCGTCGCGATCGAGCATTTGCAGCGCGCAGTAGAGCGACAGCGTCTTGCCGCTGCCGGTCGGGCCCGTAACGAGCACGAGGCCATGCGGCGCGCGGATCGCGGCCTCCATCGCGGCCGCCTGCCGCGCATCGAAGCCGAGGTTGGCCAGCGTGAGATCGGGCGGCAGCGTTTCGAGCCGCCGCAGCACGAGCTTTTCGCCGAACAGCGTGGGCAGCGAACTGACACGATAGTCGCCGCGCGTGCCGCCGTCGATCGCGATGCGCAGCCGGCCGTCCTGCGGAAGCCGCCGCTCGGCGATGTCCATGCGCGAGAGCACCTTGATCCGCGTGACGAGCGCATCGCGCAGGTGCAGCGGCGGTCGCGCGTGTTCATGCAGCACGCCGTCGATGCGCAGACGGATGCGCCAGCCGGCTTCGAACGGCTCGACGTGGATGTCCGATGCGTCGCGCACGCGCGCCGCGTGCAGCGTGTCCGTCAGCAGCCGTACGGCGGGGGCATCGTCGAGCTGGGCCGCATCGAGTGCATGGGGCGCGTCGGCGGGCGGCGCGTCGGCCTGCGCGGGCGCCGACCGCGCGTGTAGCGACGCCGCGGAGGAAGGAAAGTGCATGTGAGCCGGCACGCTGGCCGCCAGTTGACCGTGATGCGCAGATCATCGCGCGTCGCGGTCGGCGCCGGCAGTCGGCCGTTCGGCTAGCGCCAGCGCTAGCCCGTTATTAGCGTGAACCGGCCCTAGCGCGAGGCGGCGCGCCCGGTGCGCGTGCCGCGCGGCTTGAAGAGCTTGACGGTGCGTACTGCCTGATCGTCGCTGCGCATCACCTCGAGCATCACGTCGCCGATTTTCAGGCACACGTCGTCTTCCGGAATTTCCTCGAGGATCTCGAGCACCAGTCCGTTCAGCGTCTTCGGCCCGTCGGTCGGCAGTTTCAGGTGCAGCCAGCGGTTCAGTTCGCGCAGCGGCATGCTGGCCGACACGATGCATTCGCCGTTCTCGTCCCAGCCGCCCGCGCGTTCGCTGCGCGGCATCGACGTCGTGAATTCGCCGATCAGTTCCTCGATGATGTCCTCGGGCGTGACGAGCCCTTCGAGTTCGCCGTACTCGTTGACGACGAGCGCGGTGCGCTGCCGGGTTTCCTGGAAGAACTGGAGCTGCTGGACCACCGGCGTGCCGGACGGCACGTAGTACGGTTCGGCGAGCAGCGCGCGCAGCGTCTCGCGGTCGAAATCCTGGTTGTGCAGCCCGGTGAGCGTCTTGCGCACGTGCAGCACGCCGAGCACCTTGTCGATGTCGCCTTCGTAGACCACGAGCCGGTTGTGATAGCAGGTTTCGAGCTGATGCAGGATGTCGTCGAGCGGTGCGTAGAAGTTGAGCGATTCGATCTGGCGGCGCGGCACCATCACGTCGTCGACCGTGATGTTCTCGAGGTCGAACAGGTTGAGCAGGATACTGCGGTGCTTGGTCGGCATGAAACTGCTCGATTCGAGCACGATGGCGCGCAGCTCGTCGGCCGACATCCGCTGGTCGCGGCCCTTCTTCGTGTTGATGCGCAGCACCCACAGCACGCCGTTCGCGAGCGCGTTGACGAACCAGACGACTGGCTTGAACACGCGCATCAGCGGGGCGATCACGAGGCTCGCGGGCAGCGCGATGCGTTCGGGGAACGTCGCGCCGACGATCTTCGGTGCGATTTCCGCGAATACGATGATCAGGAACGCGACGACGCCGGTCGCGATCGACAGCGCGAGGTTGTTGCGGCCGAACGTATGCAGCGCGAGCGATGTCGTGAGGACCGGGATGATCGTGTTGAACAGGTTGTTGCCGATCAGGATCACGCTGAGCAGCAAGTCAGTGCGCGTGAGCAGCCCCTGCGTGGTTTTCGCGCCGAGTACGCCTTGGCCGGCGAGATGCTTCAGCCGATGGCGGTTGAGCGCCATCATCGCGGTCTCGGAAATGGAAAAGAAGCTGGAACAGAGAAGAAGCAGGAAGACGGCGCCGATTTGCGCCCATAAGGGAATTTGGTCCACGCGTTGGAAAGGGCAGTGAAGGACAGGGATGGGGGAAATATAGCAGAGGCCGGCGACCGCGATGTGTCGCGCGCGACACGAGGGGCCCGCGGCGGCCGGACGAAAAAAAACCGTGCACGCGGTGCACGGTTTTTTTAAATCTGGTCGGGGTGAGAGGATTCGAACCTCCGGCCTCTACGTCCCGAACGTAGCGCTCTACCAGGCTAAGCTACACCCCGATTTTTGCTCTTCCGACTTCGCCGTCTTCGTTAAGAATCGCTACGTCGTCACAAGCAAGAACGTAACTATAACGATGTTTTTTCTAAAAGGGAATACTTTGATGAAGAAAATTTTCGAGACAACGCATCGCTTCGCGTTCGCGGCGTGGTTACGATTGCCGCGACGTCGAGTATGAGCACAACCCGAGCAGGCTTTCCTTGTAGATCGAATCGGGGAACGCGGCAATTGCCGCGGCTGCCGCCTGTGCTTCCTGGCGTGCGCATTCGAGCGTGTGATCGAGCGCGCCCGAACGCGTGATCGCTTCGAAAATCGTGTCGAAGCGATCGGTGCCGCCGTGTTCGATCGCCTCGCGTGCGAGCGCCGACTGTTCGGGCGTGCCGCGTTCGATCAGATAGATGAGCGGCAGCGTCGGCTTGCCTTCGCGCAGGTCGTCGCCGGCATTCTTGCCCATTGCCTCGGCGGTGCCCGCATAGTCGAGCCAGTCGTCCATGATCTGGAACGCGGTGCCGATCCGGCGGCCGTATTCGGCGGCGGCGGCCTCGGTCGGCGCATCGGCGCCCGCGAGCACCGCGCCCAGGCGCGCCGACGCCTCGAACAGCTTGGCCGTCTTGTAGCGGATCACCTGCATGTAGCGCGCTTCGTCGACGTCCGCGTCGTGCATGTTGAGGAGCTGCAGCACCTCGCCTTCCGAAATGATCGTCGTCGCTTCGGACAGGATCTCCATCACGCGCATCTTGCCGACGCCGACCATCATCTCGAACGAGCGCGAGTAGAGGTAGTCGCCTACCAGCACGCTCGCCGCGTTGCCGAACAGCGCATTGGCCGTCTGGCGGCCGCGGCGCAGCTCGGATTCGTCGACGACGTCGTCATGCAGCAGCGTGGCCGTGTGGATGAATTCGACGACGGCGGCCAGCACGTGCCGCTGGTGCGACGTTTCGCCGAGCGCGCCGGCGACGAGCAGCAGCAACGCCGGACGCAGCCGCTTGCCGCCCGCGCCGATGATGTATTCGGCGATCTGGTTGATCAGCAGCACGTCGGACGCGAGGCTTTGCCGGATAACGCGATTCACCTGCTCCATGTCGCTGGTGATCGGGGCGAGCAGGTGGGCGGCGCTGAGGGTGGGGGAGGCGGTGGACGACGACATGATGATGGAATTGGGTGATGCCGCGGATTATAAGTCGAATCCGCGATATGCCGGTCTGTCAGACGTACCAGCGGCGCGATTTTGGCCGTCCGGCCGAGGCCCACGCGCGGCAATCGTCGATCGGCTTTGACTTGGGTGCTAAGCCCATGTATAATCACGTGTTTTCCGCGCGTGGTGTGCGGAAAAATTGGATCCAGAGTGAGGTTCTCAATGTACGCGGTCATAAAAACCGGCGGCAAGCAGTACAAGGTTGCCGTTGGCGAAAAACTCAAAGTAGAACAGATACCGGCTGACATTGACGCTGAAATCACGCTCGACCAGGTTCTCGCAGTGGGCGAAGGCGAATCGATTCAGTTCGGTACGCCGCTGGTCAGTGGGGCTTCCGTCAAGGCCACCGTTGTGTCGCACGGTCGTCATGCCAAGGTCACCATCTTCAAGATGCGTCGCCGGAAGCACTACCAAAAGCACGGCGGCCACCGCCAGAACTACACTGAGCTGCGCATCGACGCGATCAACGCGTAAGCGCCTCGGTAAAGGAGCAATCAGATGGCACACAAAAAGGCAGGCGGCTCTTCCCGGAACGGCCGCGACTCCGAGTCGAAACGTCTCGGCGTGAAAGTGTACGGCGGCCAGGCAATCAACGCTGGCGGCATCATCGTGCGTCAGCGCGGTACGCGCATGCACGCTGGCGAGAACGTCGGCATGGGCAAGGATCACACCCTGTTCGCGCTGGTCGACGGTCACGTCAAGTTCGCGACGAAGGGCGCGGACAAGAAGCATCTGGTCATCGTCGTCCCGGCGGCTGCCTAAGTCAGGCACCCACGGGCTTCGTAGCCGAAAGGCCCCGCAGTCTTCGCGGGGCCTTTTTTTATTGGGTCGCCGGGCGCATGTGCGCGCCGGCGACCCTCGTGCAACCGGCATACGATCGGCCGAACGGCAGATTGTTCAAGCGTGCCGGCGCGCGGCACAATAGCGGAAATACTGGGCGGAGTGACGAATGAAGTTCATTGACGAAGCACGAATCGAAGTCATCGCCGGCGACGGAGGCGATGGCAGCGCGTCGATGCGCCGCGAGAAATTCGTCCCGTTCGGCGGGCCGGACGGTGGCGACGGCGGCCGGGGCGGCAGCGTTTATGCGATCGCCGACCGCAACATCAACACGCTGATCGACTACCGTTACGCGAAGAAGCACCTCGCGCGCAACGGCGAAAACGGTCGCGGCTCGGATTGCTACGGCAAGGGCGGCGACGACGTCACGCTGCGCATGCCGGTCGGCACGATCATCAGCGACATGGAAACGGGCGAGCTGATTGCCGATTTGACCGAGCACGACCAGCAGGTGATGCTCGCGCAGGGCGGCGCCGGCGGCCTCGGCAACCTGCACTTCAAGTCGAGCACGAACCGCGCGCCGCGCCAGAAGACCGACGGCAAGCCGGGCGAGCGGCGCATGCTGAGGCTCGAGCTGAAGGTGCTCGCCGACGTCGGTCTGCTCGGCATGCCGAACGCGGGCAAGTCGACCTTCATCTCGTCGGTGTCGAACGCGAAGCCGAAGATCGCCGACTACCCGTTCACGACGCTCGCGCCGAATCTGGGCGTGGTGCGGGTCGGCCCGAGCAAGAGCTTCGTGATCGCCGATATCCCGGGGCTGATCGAAGGGGCGGCCGAAGGCGCGGGCCTCGGGCATCAGTTCCTGCGTCACCTGCAGCGTACCGGCGTGCTGCTGCATCTGGTCGATCTCGCGCCGTTCGACGAAAGCGTCGATCCGGTCGCGGAGGCGACGGCGATCGTCGGCGAACTGCGCAAGTACGACGAGGCGCTCTACGAGAAGCCGCGCTGGCTCGTGCTCAACAAGCTCGACATGGTGCCGGAAGACGAGCGCGAGGCGCGCGTCGCGGATTTCCTCGACCGTTTCGGCTGGGACGGCCCGGTGTTCGAGATCTCGGCGCTGACGGGCCAGGGCTGCGAAGCGCTGTGCTACGCGATCTACGACTACCTCTCCGAACATTCGGACGCGCATCGCGCGGCGGAGGCGGAGGATCTCGCGGCGGACGTGCGTTTCCGCGATGCGCCGCCGGCGAAGGGCGGCGCGGCCCCGGGCGACGACGCCTGAACGGTCGGGCGGTCAGGTCACGCGCCGGGCGTGCCGCCCGGCGTCGGCGTTCCATCGCGCCCGGTGGGCCGGCATCATATACAGGAGACAGTGCAGGATGCGTTCGATCATCGCGGATTCGAAGCGATTGGTGGTGAAGGTGGGCTCCAGCCTCGTGACCAACGACGGCAAAGGGCTCGATCATGCTGCAATCGGCCGCTGGGCGGCCCAGATCGCCGCGTTGCGTGCGCAGGGCAAGGAAGTCGTGCTCGTCAGTTCGGGCGCGATTGCCGAAGGCATGCAGCGACTCGGCTGGAGCAAGCGGCCGCGGGAAATCGACGAGTTGCAGGCCGCTGCCGCGGTCGGCCAGATGGGGCTCGCGCAAGTCTACGAGAGTCGCTTCACCGAGCACGGGATCCGCACCGCGCAGATCCTGCTCACGCACGCCGATCTGGCGGATCGCGAGCGCTACCTGAATGCGCGCTCGACGCTGCTCACGCTGCTGCGGCTCGGCGTCGTGCCGATCATCAACGAAAACGACACGGTCGTCACCGACGAAATCAAGTTCGGCGACAACGACACGCTCGGCGCGCTCGTCGCGAACCTGATCGAAGGCGATGCGCTGATCATCCTCACCGATCAGTCGGGGCTGTTCACGGCCGATCCGCGCAAGGACCCGAATGCGACGCTCGTCGGCGAGGCCAATGCGGGCGCGCCGGAGCTCGAGGCGATGGCGGGCGGGGTCGGCTCGAGCCTCGGTCGCGGCGGGATGCTGACGAAGATCCTCGCGGCGAAGCGTGCGGCGCACAGCGGCGCGAATACCGTGATCGCGAGCGGCCGGGAGTCCGACGTGCTTGTGCGTCTGGCGGCCGGCGAGGCGATCGGCACGCAACTGATCGCACGAACCGCGCGGATGGCGGCGCGCAAGCAATGGATGGCCGACCATCTGCAGGTGCGCGGCCACGTCGTGATCGACGCGGGCGCGGTCGAGAAGCTGACGGCCGGCGGCAAGAGCCTGCTGCCGATCGGCGTGATCGACGTGCAGGGCGCGTTCGCGCGCGGCGAGGTGATCGCGTGCGTCGGCCCGGACGGGCGCGAGGTGGCGCGCGGGCTCACGAACTACAGCAGCGCGGAAACGAAGCTGATTCACCGCAAGCCGAGCGGCGAGATCGAGACCGTGCTCGGCTACATGCTGGAGCCCGAACTGATCCATCGCGACAACCTCGTGCTGGTGTGATCGCTGGCCTGATGCCGTCGTTCAAATGAAAAAGCCCGCGCGATGCGGGCTTTTTTGTCCGGCGGGAGGGCGATGCGGGCGACCCGCATCGCGTGCCGTCAGCGCAACTGCGTCATCGCGGTGCGGTGGAACCGGATGTTTTCGAGGATCTGCCGGGTCGAGCCTTGCGGCATCTTGTTCGCGCAGAAGTAGTCCTGGTAGAGCGCGGAGTGGTAGGCGTTCAGCTCGCCGTTCTCGATGCGCCGCCAGTCGTTCTCGACGGTGCGATCCCAGCCGTTGTGGTCCGAGTTCAGGCCGGCGTACTGGCGCCATTCGTAGGTGTCGCAGCGGATGCCTTCGTAGTTCACGTTGCGCGCACCGGCCGGGCTCGTGACGACGACTGCGTAGCGCACGACGCCGTCGCTGCCGACCTCGAGCGACTTCGCATCGACGAAGAACTTCAGCGGCGTGTTCTGCGACACGTTGAACGGCAGCAGATCGCCCGTTTGCGGCAGCGGCGGCAGCGTGTCGACGGCGTTTTCCTTCCAGGTTCCCTGACGGTCGAGCAGGTACACGAACTCGCTGTCATCCTTGTTGGACGGCGCTTTCGAGTTCGCGCAGCCGGCCAGAGCGGCCATCGCGGCGATCGATGCGAGCGCGAGAGCAATCGCTTTCAATATGCATTCCTCGTAAAAAAAGGGCGCGACACCAAGGTCGCGCCCGGTCATGCAGTCCGACTCGTCACTTGCCGACGATCACGTGGGGCGGCATCTCGTCGAGCGTGCTCGCTTCCACTTCGATCTCCGAACAAACCACCGATGCGTCGACAATCGTCAGCGTTTGAGCCTGTGCGCCAATGACGCGCGGATAGCGCGACACACGCGGCCCGCGCGGCTTCTCGGCTCGCTGCGCCGGGCGGCGCAGGAAGCGCGACAGTTCCGTCAGCGCCAACTGATAGACATCCCGCTTGAACTCGATCACCGCATCGAGCGGTACCCAATACTCGTTCCAGCGCCACGCATCGAACTCCGGGTGGTCGGTCGCGCGCAAGCAAATGTCGCAATCGCGTCCGACCATCCGCAGCAGGAACCAGATCTGCTTCTGGCCGCGGTAATGACCGCGTACTTCGCGTTTGATGAACTTGTCAGGCACCTCGTAACGCAACCAGTCGCGGGTGCGGCCGATTATCTTGACGTGTTCCGGATGCAGGCCGGTTTCCTCGTGCAGTTCCCGGTACATCGCCTGCATGGGGGTCTCGCCGTACTTGATCCCACCTTGAGGAAACTGCCAGGAATGCTCGCGGAGCCGCTTGCCCCAAAACACCTCGTTGCGCGCGTTCAAGAGGATGATGCCGACGTTCGGGCGAAAGCCTTCACGATCCAGCATACAACCACCTTCGAATCCTTTAAAATTGCTTTGATTATAAACAGATAACGGGCGCTGCGCACCGTGACGGAGCGAATCCGCGCGGGGCACACCGGCTGAATTGTCCCTGATTAGTCTGCTACGTCATCTGCGCCATCGTCGTTCGCGGCGCGCCGCTTTTTCACCTTGAAACTTTTTCGGGCGCCCCGCCTGGGGGCGCCGTTTTTGGAACCGTCCGCATGAAAGCTTCCCGTTTCTTTATCGGCACCCTGAAAGAGGCACCCGCCGACGCAGAGATCGTCAGCCACAAGCTGATGGTCCGCGCCGGCATGATCCGTCGCGTCGCCGGCGGCATCTACAACTACCTGCCGGTCGGCCTGCGTTCGATTCGCAAGGTCGAGGCGATCGTGCGCGAGGAAATGAACCGGGCGGGCGCCATCGAGCTGCTGATGCCGGCCGTGCAGCCGGCCGAGCTGTGGCAGGAGTCGGGCCGCTGGGAGCAGTACGGCCCCGAGCTGCTGCGCTTCAAGGACCGCAAGGACAACGATTTCGTGATCGGGCCGACGCACGAGGAAGTCGTCACCGACATCGCGCGCAACCAGATCAAGAGCTACCGGCAGATGCCGGTGAACTTCTACCAGATCCAGACGAAGTTCCGCGACGAGATCCGCCCGCGCTTCGGCGTGATGCGCGGCCGCGAATTCATCATGAAGGACGCGTATTCGTTCGACAAGGATGCGGCCGGCCTGAACGAGTCGTACCGCAAGATGTACGACGCGTACGTGCGCATCTTCACGCGCCTGGGCCTCGAGTTCCGCGCGGTCGCGGCCGACAGCGGCTCGATCGGCGGCAACTTCTCGCACGAGTTCCACGTGATCGCCGACACCGGCGAGGACGCGATCGCGTACTGCCCGACGTCCGAATTCGCGGCGAACGTCGAGGCGGCCGAAGCGCTGCCGCTGACGCCTGAGCGCGCGGCGCCGGCCGAAGCGATGGAAAAGGTCGCGACGCCCGGCAAGGCGAAGTGCGAGGCCGTCGCCGAACTGCTGGCGATCCCGCTCGAGCGCACGATCAAGTCGATCGTGCTCGCGACCGACAACGAAGGCGCCGAGCCGACCATCTGGCTCGTGATGCTGCGCGGCGATCACGACCTGAACGAGATCAAGGTGTCGAAGCTGCCGGGCCTGAAGAACCACCGCTTCGCGACCGAGCAGGAAATCGTCGAGTGGTTCGGCACGCCGCCGGGCTATCTCGGCCCGGTCGGCACGAAGAAGCCGGTGAAGGTGATCGCCGACCGTACGGTCGCGAACATGAGCGATTTCGTCGTCGGTGCGAACGAGGTCGACTATCACATCGCGGGCGTGAACTGGGGCCGCGACCTGCCGGAGCCGGACGTCGCCGACGTGCGCAACGTGAAGAAGGGCGATCCGTCGCCGGACGGCAAGGGCGCGATCGACATCTGCCGCGGCATCGAAGTCGGCCACGTGTTCCAGCTCGGCACCAAGTACTCGGAAGCGATGGGCGCGACGTTCCTCGACGAGTCGGGCAAGCCGCAGCCGATGCTGATGGGCTGCTACGGCGTGGGCATCACGCGCATTCTCGGCGCGGCGATCGAACAGAACTTCGATGAGAAGGGCATCATCTGGCCCGAGTCGATCGCGCCGTTCGAGGTCGTGCTGTGCCCGATGGGCTATGACCGCAGCGACATGGTGCGCGAGACGGCCGACAAGCTGTACGCGGAACTCGTCGCGGCCGGCATCGACGTGATCCTCGACGATCGCGGCGAGCGCCCGGGCGTGATGTTCGCCGACTGGGAGCTGATCGGCGTGCCGCATCGTCTCGTGATCGGCGAGCGCGGCCTGAAGGAAGGCAAGATCGAGTACCAGGGCCGCCGCGACGCCGAAGCGACGCTGCTGCCGGCCGACACGGCCGCGGCGACGGTCGCCGAGAAGATCCGCGCCGCGCTCGCGCACTAAGCGCGGCGACCGGGGGACACGATGGAATACACGTTCCTGTCGGCCACCGTGCTCCTCGTGCTGATCACGGATCCGCTCGGCAACATCCCGCTGTTCATCACGGCGATGCGGGATGTGCCGCGCGAGCGGCGCGTGAAGCTGATCCTGCGCGAAGTGGGGATCGCGTTCGTGATCCTGCTGTTCTTCATGCTGGTCGGCGACCGCTTCCTGCGGATGATGAGCCTCACCGACCTGTCGCTGCGGCTCGGTGGCGGGATCGTGCTGTTCCTGATCGCGCTGCGGATGATCTTCCCGCATCCGGACGGCGCGCTCGGCAGCGATCCGCGCGCGGGCGGCGAGCCGTTCATCGTGCCGCTCGCGATTCCGGCGCTGGCCGGGCCGTCCGCGCTCGCGACGGTGATGCTGCTGACGTCGCAGGCGCCCGGCAAGATGCTCGAATGGGTCGGCGCGCTGACGGTCACGATGATCGTCTGCGCGATCACGCTGGTGCTGGCCGAACGGATTCAGGCGTGGCTCGGCGAGCGGACCGTCGCCGCGTTCGAGCGGCTGATGGGCCTCGTGCTCGTCGCGATCTCGGTCGAGATGCTGCTGGCGGGCATTCGCGCGTTCGTGCACCAGTTGCAGCCGTAGCGCGGGCGGCGCGGCGGGCCGACGAAAAAAAGCGGCGCTCCGGGCAACCGGAGCGCCGCTTTCTATTTATATAGCGGACAGCGCGGCGATCAGACGTTCGCGGTCAGCGCGCGGATCGTCGGCAGGTTGCGCCAGTAGCCCTTCGCGTCCATCCCGCAGCCGAACACGTAGCGATCCGGCACCGAGAAGCCGCAGAAGTCGGGGTGCAGCGGTTTCGCCTTCGCGAGCGTCTTCTCGCACAGCACGGCCGACATGAAGCGCTTCGCGCCCATGTCGAGGATGCGGTCGCGGATCGCGGCCATCGTCTCGCCTTCGTCGAGGATGTCGTCGAGTACGAGCACGATGCGGTCCTTCACCGATTCGCGCGGCGCGACGCGCCAGTGCATCTCCGGGCTGCCCTGTGTCGTGTTGCGGTAGCGGGTCAGGTGGATGTAGTCGAATTCGAGCGGGAAATCGAGATGCGGCAGCAGCATCCCGGTAAACACCGCGGCGCCGCCCATCACCGAGAGAACGAGCGGGAACGCGTCGCCGATCTCGGCGCGGATCGCGTCGGCCATCTTCGAGATCGACGCATTGACGGCGTCGGCCGAGACGATCTCTTCGGAGTGGTCGAAAATGTGGAGGGCTTCTTCGCGGTTCATGTGTTCTGGCGGGCAGTCGGTATACAAATAAGGATGAAGCAGAACGGCAGGCGCGCGCTACGGCAAAAACCCGCGCGCCGGCCGACGGACGAAATCAGCGCATGCCGGGCATCATGCCTTTCAGGCCGCGCATCATCTTCTGCATGTTGCCGCCCTTCAGCTTCTTCATCATCGTACGCATCTGGTCGTACTGGTTCAGCATCCGGTTGACTTCCTGCACCGGCACGCCCGCGCCGGCCGCAATGCGGCGCTTGCGCGTCGCCTTGATGATTTCGGGTTTCGCGCGCTCGGCGGGCGTCATCGAGCTGATGATCCCTTCCATCCGGCGGATCGACTTCTCGGCCTGGCCCATGTCGGCGCCGGCCGCCGCCTGCTGGAATTGCGCGGGGAGTTTGTCCATCAGCGACGACAGGCCGCCCATGTTCTTCATCTGCGAGATCTGCGCGCGGAAATCGTTCAGGTCGAAATCGCCGCCTTTCTTGACCTTGTCGGCGAGCTTCTGCGCGGCCTGGACATCAACGCCGCGCTGCGCTTCCTCGACGAGCGCGAGGATGTCGCCCATGCCGAGGATCCGGTTCGCCATCCGGTCGGGGTGGAACACCTCGAGGCCGTCGAGCTTCTCGGCGACGCCGACGAACTTGATCGGCTTGCCCGTGACGTGACGCACCGACAGCGCGGCGCCGCCGCGCGAGTCGCCGTCGAGCTTGGTCAGCACGACGCCGGTCAGCGGCAGCGTGTCGTTGAACGCCTTCGCGGTGTTGACGGCATCCTGGCCGAGCATCGCGTCGACGACGAACAGCGTTTCGGCCGGCTTCAGCACGCCGTGCAGCGCGGCGATTTCCTGCATCATCGCTTCGTCGATGCCGAGGCGGCCGGCCGTGTCGACGAGCAGCACGTCATGGTAGTGGCGCTTCGCCCAGTCGACGGCCGCCAGCGCGATGTCGACGGGCTTCTGGTCCGGCGTGGACGGGAAGAAGTCGGCGCCGACCTGCTCGGTCACCGTTTTCAGCTGCATGATCGCGGCCGGACGATACACGTCGCACGACACCGTGAGCACCTTCTTCTTGTACTTCTCGCGCAGCAGCTTCGCGAGCTTGCCCACGGTCGTGGTCTTGCCCGCGCCCTGCAGGCCGGCCATCAGGATCACCGCGGGCGGCGTGACCGCGAGATTCAGCTCGGCGGCCTTGCCTTCGTAGTCGCCGCCGATCACGGCGGTCAGTTCCTTCTGGACCACGCCGACGAGCGCCTGGCCCGGCGACAGGCTGCTGATCACTTCTTCGCCGAGCGCCTTTTCCTTGACCTTGGCGATGAATTCGCGAACGACCGGCAGCGACACGTCGGCTTCCAGCAGCGCGAGACGCACCTCGCGGAGCATCTCCTGCGTGTTGGCCTCGGTGAGCCGGGCCTCGCCGCGCAGCGTCTTGACGACGCGCGCCATCCGTTGAGTGAGATTGTCGAGCATGGGGAGCGATGGACAGTGGGGCCCGAAGGCGCGGCGGAACCGAACAAAGGGAGCCGTCGCGGGAAGGGGGCCTAGTGTAAACTTCGAACATGGATATTGTACTGTATGCCCTCACCGCATTCCTGTACGGCGGCCTCGCCGTCGCAGGCTGGCGCACGCATCGCCAGGGCGCGACGCCGCTCGTCGCGAGCGTGCCGGCCGTGCCGGTCCCTGCATCGGCTGCGTCCGGGATGAGCGGGGCCGGCCGCGCGCTGCTGTTCGCCGCGCTGCTCGCGCACGGCGTGCTGCTCCACATGACGATCTTTCCGAACGACGCGATGGTGTTCGGCTTCGCGTTCGCGCTGTCCGCGATGTTCTGGCTCGGCGCCGGCATCTACTGGATCGAGAGCTTCTTCTTCCCGCTCGACAGCCTGCGCCTGCTGGTGCTGCCGCTCGCGTGCGGCGCGTCGCTGCTGCCGCTCGTGTTCGGCGGCGTGCGGGTGCTGCCTTATGCAGCCGCGCCGCTGTTCAAGCTGCATTTCCTGATCGCGAACATCGCGTACGGCCTTTTCGCGATCGCCGCGCTGCATGCGATCCTGATGCTGATGGTGGAGCGGCGCCTGCAGTCGCTGCGGCACGGCGGGCGCGACGGCTCGACCGGCTGGATCGCGAGCTGGCTCGAAACGCTGCCGCCGCTGCTCACGCTCGAGAAGTTGCTGTTCCGCCTGATCGGCGCCGGCTTCGTGCTGCTGACGCTGACGCTCGCGTCGGGCATCCTGTTCAGCGAACAGGTCGACGCGCGCGCGTTGCGGCTCGACCACAAGACGGTGTTCGCGATCCTGTCGTGGCTGATGTTCGGCGGTCTGCTGGTCGCCCGCAAGACGTCGGGCTGGCGCGGCCGCGGCGCCGCGCGCTGGGTGCTCGTGTCGTTCGCCGCGCTGCTGCTCGCGTATGTCGGCAGCCGGTTTGTGTTCGAGGTGCTGCTGCACCGCTCCGTGGTTTGACCGCAGGTTTCCGATGCGACAGATTCTTCTCCTGATCCTTCTCTTCTTTGCCGGTTCCTGGCTCGCGCGCAAGCTGCGCCACGCGCAGGAACAGGCGCAGGCGCGCACCGGCCGCGGCGCCGGTTACGACGGCGCGCCTGGTGCCGGTGCCGGTGGTGGCGCCGCGCGCCCGAACGGCGACGCGCGGTCGCTGCCCGAGCCGATGGTGCGTTGCGCCGAATGCGGCGTGCATGCGCCGAAGGGCGACGCCGTCGCCGCGAGCGGCGAATACTTCTGCAGCGCCGAGCATGCGCAGCGCCACGCCACGCGCGTGAACGGCCGCGACGCGCGATGAGCGACGCGCCGGTGTTGTCGGTCGACGCGAACGGCTGGGTGCGCGAAGCGCGCCATGCGCCGTCGCCGAACTTCGAGGCGCGGCCCGCGGGTGCGGCGCCGACGCTCGTGGTCGTCCACAACATCAGCCTGCCGCCCGGCGAATTCGGCGGCGACGCGATCGAGGCGCTGTTCCTGAATCGCCTCGACTGCGATGCGCACCCCTATTACCAGCGCCACCTGCGCGGCGTGCGCGTGTCCGCCCATTTCCTGATCCGCCGCGGCGGCGAACTCGTGCAGTTCGTGTCGTGCGACGAGCGCGCGTGGCACGCGGGCTCGTCCGAGTTCTTCGGCCGCACCCGCTGCAACGATTTCTCGATCGGCATCGAGCTCGAAGGCGCGGACGACGTGCCGTTCGACGATGCGCAATACGCGGTGCTCGCCGCGCTCTCCCGCGCGCTCGCCGCGCACTATCCGGTCGACGCGTTCGCGGGTCACTCGGACGTCGCGCCGGGCCGCAAGACCGACCCGGGCCCGCACTTCGATTGGCAACGCTTCGCGAGCGATGCCGGTTTTTCCGCCGAATACTTTCCTTTCCGTCAGCACTGATCGCGGGGTTTTTTGAGCGGAGAAAGTTTTTTCTCCGACCAATGCCTTGCCGTGTCTGCGCGCGAGCGATGTCAAGACCTTCGCCGCAAATTATCCGTTTGGACGTCCTCCGAATGTCCACTATACTTGGTGCCAGTTGAGCGGTTCTGTACTAGATATAGTGTGTGTCGCAGGGGAAAACCCGAGCGGCACCGGCCGGCGGGCAACGTCGGCGGACAGGGTTCTCACGGCGGCGCGTCAGGCCGGGCGGTCCGGGCGTCGCGACCAGCGCAGCGAACATCGACGGGGCAGGGTACACATGACGAAGCACACGACCGGCTGGGTTGTCGCGCATCGACCGAACCGGCTTCCCCGGCGCATCGCTCGCCTCTTACCGCTCGCGCACCGCATTGCGCAGCGTTCGTTTTAATCCGCGGTTCTCTCCGCACCATCCAACACCAGGAGCTTTGCACATGCAAACCACCGACAACGCGACGTCCCAGTACGAGAGCGCCTCGAGCCGTCCGCTCGGCGGGACCGAACAGGGCGCGAAGGCGCTCGCGCCGCAGGCCACGTTCGCCGACTACAAGGTGATCCGCCGCAACGGCAGCGTGGTGTCGTTCGAACCTTCGAAGATCGCGATCGCGGTGACCAAGGCTTTCCTGGCCGTCAATGGCGGGCAGGGCGCGGCATCGGCGCGCGTGCGCGAGCAGGTCGAACAACTGACGCACAACGTCGTTCGCGCGCTCGTGCGCAGCCGCCCGAACGGCGGTACGTTCCATATCGAAGACATCCAGGACCAGGTCGAACTCGCGCTGATGCGCGGCGGCGAGCACAACGTCGCGCGTGCGTACGTGCTGTATCGCGAGAAGCGTCACCTCGAGCGCCAGCATGCGGGCGAGGAAGCGGCGGCAGCGGGCGGCGAGTCGACCACCGGCATCAACGTCGTCGACAACGGCGTCACGCGCCCGCTCGACCTGAACGCGCTGCGCGCGCTGATCGTGTCGGCATGCGACGGCCTCGGCGCTGCGGTTAACCCTGACCCGATCGTCGCGGAGACGGTGAAGAACCTGTACGACGGCGTGCCGATGAGCCAGGTCTACGACTCGGCGATCCTCGCGGCGCGCACGATGATCGAAAAGGATCCGGCGTACAGCCAGGTCACGGCCCGCATCCTGCTGCACACGATCCGTCGCGAGATTCTCGGCGAGGAAGTCGTGCAGGCCGAGATGTCGACCCGCTACGCCGAATACTTCCCGCAGTTCCTGAAGCGCGGCGTCGACGCTGGCCTGCTCGACGACAAGCTGCTGCAGTTCGACCTGAAGCGCCTCGGCGAAGCGCTCGACGCGAACCGCGACCTGCAGTTCGGCTACCTCGGCCTGCAGACGCTGTACGACCGCTACTTTCTGCACGTCGAAGGCACCCGCATCGAAATGCCGCAGGCATTCTTCATGCGCGTCGCGATGGGCCTGTCGCTGAACGAGATCGACCGCGAAACGCGCGCGATCGAGTTCTACAACGTGCTGTCGAGCTTCGACTTCATGAGCTCGACGCCGACGCTCTTCAACTCGGGCACGCACCGCTCGCAGCTGTCGTCGTGCTACCTGACGACGGTCGCGGACGATCTCGACGGCATCTACGAAGCGCTGAAGGAAAACGCGCTGCTGTCGAAGTTCGCCGGCGGCCTCGGCAACGACTGGACGCGCGTGCGCGCCCTCGGCTCGCATATCAAGGGCACGAACGGCAAGTCGCAAGGCGTGGTCCCGTTCCTGAAGGTCGTGAACGACACGGCCGTCGCGGTGAACCAGGGCGGCAAGCGCAAGGGCGCGGTCTGCGCGTACCTCGAATCGTGGCACCTCGACATCGAGGAGTTCCTGGAGCTGCGCAAGAACACCGGTGACGACCGCCGCCGTACGCACGACATGAACACGGCGAACTGGATTCCCGACCTGTTCATGAAGCGCGTGATGGAAGGCGCCGACTGGACGCTGTTCTCGCCGTCGACCTGCCCGGATCTGCACGACAAGTTCGGCGCCGAATTCGAGAAGGCTTACACGGCTTACGAAGACAAGGTCGCGCGCGGCGAGATCAAGCTGTTCAAGAAGATCCCGGCGCAGCAGCTGTGGCGCAAGATGCTCGGCATGCTGTTCGAGACGGGCCACCCGTGGATCACGTTCAAGGATCCGTGCAACGTGCGCTCGCCGCAGCAGCACGTCGGCGTCGTCCATTCGTCGAACCTGTGCACGGAAATCACGCTGAACACGAGCGACACCGAAATCGCGGTGTGCAACCTGGGCTCGGTGAACCTCGTCGCCCACCTGGTGAAGCAGGCCGACGGCAGCTACGCGCTCGACCACGACAAGCTCAAGCGCACGATCAGCGTCGCGATGCGCATGCTCGACAACGTGATCGACATCAACTACTACGCGGTGCCGAAGGCGCGTAACTCGAACCTGAAGCACCGCCCGGTCGGCATGGGCATCATGGGCTTCCAGGACTGCCTGCACCTGCTGCGTACGCCGTACGCGTCGCAAGAGGCGGTCGAGTTCGCCGACCGTTCGATGGAAGCCGTCTGCTACTACGCGTACTACGCGTCGACCGAGCTGGCCGAAGAGCGCGGCCGCTACTCGAGCTACCGCGGCTCGCTGTGGGATCGCGGCATCCTCCCGCAGGACACGCTGAAGCTGCTGACGGAAGCGCGCGGCGGCTACGTCGAGGTCGACACGTCGGAGTCGCTCGACTGGACGACGCTGCGTTCGCGGATCGCCGCGCACGGCATGCGCAACTCGAACTGCGTCGCGATCGCGCCGACGGCGACGATCTCGAACATCATCGGCGTGTCGGCCTGTATCGAGCCGACCTTCCAGAACCTGTACGTGAAGTCGAACCTGTCGGGCGAATTCACGGTGGTGAACGAGTACCTCGTCCGAGACCTGAAGGAACGCGGCCTGTGGGACGAAGTGATGGTCGCCGACCTGAAGTACTTCGACGGCATGCTGTCGCGCATCGACCGCATCCCGGCCGACCTGCGCGCGATCTACGCGACCGCGTTCGAGGTCGACCCGACGTGGCTGGTCGAAGCGGCATCGCGTCGCCAGAAGTGGATCGACCAGGCGCAGTCGCTGAACATCTACATGGGCGGCGCGTCGGGCAAGAAGCTCGACGAGACCTACAAGCTCGCATGGCTGCGCGGCCTGAAGACGACCTACTACCTCCGCACGATGGCGGCGACGCACGTCGAGAAGTCGACGGTCGCACACGGCGCGCTGAACGCAGTGCCGACGGGCGGTGCGGGCGGCGGCTCGGGCAGCGGCGGCGCGCAAGGCGCGGCGGGCGGCTTCGGTGCGGCGGGCGGCGGTGCGTCGTCGGGCGCGGTCAACGCGGCGCCGGCACTCGCGCCGGTCGAAGCGGATGGTCCGGTGTGCACGATGCGTCCGGGCGACCCCGGCTTCGACGAGTGCGAAGCGTGCCAGTAACGCAGTGCGCCTGACCTGAGAAGCAGGCATGAGCGGCGCACACGACGACCGATCGAGGTTGAAGTGTGCGCCGCGCTCAACTAAAAAAATGATAAGGAATCTGTAACGCGACACCTGCGTTGCAGGCAATGACAAGCGATCGAAACATCTCCGACGGCGTCGCGTTTCGATCGGCGTTCGATGCGTCGAGCGCACCTCGCGATACACGCGCGACTCACATCGCGCGCTGCATGAACGACGATGCGTTGCTCAAAGTGTTGTATCGAGGTCGCAACGCGAATCGAAAAAAGGATTTTTCGTGAGCGAACCCTTTTATCGCTCAGGAAAAGATGGTACAAACCGTTCTAAATTGATGGTGAGAATTTATGCTCAACTGGGATGACGAGAAGACTGCCGTAACCCCCGCGAGCGGAGCGCAGCAAAACGCGATGCGCACCTCCGCCGGGATGGCTGTCGGAATGCAGGCTGCAACGCCTGCCGCCCATCAGGTCCGTGACATTTTCGAAGGCGATCTTGCGGTGCCGCCGCAAGCATCGGCTGTTCCCGCCGGCGGTACGGAAGCGCGGGTCAATGTCGCCGACAAGCGCATCATCAACGGCCAGACTGACGTCAATCAGCTGGTGCCGTTCAAGTACAAGTGGGCGTGGGAAAAGTATCTGGCCGGTTGCGCGAACCACTGGATGCCGCAGGAAATCAACATGTCCCGCGACATCGCACTGTGGAAGGACCCGAACGGTCTGACCGAGGACGAGCGCCGCATCGTGAAGCGCAACCTCGGCTTCTTCGTGACGGCCGATTCGCTCGCGGCGAACAACATCGTGCTCGGCACATACCGCCACATCACGGCGCCGGAGTGCCGGCAGTTCCTGCTGCGCCAGGCGTTCGAGGAAGCGATCCACACGCACGCGTACCAATACATCGTCGAATCGCTCGGCCTCGACGAAGGCGAGATCTTCAACGCGTATCACGAGGTCACGTCGATCCGCGCGAAGGACGAATTCCTGATCCCGTTCATTCATACGCTGACGGACCCGGCCTTCAAGACCGGCACGCTCGAAGCGGATCAGAAGCTGCTGAAGTCGCTGATCGTGTTCGCCTGCATCATGGAAGGCCTGTTCTTCTATGTCGGGTTTACGCAGATCCTCGCACTCGGCCGCCAGAACAAGATGACGGGTGCTGCAGAGCAATACCAGTACATCCTGCGCGACGAGTCGATGCACTGCAACTTCGGCATCGACCTGATCAACCAGATCAAGCTCGAGAACCCGCATCTGTGGACCGCGGAATTCCGCGCCGAGATCCGCGAGCTGTTCAAGCAGGCTGTCGAACTCGAATACCGCTACGCCGAGGACACGATGCCGCGCGGCGTGCTGGGTTTGAACGCGTCGATGTTCAAGAGCTATCTGCGCTTCATCAGCAACCGCCGTTGCCAGCAGATCGGCCTCGACCCGCTGTATCCGAACGAGGAAAACCCGTTCCCGTGGATGAGCGAGATGATCGACCTGAAGAAGGAACGCAACTTCTTCGAGACGCGTGTGATCGAGTATCAGACGGGGGGCGCGCTGTCCTGGGAATAACCCGCAGCAGCGAACCCGTTACATGATGGAGCAGCCGGTGGCCTCTCGGCCCTGGCCCAAGGTTTAGGAGCAAGAACGCCTGATGCAAAGCATGCCCGGTGCCTTAACGGCCCAACGATACGACAGGCACTTTGCGAACCCTTCAGTGGGATGGGCAAACTTCCCTCCGGAAAAAGCGGACGGCCGTGTGGCGGTCCGCTTGATCAAGCGATTAGGGGTAGCGGCGCGAGGTGCGCCGGCTACCGACTTGATTTGGCGCGCGAGGCCATGGGGTCACGCGCGCCATACCGTATTCATTAGCGTAAGCGCGCGGTATCTGCGTACGCCGATGAATAGCCCGCTTCGAAGCGCACGTCCTGAACAGCGTCCGCGGGAAGCGGGTTTTGACGAAGGGTGTAGTTTGAACTGACTCTCATCTGAACCTGAAGGAGAACAACATGGCTACTGCCAAGAAGAAACCGGCTGCTAAGAAGGTTGCTGCCAAGAAGACCGTTGCGAAGAAGGCTGCTGCGCCGGCGAAGAAGGCCGCAGTGAAGAAGGTTGCTGCGAAGAAGGTCGCGGTGAAGAAGGTTGCCGCGAAGAAGGCAGCACCGGCGAAGAAGGCCGCTGCAAAGAAGGTCGCAACGAAGAAGGTCGCAGCGAAGAAGGTTGCAGCCAAGAAGGTCGCAGCGAAGAAGGCGGCACCGGCCAAGAAGGCCGCCGCGAAGAAGGTTGCAGCCAAGAAAGTCGCAGTGAAGAAGGTTGCTGCGAAGAAGGCGGCACCGGCGAAGAAGGCTGCCGCCAAGAAGGCCGCACCGGCGAAGAAGGCTGCTGCGAAGAAGGCCGCGCCGGCGAAGAAGGCTGCTGCCAAGAAGGCCGCGCCTGCGAAGAAGGCTGCCGCGAAGAAGGCTGCGCCCGCCAAGAAGGCTGCCCCTGCGAAGACGGCTGCCGCTCCGGCGAAGAAGGCTGCTGCGCCGAAGAAGGCCGTCGTGAAGAAGGCTGCGCCGGCAACGACCGCGTCGACCGCATCGGTTGCGCCGGCATCGGGCGTGAAGACCGCGCTCAACCCGGCAGCAGCATGGCCGTTCCCGACCGGCAGCCGTCCGTAATCGCGGCTGAGCAGCATCACCCGGACACTCATGTGGTGTCCGTGGGTTGAGTAGCGCTACTCAATCAGTCCCGCCATCTGGCTCAGGTGGCGGGATTTTTTTCGTCCGCATGAGGCGTCGATGAGCCGCCGCCAGGTCGCCGCTCGGCTCGCCGATGCGAGTGCGAACCGGAAACGGACGGACGAAAAAAAACGCATGCGCGGCTTCGCACATGCGTTCGACCGCGGCTTGCGCCGCGTGCTGAGGATACCGGTTAGTGCGTGACGCGCGTGACGCCGCCGCTCGACAGCAGGCGTACGCGCTCGCCGGCGCGGAACGCTTCGCCGCTGGCTGCCTGCGTGATCGAGCGCAGATCGCCGTTGTCGAGGCGCACGGTAATTTCGACACCGTTCGCCGTGCTGAGGTTTTCGCCGACCGCGTTACCCGCGACCGCGCCGACGAGGCCGCCGGCGATCGCCGTCAGGATCGAGCCTTTGCCGCCGCCGATCGCGCTGCCCGCGACCGCGCCGAGCGCGCCACCGCCGAGCGTGCCGATCGCGCTGCCGCCGCCGTCGGACTGGATGCGCACCGCACGGACGCTTTCGACCGTGCCCATGCGGACCGTCTGTTCGCGCTGCGCCTGGCCGACGCTATAGACATCCGCCGAACCGGGTGCCGTGAAGCAGCCGGCGAGAGTCAGCGTGGCCGTCAGCATGGCCGCGAGCGTGAGGGTTTTTTTCGTCAACATCTTTGCTCTCCCACAATATTCATTTGAGACTGTAACCGAACGCAGTCTCGAAGCGCGCGTCGATTTCGGCGCGCGTCAGGTCGTAAGTCTGGGGCCCTTGATGGGCGATCTTGAGCGAGCCCATCAGGCTCGCGAGGCGGCCGGTGGTTGCCCAGTCGAGGCCGTGCTCGATGCCGTAGAGCAGGCCGCCCCGGAACGCGTCGCCGCAGCCGGTCGGATCGGCGATGCGCTCGGCCGGCACGACCGGAATCTGCTCCGCACCCTGCTTGTGGCGGATGGTCGCGCCGTGCTCGCCACGCGTGATGACGAGCGCGTCGACCCGGCTGGCGATTTCATCTTCGGACCATCCCGTCTTGTCGCTCACCAGCTTGGCCTCGTAGTCGTTGACCGCTACATAGGTCGCAAGTTCAATGCTGCGGCGCAGCGTCGCACCGTCGAACAGCGGCAGGCCCTGGCCCGGATCGAACACGAACGGCACACCGGCCTTGGCGAGCTCTTCCACGTGCTGGACCATCCCGTCGAAGCCGTCCGGGCCGACGATCGCGAGCTTGATGTCCGGCGCGTCGCCCGCATGGTTCAGGTGCGATTGCATCATCGCGCCCGGGTGGAACGCCGCGATCTGGTTGTTGTCGAGATCGGTCGTGATCATCGCCTGCGCGGTGTACGTATCGGGCAGCACGCGAACGTGGTCGCGGCGCAGGCCGAGCTGGTCGAGCCGGTCGAGATACGGCTGCGCATCCAGCGCGCCCATCGTCCCCATGATGCGTGCATCGCCGCCGAGCAGGTGCAGCGCGTACCCGATGTTGCCCGCGCAGCCGCCGAATTCGCGGCGCATCGTCGGCACGAGGAAGCTCAGGTTGATGAGGTGCACCTGGTCGGGCAGGATGTGCTCGCGGAACCGCCCTTCGAAGGTCATGATGGAGTCGTAGGCGATCGAGCCGCAAATCAGCGTAGCCAAGGTGTGCGTTCCTGTAGAAATGAGGGGCCCTGCGCGACAACGCCGCGCGAAGGGCGCGGCGCGGCAGGGGAAAGCGGAAGAAAGCTTACTTCAGTGCGGCGAGCGCTGCATCGTAGTTCGGCTCGTCCTTGATTTCGCCGACGAGTTCCGCATGGATCACCTTGTCCTGCGCGTCGAGCACGACCACCGCGCGTGCGGTCAGGCCGTTCAGCGGGCCGCTCGTCACGTCGACGCCGTAGGCGTTCGCGAACGCGCGGCCGGTGCGGAACGTCGATGCCGTCACGACGTTCGCGAGGCCTTCGGTCGTGCAGAAGCGCGTGGCGGCGAACGGCAGGTCGGCGGACACGACGATCACGACCGTGTTGTCGAGCGACGACGCGGCTTCGTTGAACTTGCGGGTCGACGTCGCGCAGGTCGGCGTGTCCAGGCTCGGCACGATGTTCAGCACCTTGCGCTTGCCGGCGAAGCTGGCGAGCGACAGATCGGCGAGATCCTTGCCGACCAGCTTGAAATCGGCCGCTTGCGCGCCGACGGCCGGGAACGTGCCGGCGAGATCGATCGGGTTGCCACCCAGCGTAACTTTGCTCATGTTCGTGCTCCGAAATAGCGCGCCGCTCCGGCGCGCGGGTTGAGACGGGCGCGCAAGCGCGCCGCGACGCGTCACGGATAGAAGATCTGGACGCGGAAATTCGAGGCGGGCGTGCCGTTCGTTTCGACGCGGACGACCATCGTCTGCGTCGTGCCGGGCGGCAGCCCGGCGTCGATCGGCGTGCCCGGGCGCACGTAGTCGCGCGGCGCGAGCACGCGGCGCACGGTGACGTGATTGGTGTCGTCGAGCAGCGTGAGTTCGAGCGACGGGTACGCGAGCGCGACGCGGTAGCGGTTCGTCAGCGGTACCTTCAGTTCGAGCTCGCGCGGGCCGTCGAGCTGGCGGAGGTCGGTCGCGTCGAGCCGCAGCCCGTCGATCGCGCGCGGCGGCGTGACCGTGCAGCCGAGCGGCGCGCACGCCTGCCGGAACCAGCCCTGCGTGACGGGCCAGTAGATCATCAGCGTTTCGCGCTGCCACCACGCCAGTTGCGCGGCGAGCAGCCCGACCAGCGCGGTCGCGACGAGGCCGCCGAAAAAGCCGCCGAGCATCCCGCGTCGCTGCGGCGCGCGCGTCTCGCGCGTGACGGCGAAGTGCGGGCGATCGTCGTCGGTCAGGGCGGCGGGGAAGGGGGCGACCGGCTGGGCGACCGGCTGGACGGCCGGTTGGACGTCGGGCTGGGCCGGCGGTTGGGTGACCGTCCGGGCGACCGGTTCATCGGCTGCCGCCGCGGTCGACGCGTTGTCGTGCCGGGTGAAGGTGCCGGGTTCCGATGCGGTCTCGGCTTCGGTGAAGGCCGGCGCGGGCGTGAACGCGAAACGGGGTTCGCGCGGCGCGCGTTCGTTGTCCGCCGCCACGAAGTGCGTGGGGACGACGGGTTCGATCGGCGCGGATTCGACCGGTTCGGCGGCGGTTTCCGTGTCGGACGGAACGTGAGCGACGAAGCGGGGCTCGTGCGGATCGCGCTCGACGGGCGCGATGGGTACGGGCGACGGCGCGGCCTCTTCGGTTTCGTGCGGTTCGTGCCGCGTCTGCGGCGAAGGCGGTTCGGCCGGTTGCTCGACGGCAGCCGAAGCATCGAGCTCGGCCGGCGACGACGCGAACGGCTCGGGCGTAGCCGACAGGTGGACGACGCCCGCTTCCGTGGACGGCAGCGCGAGCGGTATCAACGGCTCGGTGCGCACGGTGTCGACGCTGTGCTGCAGCGACGGATCGACGCCGGCGTCGAGCCACGGCGCCCACATGTCCCAGCCTTCCGGCTTGTAATCCGCGCCGGTCGGCGATTCGGGCGGCGCGTCGGCGGTGAACAGCCGGGCCGGGGCGGCCTGCGGATGTGTGTCGCCGCCGTGCGGCGCGGCAGCCGGTTCGGTCAATGCCGGCTCGGGCTGCGGCGCGTACTCGGGAACGAGCGATTCGGCGGCGTTGAAGACTTCGTGGCAATGGCCGCAGCGCACGAGCCCCTGATGCAGCGAGAGCTGTTCCTGCTGCAGCCGGAAGACGGTTTCGCAATGAGGGCAGCGCGTCGCAAGAAGCATGTCGAGCCGGGCGGCCTGCTGGCCAGAGTGAAGGACAGCGCTATTCTAATGGCTTTCGCGGCGCGTTCCGGCAAGGCATACCCAGCCTTCGTGTTCGCGCCAGACCGAGATGTCGACGTAGCGCGCATAAACGGCCGCGACTTCGTCCGCCTGGCGCGCGAGCACGCCCGACAGCGCGATGCGCCCGCCCGGCTTGACCTTCGATGCGAGCATCGACGCCATCAGCTTCAGCGGATTCGACAGGATGTTCGCGACGACGATGTCGAATTCGCCGTCCGGGCACGCATCGGGCAGCCCGTACGTGACTTCCGCCCGGTTGCGTTCGCTGTTCTGGCGCGCCGATTCGACTGCCTGCGGATCGATGTCGATGCCGATCACGGGGTTCGCCCCGCATTTCTTCGCGAGGATCGCGAGAATGCCCGAGCCGCAGCCGTAGTCGAGCACCGACTGACCGGGCTTCACCGACTGCTCGAGCCACTCCATGCACAGACGGGTCGTCGGATGGCTGCCGGTGCCGAATGCGAGGCCGGGGTCGAGCTCGAGGACGAGCGCATCGGGATCGGGTGCGTCGTGCCACGACGGCACGACCCAGATCCGCTCGCCGATCGGAATCGGCTCGAACTGCGACTGCGTGAGCCGCACCCAGTCCTGCTCCTCGACTTCGCGCACGACGAACTTCGGCGTGTCGGCGAGGCCGATCTCGTTCGCGGCCGCCGCGAGCAGCACGGCCGGCTCGTGATCGGCCGACAGCAGCGCGACCACGCGCGAGTGTTGCCACGCGGTGCGATCGGGCACGAGGCCCGGCTCGCCGAAGAGCGGCTGTTCGTCGGGCGTGTCGGCGTCGGCGTCCTCGACGGACACCGACAGCGCGCCGAGATCGAGCAGTGCGTCGGACAGGGCCTCCGCATGCTCGCGGGCCAGTTCGACGACGAGTTCGCGATAACTCATGCTTACGCTTCTTCCGGTGCGACCTGCTGCTTCTGCGCGAGCCGGTTTTCGAGGTAATGGATGCTGGTGCCGCCTTCGACGAACTTCGCGTCGATCATCAGCTCGCGGTGCAGCGGGATGTTGGTCTGGATGCCTTCGACGACCATTTCCGACAGCGCGATGCGCATCCGGCGGATCGCCTGCTCGCGCGTCGCGCCGTAGGTGATCAGCTTGCCGATCATCGAATCATAGTTCGGCGGCACGAAATAGCCATTGTAGGCGTGCGAATCGACGCGCACGCCGGGGCCGCCCGGCGTATGCCACGACGTGATCCGGCCCGGCGACGGCGTGAACTTGAACGGATCTTCGGCGTTGATCCGGCATTCGATCGCATGTCCGCGGAACTGGATGTCGCGCTGGCGCAGCGTGAGCTTCTCGCCGGCCGCGATGCGGATCTGTTCCTGCACGATGTCGACGCCGGTGATCAGTTCCGATACCGGGTGCTCGACCTGCACGCGCGTGTTCATCTCGATGAAGTAGAACTCGCCGTTTTCGTACAGGAATTCGAACGTGCCCGCGCCGAGGTAGCCCATCTTCTTGCATGCGTCCGCGCAGCGATCGCCGATGCGGTCGATCAGGCGGCGCGGAATGCCGGGCGCCGGCGCTTCCTCGATCACCTTCTGGTGGCGGCGCTGCATCGAGCAATCGCGCTCGCCGAGCCAGATCGCGTTCTTGTGCGCGTCCGACAGCACCTGGATCTCGATGTGGCGCGGGTTCTCGAGAAACTTCTCCATGTACACCTGCGGGTTGCCGAACGCACGGCCGGCTTCCTCGCGGGTCATGTTGACCGCGTTGACGAGCGCGGCCTCGGTGTGCACGACGCGCATCCCGCGCCCGCCGCCGCCGCCCGCCGCCTTGATGATGACCGGATAGCCGATCGCGCGCGCAATCTTGACGATCTCCTTCGGATCGTCCGGCAACGCGCCTTCCGAGCCCGGCACGCACGGCACGCCGGTCTTGATCATCGTCTGCTTCGCGGTGACCTTGTCGCCCATCATGCGGATCGTTTCCGGGCGCGGGCCGATGAACGTGAAGCCCGACTGCTCGACGCGCTCCGCGAAATCGGCGTTCTCGGACAGGAAGCCGTAGCCGGGGTGGATCGCCTCGGCATCGGTGACTTCCGCGGCGCTGATCAGCGCCGGCATGTTCAGGTAGCTCAGGTTCGACGGGGCCGGGCCGATACAGACGGCTTCGTCCGCGAGGCGCACGTACTTGGCTTCCTTGTCGGCTTCCGAGTACACGACCACCGTCTTGACGCCGAGTTCGCGGCACGCGCGCTGGATGCGCAGCGCGATTTCACCGCGGTTGGCAATGAGGATTTTTTCAAACATAGCGAGTATTCGTCTCTTCGAGGGGCGCGCGAACGGCGCCTGGCGAGCATCTCGGCGGCGCGCGGCCGGCAGGGCCGCGCGGCGGGCTTAGCCGATCACGAAAAGCGGCTGGCCGTATTCGACGGCCTGGCCGTTCTCGACGAGGATCTCCTTGATCACGCCGGCCTTGTCCGACTCGATCTCGTTGAGCAGCTTCATCGCTTCGATGATGCAGATCGTCTGGCCTTCCTTGACCGTGTCGCCGGCCTGCACGAACGGGTCGGCGCCCGGCGACGGCGCGCGATAGAACGTGCCGACCATCGGCGACGTCACGACGTGGCCCTGCGGGACGGCCGGTGCGGCGGCTGCGCCGGCGGCCGGCGCCGCGCCGTCGGTCGGCAGCGCGGCCGACGGAGCCGGCGCGCTGACTTGCGGGGCATACCCAGCCGTCGGCTGCACGTAGACCGGCGGCGCGTTCTTGACGATGCGCACCTTGCCTTCGCCTTCCGTCACTTCCAGCTCGGAGATGCCGGATTCGGAAACGAGGTCGATCAGAGTTTTCAGCTTACGAAGATCCATCGGGAATTCCCCTTTCAATACGTGAAAGCGCCGGTGAGGGGCCGGCGCTGAATCTAGATCGCGAAATCAGCCGCGCGACGCGCCTTGCAGCTTGTCCAGCGCGTACTCGAGCGCGTACAGATAACCTTTCCAGCCGAGCCCGCAGATCACGCCTTCGGCCTGGTCGGAAAAGTAGGAGTGGTGCCTGAACGCTTCGCGGCGATGCACGTTCGACAAGTGAACCTCGACGAACGGGATGCCGACGCCGGCGATCGCGTCCCGGATCGCAACGCTCGTGTGCGTATACGCGGCCGGATTGATCAGGATGAAATCGGTCTGTTCCTCCCGCGCGGCCTGGATGCGGTCGACCAGCGCGCCTTCATGGTTGCTCTGGAACGACGACAGTTCGGCGCCGGCTTCCCGGGCGCGCGCGGCAAGCGCCTGATCGATCTGCGCGAGCGTGACGCGGCCGTACACCTCCGGTTCCCGGGTGCCGAGAAGGTTCAGGTTGGGGCCGTGCAACACCAGCAATCGTGTCATGGTCGCTTCTATTTCTGCGGAATTGCGCGAACTTTAGCGCTATTTAGAGAAATTTGTCTAGTTTTGCCGAACGGCCAGGCGCGCCGGACCTGCAAGAATTACCGGCGCAGGCGCAAAGTATCCGCGAATTCACGCGAAATTGCCGCGATCGACCTGCAAATCGTCGCCAACGCGCGGGCTGCCGTTCGGACCGATTACAGTGCGTCGAGCGTCTTTTTCAGCTCGGCCGGTTGGATTTGTCCCAATTTTGTCTCGCGAATCTTGCCGGTTTCGTCGATGACGACGGTAAACGGCAGCGCGCCGGCGGTATTTCCGAAATTGCGGGCCAGATCGGCGCCTGCGTAGCCGCTGACGAAGACCGGGTAGTCGACCTTCACCTTCTGCAGGAAGTTCTTCACGTTCTGCTCGGAATCGACGCCGACTCCGACGAAACGGATGCCTTTCTGCTTGTACTGATGTGACAGTGCGACGAGCTCGGGCATCTCCTCGACGCATGGGCCGCACCATGACGCCCAGAAATTGACGACGACTTTCTGGCCCTTGAAGGAAGCGAGCGACGCCGGCTTGCCGTCGACGCCGGTCAGCGACGCGGCCCACAACTGATCGACCGGACTGCCCTGCGCGGCGGGGGCGGCGACGGCGACACCGTTGTCGGCGCTGCCGCCGCGGAACCAGTGGCCGGCGGCGAGCCCGCCGGCGATGGCGGCGGCCGCGACCACCGCGAGCGCCAACATGCGTTTCATCATCATCGTTGAATCATCTCGGTTCGGAAGGAGCCTGACCTGCGTCGACGAGCGCGCGCAGCGCCGCGGCGTCCGCGCGGGCGACGCGGCCGCGCGCGTCGGCCTTCACCGCGCCGCGCAGGTCGTCGCTCGCATACAGCGCAAGATGGATGCCGATCGCATCCACGTCGCGCCGCGGGCGCCACAGGAAACTGAGCGTCTCGACGTCGCCGCGGCCCGCGAAATGCCGCGTCTCGGACACGTCGTACTGGACGTTCTGGTTCAGCAGGTAGATCGCGACGTCCTTCGGGTTGTCGGTGAAGGCCTGCAAATGGATATCCGAATGCGCGTTCGCGGTGCCGTTCAGCACGGCGCCCGTCACATAAGGATGGAACTCGGCGAGCCGGCCCATCCAGTCGAGCGCGATTTCGCGCAGGCGCCGCAGTTCGTCCGGCTGCGTGTCGCTCTGGAACAGCGCGAGGTACTCGCGCAGTTCTTCCTCGATCTGGTCGTTATCCGGCAGCCATTCGCCGGCAACGCGCGAATCGCCCAGTAACTGGCGCGCGGCCTTGCGCTTCGCGCCGGCATAGTCCTGGCCGTCCTCCGCGATCAGGCGGGCGGCGGACTGGGCGATTTCCTCGCGGACGCGCCGCGGGTCGACAAGAGGTTTGCGAGACATGATCCGGCAATCATACTCGATCGCCACGGCGCCCGAGCACGGGTGCGGCGGCCCGCCGTCCGAGGGCGTCGGCGCCGTTCGCGCGCATCGTTCGGGCCGCCGGGCATCGCAGGCCGTCAGTTACAATACTGCTCTTTGTGTCGCGGCCAGGTCGTTGGCCGGGCGCCGGCCGCACGGCCTCGCCGGCGCGCCGCACACGCATCCTTTCCGAATCGACGGCGCCCGGCGGCGCGAAAGCATTCATCTATGCACATCCACATTCTTGGCATCTGCGGCACCTTCATGGGCGGTCTCGCCGTACTCGCACGCGAGGCGGGCCACACGGTGACGGGTTGCGACGCGGGCGTCTATCCGCCGATGAGCACGCAGCTCGAGGCGCAGGGCATCACGCTGATCGAGGGCTACGGCGCCGAGCAGATCGACCTGAAACCGGACCTGTTCGTGATCGGCAACGTCGTCACGCGCGGCAATCCGCTGATGGAGGCAATCCTCGATCGCGGCCTGCCTTACGTGTCGGGTCCGCAGTGGCTCGGCGAGCACGTGCTCGCCGGCAAGTGGGTGCTCGCGGTCGCGGGCACGCACGGCAAGACGACCACGTCGTCGATGCTCGCATGGCTGCTGGAAGATGCCGGCCTGAACCCGGGCTTCCTGATCGGCGGCGTGCCGCTGAACTTCGGCGTGTCCGCGCGGCTCACCGATTCGAGCTTCTTCGTGATCGAAGCCGACGAGTACGACACGGCATTCTTCGACAAGCGCTCGAAGTTCGTGCACTACCGGCCGCGCACCGCGGTACTGAACAACCTCGAATTCGATCACGCCGACATCTTCCCCGATCTCGCCGCGATCGAAACGCAATTCCACCATCTCGTGCGCACCGTGCCCGGCGTCGGGCGGATCGTCACGAACGGCCGCTCGGATGCGCTCGAGCGCGTGCTCGCGCGCGGCTGCTGGAGCGAGGTCGAGCGTTTCGGCGTCGACGGCGGCTGGCAGGCGCTGCCGGCCGAGGACGGCGTGCCGGTCGACGAACGCTTCGCGGTGTATTCGCAGGCCGAGCGCGTCGGCGAAGTCGCGTGGCTGGTGCAGGGCGACCACAACCGGATGAACGCGCTCGCGGCGATCGCCGCCGCGCGCCACGTCGGCGTGCCGCCCGCGCAGGCGGCCGTTTCTCTTGCATCGTTCCGCAACGTGAAGCGCCGCATGGAAGTGCGCGGCAGCGTGGACGGCGTGACCGTCTACGACGATTTCGCGCACCATCCGACCGCGATCGACACCACGATCGCCGGCCTTCGTGCACGCATCGGCCGCCAGAATGCCCGCATCCTCGCCGTGCTCGAGCCGCGCTCGAACACGATGAAGCTCGGCGTGATGAAGTCGCAATTGCCGGCGAGCCTCGCCGATGCCGATCTCATATTCGGCTACGGTGCGCCGACCGGACGCGATGCGCTCGGCTGGAATCTCGCCGAGGCGCTCGCGCCGCTCGGCGAGCGCGCGCGCGCATTCGACGATCTGCATCTGCTGGTGAAGGCGGTGGTCGAGGCCGCGCGTCCGGGCGACCACGTGCTCGTGATGAGCAACGGCGGCTTCGGCGGCGTGCACCAGAAGCTGCTCGACGCGCTCGGGAGCCGCCCGTGATCCTGTATCTGCACGGCTTCCGGTCGTCGCCGGAATCGCAGAAGTCGCGGCTGCTCGCCGCGCGGATGGCCGAACTCGGCCGCGCCGACGAGTGGCGGTGCCCGTCGCTGTCGGTGTCGCCGCTGGAGGCGATCGCGGTGGCGGAAGCCGAGGTCGCGGGCGCGCGCGACGTGACCGTGATCGGTAGCTCGCTCGGCGGGTATTACGCGACGTGGCTCGCCGAAAAGCATGGCTGGAAAGCCGTGTTGCTGAATCCGGCGATCGTGCCGCAGCGGGATCTGGAACAACATCTGGGCGAGCAGCCGCTGTGGCACGGCGGCGGCACGATCGTCGTCGAGCGCCGCCACCTGCACGAACTCGACGCGCTGCGCGTGCCGGCGATCACGCGCGCCGACCGCTACTATCTGTTCGCGGCGACCGGCGACGAAGTGCTCGATTACCGCGAGATGCTCGCCCATTACCCGGGCGCGAAAACCCGCGTGATCGACGGCAGCGACCACGGAATCAGCGAATTTGCCGACTATGTCGACGACGTTCTCGCGTTTTGCGACGGAAAGACGTCATAAACCGGCCACGTGCCGATCGAATTCCCATCATCATGCGGCGCCGCCGACGCGGCGCCCGGCAGTCTGAACGAGAGTACTGAGTGAACGTTTTCTTCGAGGAATCGGGCAGTTTCAAGGCGGGCAGCGTGCTGTCGCGCCAAGGCGACGCATTTCAGGTCGAGTTGCCCGGCGGGCGGCGCGCGAAGGTGCGCGCGAAAGACGTGCTGATCGAATTCGACAAGCCGGCTGCAGGCGAACTGATGCAGGAGGCCGACACGGCCGCGCAGCAGATCGATCTGGATTTCCTGTGGGAATGCGCGCCGGCGGACGAGTTCGCGTATACGGCGCTCGCCGCCGAGTACTTCGGCGCGACCTACGGCCCGGTCGAGCGCGCGGCGCTGGTGCTGCGGCTGCACGGCTCGCCCGTCTATTTCCGCCGCAAGGGGCGCGGCCAGTACCAGCGCGCGCCGGAAGAGCAACTCAAGATGGCGCTCGCGTCGCTCGAGCGCAAGCGCCAGCAGGCGCTCGTGCAGGCGCAGTATGAAGAGGAACTGAAGGCGGGCAAGCTGCCGGAAGCGTTCGCGGGCAAGGTGCTCGGGCTGCTGACGCGGCCGGACAAGAATTCGATCGAATACAAGGCGATGGAAGCGGCGGCCGGCGCGCGCGGCGTGTCGCCGGCGCGGCTGATGCTCGACTGCGGCGGCATCGAGTCGCCGCGTGCGCTGCACGAAGCGCGCTTCCTCGCGGAATTTTTCCCGCACGGCACCGGCTTTCCGCCCGTCACGGTCGGCCCGCTGCCGGACGACCTGCCGCGCGCGAACGTCGAGGCGTTCTCGATCGACGACATCACGACGACCGAAATCGACGACGCGTTCTCGGTCGAGCACCTGGCCGACGGCCGGGTGCGGATCGGCGTGCACATCGCGGCGCCGGCGCTCGGCATCGTGCGCGGCGATCCGGTCGACGCGATCGCGCGCGCGCGCCTGTCGACCGTCTACATGCCGGGCGACAAGATCACGATGCTGCCGGACGACGTCGTCGACGTGTTCACGCTGAAAGAGGGCGATTACCGGCCGGCGCTGTCGCTGTACATCATCGTCAACCGCGACACGCAGGACATCGTCGCGAACGAGACCCGCGCCGAGCTCGTGTTCGTGAAGAACAACCTGCGCCACAACACGCTCGACGAGCTCGTCAACGAAGAGACGCTCGCGGCCGGCACCGGCGACTATCCGCACAAGGACGACATCGCCGTGCTGTGGCCGCTCGCGCAGGCGCTGTTCGAGAAGCGCCAGGTCGCGCGCGCGGGCTACGGCCTGAAGCGCGAGGTGCAGCGCAACACCGACTACAACTTCTACGTCGAAGGCGAGCACGTGACGATCACGCCGCGCCGCCGCGGCTCGCCGCTCGACCTGATCGTGTCCGAGCTCGCGATCCTCGCGAACTCGACCTGGGGCGCGTTCCTGCACGACCACACGGTGCCCGGCATCTACCGGTCGCAGCGCGGCTTCGGCGCGCCGGGCCCGAAGCGCACGCGGATGCAGACGACGGCCGCGCCGCACGAAGGCCTCGGCGTCGCGCAGTACGCGTGGAGCACGTCGCCGCTGCGCCGCTACGTCGACCTCGTGAACCAGTGGCAACTGCTCGCGTGCGTGCAGCACGGCGTCACCGCGAAGCTCGCCGCGCCGTTCAAGCCGAAGGACGCCGATCTCTACGCGGTCGTGCAGGGCTTCGACGATACGTACACGGCCTATGCCGACTACCAGCGCCGGATGGAGTACTTCTGGTGCCTGCGCTGGCTCAAGCAGGAGCAGAAGAAGCAGGTCGTCGCGAGCGTCGTCAAGGGCGATCTCGTGCGCCTCGAGGAAATCCCGCTGCTGCTGCACGTGCCGGGACTCGGCGTGCATGCGCGCGGCACGCGCGTGCTGCTCGACGTGATGTCGCTCGACGAACTGACGATCGAGGCGTCGGTGCGTCTGCTGAACGTGCTCGACGCGCCGACCGTGACGAGCGGCGATACGGCCGAGGCCGACGAAGAGGATGATGCCGAAGGCGGCGACGACACGCTGGTCGACGCGCAAGACGCGTCGGCGCAAACCGAGGCCGAAGCGCTGGCCGAATCGGGCGACGCGACGGCACAGGGTGGCGAAGCCGCGAGCGGCAACGACGGCGAAGAGGGACGCGCATCATGAACGCAGTTGCGTCGACGAGCGGCACGGACCGCTATGTCGTGTTCGGCAACCCGGTGGCGCACAGCAAGTCGCCGTTCATCCACGCGCAGTTCGCCGCACAGACCGGCGAGCCGATCGAGTACGCGCACCGGCTCGCGCCGGTCGACGGGTTCGAGGCCGCCGTGCGCGCGTTCGTCGCCGAAGGCGGTCGCGGCGCGAACGTGACGGTGCCGTTCAAGCTCGACGCGCATGCGCTCGCCGACACGCTGTCGCCGCGCGCGGCGGCGGCAGGCGCGGTGAACACGCTGCGCATCGACGCCGACGGCCGCCTTTACGGCGACAACACCGACGGCGTCGGCCTCGTGCGCGACATCGAAGCGAATCTCGGCGTGTCGCTCGCGGGTGCGCGCATCCTGCTGCTCGGCGCGGGCGGCGCCGCGCGCGGCGTCGTGCTGCCGCTGCTCGACCGCGCGCCGCTGTCGATCGGAATCGTGAATCGCACCGCGAGCAAGGCCGAGGCGCTCGTCGGCCAGTTCATGCAGGCCGCGCACGATGCCGGCTGCACGCTCGCGGGCGGCGGCCCCGGCGTCGTGCGGGCCGAGCCGTACGACGTGGTGATCAATGCGACGGCCGGCAGCCTCGATGCCGCGCTGCCGGAATGCGACGCGGCCGCGTTCGGCGCCGGCACGCTCGCGTACGACATGATGTACGGCGCGCAGCCGACCGTGTTCATGCAGCACGCGGCGTCGCTCGGCGCGCGCACGGCCGACGGGCTCGGGATGCTGGTCGAGCAGGCGGCCGAATCGTTCTTCATCTGGCGCGGCGTGCGGCCGGACGGCGCACCGGTGCTGGCCGCGCTGCGCCAGGCGCTCGCGGCGAGCTGAACGGAGCGCGGCACGTGGCGGCGGTGAGCGGCACGCAGCGTACGCGGACGGTGAGCGTCGCGCGCTGGATCGTCTATGCGGGATCGGTGTTCGCGCTCGCGTGGCTCGCGACGCAGCTGTTCTATCTCGCGCAGATCGCGCTGTGGTCGTTCGTGAACCCCGGCTCGACCGCGTTCATGCGCACCGACGCGTGGTGGCTGTCGCGCGACACGCCGCCCGCGCAGATCCGGCACCAGTGGGTGCCGTACGACCAGATCTCGCGCAACCTGAAGCGCGCGCTGATCGCGTCCGAAGATTCGACCTTCGCGACCAACAACGGCTACGACGTCGACGCGATCCTGCAGGCGTGGGAGAAGAACAAGGCGCGCGGCAGGATCGTCGCGGGCGGCTCGACGATCACGCAGCAGCTCGCACGCAACCTGTTCCTGTCGCGCGAGAAAAGCTACATCCGCAAGGGGCAGGAGCTGATCATCACGTGGATGCTCGAAACGGTGCTCGACAAGGAGCGCATTTTCGAGATCTACCTGAATTCGGTCGAATGGGGGCGCGGCGTGTACGGCGCGGAAGCGGCCGCCCGCTATTACTACAAGATTCCCGCGAGCCGGCTCGGCGCGTGGCAGTCGGCGCGTCTCGCGGTGATGCTGCCGAAGCCGCGCTGGTTCGATGCGCATCGCGGCTCGGCCTACCAGGCGCAGCGCGCGGCGGTCATCGCACGCCGGATGGGCGCGGCCGAGCTACCCCAATCCGAGTAAGCGGCGCGCCCGCGTCGCTGCGTTGTCCGTTCTGCCGTTCGCGCAGGATTGCTGCGTTGCAGCGCATTCGTGTCGCCCCCATTTCGGGCCGCATCCTTTAGACGAATCCGTCTATTTCGCTTTGCTGAGCAATATCGGCGACTGCCTGTTTTTGTTGAGCGTCATCGCACGAAACTGGTGCTTTTTTAGTCGTTACCAGTAAACGAGAAAGTCGATGAAAGCGACGTGAAATGCAACGTTTCGCGAATCGAAGCATTCCTGAAAGGTGTGCGCTGCACTGCTTGCGCGCCGAATATTTCCAAATTTTTCAAAGCCGGCGGGCTCGCGTATATTGGCCGGCGCCTCGGCTCATCGGCCGCAATCGAGGCGGGGGGCGGCTTATCCGGCTGCTCGACAAAAAAACATCCGAGAAGGAACGCAACGATGCCAGCGAGCAAAGCGAAGCTGTTGTTGGGAGTGGTGTGTTCTTCGCTGATACTGACGGCCTGCAATGACGACGTGACGTCGTCGTCTGCAGCGAGCGCCGCCAATTCAGCCGACCCTGCCGGTCAGGTCGACCGCGCGTACAACGATCCAAACAGTTATTCGTCGAGCGCGAACGCGTCGCTCGATGCCTCCGCCGCGGTCGAAAAGGCCGCCGTCACGCACCATCAGATCACGCTGAACGGCAAGACGATCCGGTACACGGCCACGGCCGGCCACCTCGTCGCACGCAATCCGCAGACGGGCGCGCCCGAAGCCTCGTTCTTCTACGTCGCGTACACGGCCGACAACCAGCCCGCGGCGAAGCGGCCCGTCACGTTCCTGTACAACGGCGGCCCCGGCTCGGCGTCGGTGTGGCTGCACCTCGGCTCGTTCGGCCCGCGCCGGATCCAGACCGGCGACCCGAACGCGAACGCGTCGACGTTCCCGTTCGTCGACAACCAGGAAACCCTGCTCGACACGACCGACCTCGTGTTCGTCGACGCGATCGGCACCGGCTTCTCGGAAGCGGTCGCGCCGAACACGAACCAGACGTTCTGGGGCGTCGACCAGGATGCCGGCGCGTTCCGCGATTTCGTGACGCGCTACCTGAGCGTGAACCAGCGCAACGATTCGCCGAAATACCTGTTCGGCGAATCGTACGGGACGCCGCGCACCGACGTGCTCGCGAACCTGCTCGAGACGGCCGGCGTGAAGCTCGACGGCATCGTGCTGCAGTCGTCGATCCTGAACTACAACACGAACTGCGACATGGCGAGCGACTATGTCGGCAACTCGAACAACGGCGCGAGCCCGGTGAGCTGCGCCGGCTTCGTGCCGTCGTACGGCACGGTCGGCGCGTATTACCAGCTCGACAACCCGAACCCGTCGAACCTGCCGCAGTATGCGGACCAGATGCGGCTGCTGACGGCCGGCAGCTACGCGCCCGCCGTGAACGCGTACCTCGCGAGCCATACGCCGCCGCCGCCGAATCTCGTCACGACGATGGCGAATTCGACCGGCGTGAAGCAGGCGTTGTGGAATGCGGACTTCAACGTGGTCCCGACCTTCTTCGACAACAGCTTCCAGCTGTCGCTGGTGCCGGGCACGCTGATCGGCCGCTACGACGCACGCGTGAACGTGCCCGTGTCGAGCCCGCTCGCGGCGGACGGCGATCCGTCCAGCTCGTTCATCACGAAGCCGTTCACCGACACGATCGGCAGCTACCTGCCGAACGAGCTGAAGTACACCGCGCAGTCGGCCTACTCGGTGAGCAGCAATGCGATCAACACGTGGGACTGGACGCACGACGGCCTCGCGATGCCCGACACGATCCCCGATCTGGCCGCGGCGCTGACGCTGAACCCGGCGCTGAAGGTGCTGTCGCTGAACGGCTATCACGACATCGCGACGCCGTTCTACCAGACCGAGCTCGACCTCGCGCGGCTCGGCACGCAACCGAACCTGACGATCAAGGACTATCAGGGCGGGCACATGGTCTATCTCGACGATACGTCGCGTCCGCAGGAGAAAGCCGACCTCGTGACCTTCTACAACGCGGCCGCGCACTGATTGCGCGACGCCGGCGACGGGCGCCCTCGGCGGCGCCGCTCGCCGGCAGTCGACGACCTCATTCCAGACTGGAGCCTGACATGAAGAATCGTTTCATCGTCGTTGCCGCGGCGCTCGCATGCGTCGGCGCCGCCGCATCCCTCTCCGCGTTCGCGCAGGCGAGCGACGCCGTCGCCGCGCCCGCGCGCGCGCGCCAGGCGCAGCTCGGCGATCCGTACGTGCCGCCGGCCGCGCGCCACGTGACCGCCGGCACGCAGACCACCGGCGCCGCGCTGCATGCGCAGGTGGTGCGCAAGCTCGCGCGGCAGTTCAGCGCGGCCGACACGCAGAACACGGGTTCGATTACCGAGTCGCAGGCGCGCGCGGCCGGCCTCGGCTATGTCGCGAACCACTTCCGGCAGATCGACGCGGGCGGCAGCGGCCGCGTGTCGTTCGCCGACGTACAGCGCTACATGCAGGCGCGCAGCACGAGCCAGCAGTAAGCGCGGGACGCGACGAACAAACGGGGGCGGAACCTGCGACACCGCAGGTCCCGCCCCCGTGCGCATGGCGCGGCCGGCGCATCGAGCCCGCTGCCGATTCCGCTTGAATTCTCATTATCTGGACAACGCATTCAAATATTGGAGTCGAGTGCGTGCGCTCCTACAATCCGAAGCACATCGACAGCTTCGGACCCACGCATCGCGTGGCGCCCGTCGCACACGGAGACACCTTCCATGAAGTTCGCCGGGCGCCTTACTCGGTGCATCGACCGCCGCCATGCCGCCGCACCGGACGCAGTTCCGGCGCCGCGTGAGCGGCTTCACCGATTCCGTTGAAGACGCCCCGTTCCATGACCAAGATGCCAGACTCTCTTGCCCTCGACGCCCGGCGCGCGATGCCGGCCGATACGTCGCTGACCGACAGCATCGGCGCGACCAGCACGCCGCTCGACCTCGCCGCGCAGCAGGCCGGCACGCAGACGCTGCTGCGCGGCCTCGCGATCCTCGAGGCGATCGCGAACGGTGCGCGCGACATGCGCGCGATCGGCGCCGCGCTCGGCACGACGCGCAGCACGACGCACCGTCTCGTCAGCAGCCTCGTGCAGGCGCGCTATCTGCGTCAGGTGCAGGGCGGCTACCTGCTCGGCCCGAAGCTGATCGAGCTCGGCACGATCGCGCTCGAGCAGATGCCGCTGACCGCGGTGGCGCGCCCGCATCTGGAAGCACTCGCGGAAGCGACGCTCGACACGATCCATCTCGGCGTGCGCGACGGCGACGACGTGCTGTACATCGACAAGATTCCCGGCACGCGCGGCCTCGAGATGCGCTCGCGCGTCGGCCACCGGATGCCGCTCGCGTCGACCGGCATCGGCAAGGCGATGATGCTCGACCTCGATCCGGATCTGTGGCGCTCGCTGTTCGAAGCCGCGCGGCGCGCGCTGGCCGGCGTCAACTTCAAGCCCGACAACCGGCCCGAGACGAGCGCGTTCCTGCAGCGCATGGCCCATTACGCGGCCGGCGGCTATACGTTCGATCTCGAGGAAAACGAAGCGTCGATCCGCTGCGTGGCCGCGCCGATCCGCGACGCATCGGGCGCGATCGTCGCGGCGGTGTCGGTCGCGAGCACGATTCCGTACATGCCGCACGACCGCATGGACGAACTGATTCCGCTCGTGCAGCGCGAAGCGCGAGCCATTTCCGCGGAGCTGGGCTGGAGCCCGCCGCAGGGTACCCGCAGGATCAAACGATGACGACTTCGACCCGGCCCGTTCCGGATGCCAGTTCCGCCTCCCCGTCGCTGATCGCGCTCGACTGGGGCACCACGTCGCTGCGCGCGTATCTGTACGACGCGCACGGCGTGCCGATCGACACGCGCAGCCGGGCGGCCGGCGTGA
Organism: Burkholderia sp. BCC1047; assembly: GCF_902833155.1. NCBI lineage: Bacteria > Pseudomonadati > Pseudomonadota > Betaproteobacteria > Burkholderiales > Burkholderiaceae > Burkholderia > Burkholderia sp. BCC1047. The sequence goes on along the minus strand of NZ_CADFEH010000027.1, from coordinate 44,925 downwards.
TGCACGTGCCGGGCGGCGGCGCGCGTGCGTTCGACGCGGTGTTCGAGGAAGCGTGCGGCGACTGGCTCGACCGCACGCCCGGCCTGCCGGTGCTCGCCGCCGGGATGGTCGGCAGCGCGCAGGGCTGGCGCGAAGCGCCGTACGTCGCGGTGCCGGCCGGCGCCGACGCGCTCGTCGCAGGTCTCATCACCGTGACGACGGCGCGCGGCACGACGGTTTCGATCGTGCCGGGCGTGATCGCGACGGGCGAATTGCCCGACGTGATGCGCGGCGAAGAAACGCAGATCGTCGGCGCGCTCGCGAGCGATCCCACGCTTGGCGCCGATCGTTCAGGGGTACTGATCGGCCTGCCGGGCACGCATGCGAAATGGGCGTGGGTGAAGGACGGGCTGATTGAACGCTTCCAGACCTTCATGACCGGCGAGCTGTTCGCGGTGCTGCGCGACCACACGATCCTCGGCCGCACGATGCGCGCGGGCGAATCGCCCGATCGCGCGGCGTTCTTGCGCGGCGTGGCGGTCGCCCGCGGCGCGCAGCGCACGGGCCTGCTCGCGACGATTTTCAGCACGCGCACGCTGGGGCTGACCGACCGGCTCGCCCCCGATGCGCAGGGCGACTACCTGTCCGGCCTGCTGATCGGCCATGAGCTGAACGCGCTCGACGCGATGCTCGCGGAGCGCGGCATCGCGCTCGCGGACCAGCCGCTGCTGCTGATCGGAGACGACGCTTTGTGTTCGCGCTACGTCGATGCGCTCCGGGTATTCGGCCATATGCATGCGCGTGTCGCCCCGCATGCGACCGAGCGCGGCCTGTGGCGGATCGCGTCGCGCGCCGGGCTCGTGCGCGCGGACGGCGAGCCCGTCTGTGCCGACCAGTGAACTGCTTGAAGAGGAATTGCCGATGCCGTCCGACCTGACCTTGCCCGCACCGTACATGCCCCACGCCGCATTGATGCGTGCGTTCGACGCGTGTCCGCTGATCGCGATCATGCGCGGCATCACGCCTGCCGAAGCGGCCGACCATGGCCGTGCGCTGTACGAAGCCGGCTTCCGGATCGTCGAGGTGCCGCTCAACTCGCCGGAGCCGTTCGACAGCATCGCGGCGCTGCGGCGTGCGCTGCCTGACGACATGATCGTCGGCGCGGGCACCGTGCTGCGCGCCGAGTACGTCGACCGCGTGCAGGACGCGGGCGGCGCGCTGATCGTGATGCCGCACAGCGACGCGGCCGTGATCCGCCGCGCGCGCGAGCGCGGGCTCGCGAGCGCGCCGGGCGTCGCGACGCCGACCGAAGCGTTCGCGGCGCTGACGAACGGCGCCGACGTGCTGAAGATGTTCCCGGCCGAGCAGCTCGGCGTGACGGTCGTGAAGGCCTGGCGCGCGGTGATCGACCGCGCGGTGCCGCTGATTCCTGTCGGCGGGATCGCGCCGGACAACATGCAGCCGTTCCTCGACGCCGGCGCGAACGGCTTCGGGCTTGGCTCGGCGCTGTACCGCCCCGGCCAGTCGGCGGACACGACCGCGGCGAATGCGCGCGCGTTCCAGGCCGGCTTGCGCGTCGCGCGCGGCGGAGCCGCATGATGGGCCGCCTCGCGGGCAAGGTCGCGATGGTGACGGGTGCGGGCCGTGGCATCGGCGCCGCGATCGCGCGTGCGTTCGTGCGCGAAGGCGCGGCCGTCGCGCTCGTCGATCTCGACTTCCCGCAGGCGCAGCACACGGCCGCCGCGATCGCACGCGAATGCAACGGCGCGCGCGTGCTGCCGCTGCAGGCGGACGTCGCGCGGCAGCAGGCGGTGCGCGACGCGCTCGCGCAGACGGAAGCGGCGTTCGGCCCGCTCGACGCGCTCGTGAACAACGCGGGCATCAACGTGTTCGCCGATCCGCTGACGATGACCGACGACGATTGGCGCCGCTGCTTCGCGGTCGATCTCGACGGCGTGTGGCACGGCTGCCGCGCGGCGCTGGAGGGCATGGTCGAGCGCGGTCGCGGCAGCATCGTGAACATCGCGTCGACGCATGCATTCAGGATCATCCCGGGCTGCTTTCCGTACCCGGTCGCGAAGCACGGCGTGCTCGGCCTGACGCGTGCGCTCGGCATCGAATACGCGGCGCGCAACGTACGCGTGAACGCGATCGCGCCGGGCTACATCGAGACGCAACTGACGCGCGACTGGTGGGACGCGCAGCCCGATCCGGCCGCCGCGCGCGCCGAGACGCTCGCGCTGCAGCCGATGAAGCGGATCGGAAAACCGGAGGAGGTCGCGATGACGGCCGTGTTCCTCGCGTCCGACGAGGCGCCGTTCATCAATGCCGCGTGCATCACCGTCGATGGCGGGCGCGCGGCGCTGTATCACGACTGACACGATTGACGTAACGATTCGAAAGACCGCACGTGCGACGGCCGCGCGCACGCTGCGTCGAAACCAACAAGCGGCTGCATCCTGTTCGATGAAAACAAGGAGACACTGGAGATGAAACGCAGAACGTTCGTAACGCTGGCCGCTGCGGCCGCGGTGGTGATGGGCAGCCCGGTCGCGCACGCGGCCGACCCGGTCAAGATCGGCTTCCTCGTGAAGCAGCCGGAAGAGCCGTGGTTCCAGGACGAGTGGAAATTCGCCGAGATCGCCGCGAAGCAGAAGGGCTTCACGCTCGTGAAGATCGGCGCGCCGTCCGGCGAGAAGGTGATGAGCGCGATCGACAACCTGTCCGCGCAGAAGGCGCAGGGCTTCATCATCTGCACGCCCGACGTGAAGCTCGGGCCGGGCATCGTCGCGAAGGCGAAGTCGCACAACCTGAAGATGATGACGGTCGACGACCGCCTCGTCGACGGCGCGGGCAAGCCGATCGACGCGGTGCCGCACATGGGAATTTCCGCGTACAACATCGGCAAGCAGGTCGGCGACGGCATCGCGGCCGAGATCAAGAAGCGCGGCTGGGACATGAAGGACGTCGGCGCGATCGACATCACGTACGAGCAGCTGCCGACCGCGCACGACCGCACGAGCGGCGCGACCGACGCGCTAGTCGCCGCCGGCTTCCCGAAGGCGAACGTGATCGCGGCGCCGCAGGCGAAGACCGACACCGAGAACGCGTTCAACGCGGCGAACATCGCGCTGACCAAGAACCCGCAGTTCAAGCATTGGGTCGCATACGGCCTGAACGACGAGGCCGTGCTCGGCGCGGTGCGCGCGGCCGAAGGGCGCGGCTTCAAGGCCGACAACATGATCGGCATCGGCATCGGCGGTTCCGATTCGGCGTTGAACGAGTTCAAGAAGCCGCAGCCGACGGGCTTCTACGGCACCGTGATCATCAGCCCGAAGCGCCACGGCGAGGAAACCTCGGACCTGATGTACACCTGGATCACGCAGGGCAAGGCGCCGCCGCCGTTGACGCTGACGACGGGCATGCTCGCGACGCGCGACAACGTGTCGAAGGTGCGCGAGGAGATGGGGCTCGCGTCGAAGTAAGCGGCCCGCCGGCTGCCGCGGCGACGCGGCGGCCGGCGGTCGATGGATCTGGAAGTGGGGAGACGACGTGTCAGCGGCACTGCGTTTTGACAATATCGGCAAGGTATTTCCCGGCGTGCGCGCACTCGACGGCATTTCGTTCGACGTGCATGCGGGCGAGGTGCATGGCCTGATGGGCGAGAACGGCGCGGGCAAGTCGACGCTGTTGAAGATTCTCGGCGGCGAATATCAGCCCGATGCGGGCAGCGTGCTGGTCGACGGCCAGCCCGTGCAGTTCGCGAATGCGGCCGCGTCGATCGCGGCCGGCATCGCGGTGATTCACCAGGAATTGCAGTATGTGCCCGACCTGACGGTCGCGGAGAACCTGTTGCTCGGCCGCCTGCCGAACGCGTTCGGCTGGGTCAGGAAGCGCGAGGCGAAGCGTTACGTGCGCGAGCGGCTCGCCGAGATGGGCGTGGATCTCGATCCCGACGCGCGGCTCGGGCGGCTGTCGATCGCGCAGCGGCAGATGGTCGAGATCTGCAAGGCGCTGATGCGCAATGCGCGCGTGATCGCGCTCGACGAACCGACGAGCTCGCTGTCGCATCGCGAGACGGAAGTGCTGTTCAAACTGGTCGACGACCTGCGCGCGCAGGGCCGTGCGCTGATCTACATCTCGCACCGGATGGACGAGATCTACCGGCTGTGCGATGCATGCACGATCTTTCGCGACGGGCGCAAGATCGCGTCGCACGAAGCGCTGGCCGACGTGCCGCGCGAGCGGCTGGTCGCCGAGATGGTTGGGCGCGAGATCGCGGACATCTACCATTACGCGCCGCGCGCGCTCGGCGACGTGCGGTTCTCCGCCGAAGGCGTCGATGGCCCGGCACTGCGCGAACCGGCGAGCTTCTCGGTGCGCGCGGGCGAGATCGTCGGCTTCTTCGGGCTCGTCGGCGCGGGCCGCAGCGAACTGATGCGGCTCGTGTACGGCGCGGACCGCCGGCGCGCGGGCGTGCTGACGCTCGACGGCAAGCGCATCGACGTGAAGCGCACCGGCGACGCGATCCGCCACGGCATCGTGCTGTGCCCCGAGGACCGCAAGGAAGAAGGGATCATCGCGATCGCGTCGGTCGCCGAGAACATCAACATCAGTTGCCGCCGCCATTCGCTGCGCGCGGGGCTGTTCATCAACGGCAAGACCGAGAGCGAAACGGCCGACCGCTTCATCCAGCGGCTGAAGATCAAGACGCCGAACCGGCGGCAGAAGATCCGCTTCCTGTCGGGCGGCAACCAGCAGAAGGCGATCCTGTCGCGCTGGCTCGCGGAGCCCGACCTGAAGGTCGTGATCCTCGACGAGCCGACGCGCGGGATCGACGTCGGCGCGAAGCACGAGATCTACGACGTGATCTACCGGCTCGCGGAGCGCGGCTGCGCGATCGTGATGGTGTCGTCGGAACTGCCGGAAGTGCTCGGCGTGTCCGACCGCATCGTCGTGATGCGCGAAGGCCGGATCGCCGGCGAGCTGCCGCGCGCCGACGCGAACGAGCACGCGGTGCTGAACCTCGCGCTGCCGCAGACGAGCGCGGTCGAGGCGGCCTGACGCGGCCGGCTACGTCCGGACAAGCCCGGGACATTCGAATCGAACACGCGCGGCGCGGGCCGCGCGATGCAGGAGCAGGAGACACACCATGCAAGCCAACGAAAACCTTGCCAGCGCCGCAGTGAAGTCGGCCGACGCGCTGGTACCGCAGCAGAGCGACCGCCAGAAGTGGTGGCAGCATCTGACCGAATACAGCCTGATCGCGATCTTCGCGGTGATGTTCATCACGATGTCGCTGACCGTCGATCACTTCTTCTCGATCGACAACATGCTCGGCCTCGCGCTGTCGATCTCGCAGATCGGCATGGTCGCGTGCACGATGATGTTCTGTCTCGCGTCGCGCGACTTCGACCTGTCGATCGGCTCGACCGTCGCGTTCTCGGGCGTGCTGTGCGCGATGGTGCTGAACGCGACCGACAACACGTTCGTCGCGATCGTCGCCGCGGTCGCGGCCGGCGCCGCGATCGGCTTCGTGAACGGCGCGGTGATCGCGTATCTGCGGATCAACGCGCTGATCACGACGCTCGCGACGATGGAGATCGTGCGCGGGCTCGGCTTCATCGTGTCGAAGGGGCAGGCGGTCGGCGTGTCGTCGGATACGTTCATCGCGCTCGGCGGGCTGTCGATGTTCGGCGTGTCGCTGCCGATCTGGGTCACGCTGCTGTGCTTCATCGGCTTCGGCGTGCTGCTGAACCAGACCGTCTATGGCCGCAACACGCTCGCGATCGGCGGCAACCCGGAAGCGTCGCGGCTCGCGGGGATCAACGTCGAACGCACGCGCGTGTACATCTTCCTGATCCAGGGCGCGGTGACAGCGCTCGCGGGCGTGATTCTCGCGTCGCGCATCACGTCGGGCCAGCCGAACGCCGCGCAGGGCTTCGAGCTGAACGTGATCTCCGCGTGCGTGCTCGGCGGCGTGTCGCTGATGGGCGGCCGCGCGACGATCTCGGGCGTCGTGATCGGCGTGCTGATCATGGGCACCGTCGAGAACGTGATGAACCTGCTGAACATCGACGCGTTCTACCAGTACCTGGTGCGCGGCGCGATCCTGCTCGCGGCCGTGCTGCTCGACCAGCTGAAGAACCGCGGCGTACGCGACTGACCGACCTGTTTCCACGGAGACGATCCGCATGACCATCGATACATCAGTGCACGGCGCGAACACGGCGGCGAGCGACGCGCGCTTCGCGCGCTACCCGAGCCTCGAGGATCGCGCGGTGCTGATCACGGGCGGCGCGACCGGCATCGGCGCGTCGTTCGTCGAGCACTTCGCCGAACAGGGCGCGCGCGTCGCGTTCGTCGACCTCGACGCGGCGGCCGGCGCCGCGCTGGCCGAACGCCTCGCGCACGTGCGGCATGCGCCGCTGTTCCTGTCGTGCGACCTGACCGACGTCGATGCGCTGCGCGGCGCGATCGACGCGATCCGCGCGCGCATCGGCGCGATCGCGGTGCTCGTGAACAACGCGGCGAACGACGCACGCCATGCGATCGGCGACGTGACGCCCGCGTCGTTCGACGCGGGCATCGCGGTGAACCTGCGTCACCAGTTCTTCGCCGCGCAGGCGGTGATCGACGACATGAAGCGGCAGGGCGGCGGCGCGATCATCAATCTCGGCTCGATCAGCTGGATGCTGAAGAACGGCGGCTATCCCGTCTACGTGATGGCGAAGGCGGCCGTGCAGGGCCTGACGCGCGGCCTCGCGCGCGATCTCGGCCCGTTCGGCATCCGCGTGAATTCGCTGGTGCCCGGCTGGGTGATGACCGACAAGCAGCGCCGGCTGTGGCTCGACGACGCGGGCCGCGCCGCGATCAAGGCCGGCCAGTGCATCGACGCCGAGCTGCTGCCGGCCGATCTCGCACGGATGGCGCTGTTTCTCGCGGCCGACGACAGCCGGATGATCACCGCGCAGGACGTGATCGTCGACGGCGGCTGGGCCTGACCGCTCGCACGACCTGCATCGTTTCTTCGACGAAGGAAAGGAGCTCACCATGACCGCCACGTCCTCGCGCGCATCGTCGTCCACCAGCCAGTCGCGCCGCGCGCGCCTGGCGGCCGCCGCCCAGCCGGTCAGCCCCGGCCCGCAGACGGCCGTGTTCGCGCAGGGCGTCGGCGCCGCGCATGCGGCGGTCGTCACGCTGTCGAACGCATCGCTGCGGCTCGACGTGCTGCCGCATCTCGGCGGCGGTATCGCGCGCTTCGACTGGCGCGGCGACAACGGCGTGCTGATGCCGGTGTTCCGCCGGTGCGAGCACCCGGAGACGGCGACGGACCCGAACGAGCTCGCGTGCTATCCGCTGCTGCCGTACTCGAACCGGATCGGCGACGGGCGCTTCGAATGCGACGGGCGCAAGGTGGCGGTGCCGCGCAACCGCCGCGACGAGCCGCTGCCGATCCATGGCGACGGCTGGCTCGCGCCGTGGCAGGTGGACGATGCGACCGACACGTCGCTGCAACTGTCGCTCGACCGCGCCGCCGGCGCGCCGTACGCGTTCCGGGCGATCCAGTCGTTCGAACTCGACGACGCGACGCTGTCGATCGCGTTGACGATCGAGAACGCGGGCCGCGCGCGGCTGCCGTTCGGGCTCGGCGTGCATCCGTTCCTCGTGCGCGATGCGGCGACCGAACTCGCCGCGGCGGCGGGCGGGCTGTGGTTGTCGGGCGCCGATTTCCTGCCGGTGCGGCACGTCAGCGTGCCGCCGGCCTGGCAGTTCGGCGTCGCGTATCCGCTGCCGGCCACGCTCGTCAATCACGCGTTCACCGGCTGGGGCGGCCACGCGACGGTGAGCTGGCCGCGCCGCCGGCTGTCGCTGACCGTCGCGGCCGACGCCGACGCGTACGTGCTCTATACGCCGCCGGGCGCGGATTTCTTCTGCTTCGAGCCGGTCGATCATCCGATCAATGCGGTGAACCTGCCGGGCGGCGCGACCGCGCACGGGATGACGCTGCTCGCGCCCGGCGAGCGGCTCACGCGGCGTTTCGTGTTCACCGTCGGACGCACCGATGCGCGCAGCAATGCCGCGACACGCGAGGGACACCGGCGACGCGGGTAAAATACGCGGTCTACCAACGGTTTGCCGCGAGTATCCGCCATGTCTTCCCCGCTTACTTTCATTGAATCGCTGCGCGCCGCGTGGCAGCGCACGAATTCGCTGCTGTGCGTCGGCCTCGATCCCGAGCCGTCGCGCTTTCCCGTGCAGTTCGACGGCCAGCCCGACGCGATCTTCGAATTCTGCCGGCAGATCGTCGACGCGACCGCGCAGTACGCGAGCGCGTTCAAGCCGCAGATCGCATACTTCGCCGCGCATCGCGCGGAAGACCAGCTCGAGCGGCTGATCGCGCATATCCATCTCCAGCATCCGGGCCTGCCCGTGATCCTCGACGCGAAGCGCGGCGACATCGGCAGCACGGCCGAGCAGTACGCGCGAGAAGCGTTCGAGCGCTATCGCGCGGACGCCGTCACGGTGAACCCGTACATGGGCTACGACTCGGTCGAGCCGTACTTCGAGCATGAAGGCAAGGGTGTGATCGTGCTGTGCCGCACGTCGAACCCGGGCGGCTCGGACCTGCAGTTCCTCGATACGAACGGGCGGCCGCTGTACCAGGTCGTGGCCGATCTCGCGGCGAACAAGTGGAACGCGCGGAACGGCCAGCTCGGCCTCGTGGTCGGCGCGACGTTCCCGAAGGAAATCGAGATCGTGCGCGGGATCGTCGGCGACATGCCGCTGTTGATCCCCGGCATCGGCGCGCAGGGCGGCGACGTGCAGGCGACCGTCAACGCGGGCCGCACGGCCGACGGCACCGGGATGATGATCAACTCGTCGCGCGCGATCCTGTACGCGAGCAAGGGCGAGGATTTCGCCGAAGCCGCGGCGCTCGCCGCGCAGAAGACGCGCGACACGATCAACGCGCATCGCTGAAATACCGGCCGCCCGCCCCGGGCGGCCTTCGACCGCCGCGCCCGCGTCCGCGGGCCGCGCGCGTTCATCGCGTGTTCGCCGTCCTGGCGCACGCGAACAATTTCCCGTCGCTTCCGTATCGCATATGCGCAATTTAGTCGCGCGATGCTGCCGGTTGTCACCGATTCGTCACAAAAATGTCAAGAAAAGGAGCGACGCCATGCCCAAGCTGTCCCGCCGTCTTCTGAGCGCGTTCGCCGCGTCGCTGTGCATGACGTTCGCCCATGCGGCGGATCTGTCGCACTGGCCCGCCGACAGCGCGAAGGCGCTGAACGCGATGATCGCCGCGCACGCGAACCGCGGCGACTACGCGGTGTTCGACGCCGACAACACGACCTACCGCTATGACCTCGAGGAAGCGCTGCTGCCGTATCTCGAGAACCATGGGGTGCTGACGCGCGATTCGCTCGATCCGTCGCTGAAGCTGATCCCGTTCAAGGATTCCGCCGACTACCAGGAATCGCTGACGAGCTACTACTACCGGCTCTGCGAGATCGACGACCTGGTCTGCTATCCGTGGATCGCGCAGGCGTTTGCCGGGCAGTCGCTCGCCGACCTGAAGCGCCACATCGACGCGATGCTCGCCGACGGCAAGCCGATTCCGATCCGCTACTGGCAGGGCGACAAGGTGGTCGACGGCACGGTGAATCCGCCGCGCTTCTTCCGCGGGATGCAGGAGCTGTACAACGCGCTGCGCGAGAACGGGATCGACGTCTACGTGATGACGGCCGCGCACGAGGAGCTCGCGCGGCTCGTGCTGGCCGACCCGAAGTACGGCTACAACGTGAAGCCGCAGAACGTGATCGGCGTGACGACGCTGCTGCGCAACCCGGCGACCGGCGCGCTGACGACGTCGCGGCTGCAGATCAAGGCCGGCAAGTACGACGAGGCTGCGAACCGCAATCTCGTGATCACGCCGTTCCTGATGAACCCGATGACGTGGTACGAAGGCAAGCTCGGTTCGATCGCCGGCTGGATCGATCAGTGGAAGAAGCCGGTGCTCGTCGCGGGCGACACGCCGACGTCCGACGGCTACATGCTGCTGAACGCGACCGACGTCGCGCGCGGCGGCGTGCGCGTGTGGGTCAACAAGAAGGACAAGCAGATGACGCAGATCCGCGCGTGGTCGGACGAATCGGCCGCGAAGCAGAAGGCGCTCGGGCTGCCGGTGACGGCGGACAAGAACTGGATCGTCGTGAAGCCCGACGCGATCCAGTAAGCGAGCAGGGCGGGCGCGGCACGCGCGCCCGATCAACGTTCGCGTTCGTCGAGCAGCTTCAGCAGCCCGCGCAGCGCATGCGCGGCCGCCTGCGTGCGGATCTGTTCGCGGTCGCCCTTGAACACGAGCGTTTCGACGTCGGTATGCAGCCGGTTGCTCCAGCCGAACGACACGGTGCCGACCGGTTTCTTCTCGCTGCCGCCGCCCGGGCCCGCGATGCCGGTGACGGACAGCGCGACCTGCGCGCGGCTGTTGCGCAGCGCGCCTTCGGCCATCGCGCGCGCGACGGGCTCGCTGACCGCGCCGTGCTTGTCGATCAGGTCGGCCGGCACGCCGATCATCTCGATCTTGGCCTGGTTCGAATACGTGACGAAGCCGCGCTCGAACCACTGGCTGCTGCCGGAAATGTCGGTGATCGCCGCGGCGATCATCCCGCCGGTGCAGGACTCGGCGGTGGCGAGCGTCAGGTGCTCGTCACGCAGCTTGTTGCCTGCGCGGATCGCAAGCTGGTGGACGACGGAATCGGTTGGCATGCGCGTCGGGAAACGGGAGTCGGGAAATCGGTCAGCCGGCGACGGAGCGCCACAGCGCGATCACCAGCAGCGTCATGAACGCGGCGACGAGGTCGTCGACCATGATGCCGAGCCCGCCTTTCAGGCGGCGGTCGAAGTAGCGGATCGGCGGCGGCTTGAGCATGTCGAAGAAGCGGAACGCGACGAACGCCCACAGCTGGCCGACGAAGGTCGCAGGCGTGACGAACAGCATCACGAGCCAGATCGCGACGATCTCGTCCCAGACGACGGCGCCCGGATCGGACACGCCGGCCTTCTTCGCGGTGAAACCGGTGACCCAGGTGCCGGCCACGAAGCCGACGGCGATCAGCGCCCACCATTCGGGCACCGTCAGGTAGCGGTTGAGCACGACGAACGTGAGCCAGCCGAACAGCGAGCCGAACGTGCCGGGCATGATCGGCGCGAGCCCGCTGCCGAAGCCGAGCGACACGATATGCGCCGGGTGCGACAGCATGAAGCGGGCCGTCGTGCGGGTCGGCGCGGACGGCGCGGCGCCGGGCTCGGCCGCGGCGTGCGCGGGCGTCGGATCAGTCTGCATGGAAGTGGTCGAAACCGTGCAACGTGAGAGCGAGGGGCGCGCCGGCGGCGTCGCGCCACGCGATGGCGGGTTGCGCCGACGGCGCGGACAACGCGCGTATTGTACCGATTCGCGTGACCGGCACGCCGGCCGTGGCGCCCGCCGCTTCGACCGCCGCGCGGGCCGCGACCGGCGCCGTGAAGCACAGTTCGTAGTCGTCGCCGCCGGCCAGCGTGCAGCGGCGCTGCACGTCGGGCGGCAGCGTCGCGAGCGCGGCCGAGCGCGGCACCGCGTCGGCGTCGATCTCGGCGCGCACGTTCGAGCGCGTCAGGATGTGCTGGAGGTCGCCGGCGAGGCCGTCGGAGAGATCGAGCGCCGCGTGCGCGACGCCCGCGAGCGCTAGGCCGAGCGCGACGCGCGGCTCCGGACGCTCGAGCGCGCGCCGGAATGCGGCGGCTTCATCCGCGCCGGCCGTCCATTCGTCGCGGGCGACGCCGAGCCCCGCGCGCGCGTCGCCGAGCGTGCCGGACACCCAGACGTCGTCGCCGTCGCGCGCGGCATCGCGCCGCAGCGCCGCGTCGGGCGCGACTTCGCCGAATACGGTCACGCACAGGTTCAGCGGCCCGCTCGTCGTGTCGCCGCCGATCAGTTCGCAGCCGTATCGCTCGGCCAGCGCGAACAGGCCGTCGCTGAACGCCTCGAGCCACGCCGCGTCGGCGCGCGGCAGCGCGCATGCCAGCGTGAACGCGCGCGGCTCGGCGCCCATCGCCGCGAGGTCCGACAGATTGACCGCGAGCGTCTTGTGGCCGAGCGCGTCCGGCGCGACATCGGGGAAGAAGTGGCGGCCTTCCACCAGCATGTCCGTCGAAATGGCCAGCAATTTCCCGGATCGGGGCGCGATCAGCGCGCAATCGTCGCCGATGCCGAGCGTCGACGCGCGGGCGCCCTGCGCGGCGCGGCGCGTGAAGAAGCGTTCGATCAGCGAGAACTCGGAGAGGGCGGCTGGCACGGCGGGCGATCCGAAACGGTTGAAGGAACGGCATTGTACGAGGCGGGCGGCGGCGCGCCTGTACCATCCAGTTCATTTTTGTCGCGACTGTCGCACCCGAATCGCCGGTCTGGCGGCCGATGATTGGCGCTACAATGCCGTCGAACAGTTATTCTAATCCGCCCGTCACGAGACACATGTCCACCCAAGCCTCCTCCAAAGCCAAGCTGCGCGAAGCCGCGCTCGACTATCACGAATTTCCGACCCCCGGCAAAATCGCGATCGCCCCGACCAAGCAGATGATCAACCAGCGCGACCTCGCGCTCGCGTATTCGCCGGGTGTGGCGTACGCGTGCGAGGAGATCGTCGAGAATCCGCTGAACGCCGCGCGCTTCACCGCGCGCAGCAACCTGGTCGGCGTCGTGACGAACGGCACGGCGGTGCTCGGTCTCGGCAACATCGGCCCGCTCGCGTCGAAGCCGGTGATGGAAGGCAAGGCCGTGCTGTTCAAGAAGTTCGCGGGCATCGACGTGTTCGACATCGAGCTGAACGAGTCGGACCCGCACAAGCTCGTCGACGTGATCGCCGCGCTGGAGCCGACCTTCGGCGGGATCAACCTCGAAGACATCAAGGCGCCGGACTGCTTCATCGTCGAGCGCGAAGCGCGCAAGCGGATGAAGATCCCGGTGTTCCACGACGACCAGCACGGCACCGCGATCGTCGTGGCCGCGGCCGTCACGAACGGGCTGAAGGTCGTCAACAAGGACATCAAGAAGGTCAAGCTCGTCGCGTCCGGCGCCGGCGCGGCCGCGCTCGCGTGTCTCGACTTGCTGGTCGACATCGGCCTGCCGCTCGAGAACATCACGGTGACCGACCTGGCCGGCGTGGTCTACAAGGGCCGCACCGAGCTGATGGATCCGGACAAGGAGCGTTTCGCGCGCGAAACCGACGCCCGCACGCTGGCCGAAGTGATCGACGGCGCGGACATCTTCCTCGGCCTGTCGGCCGCGGGCGTGCTGAAGCAGGAGATGGTGAAGGGCATGGCCGAGCGCCCGCTGATCCTCGCGCTCGCGAACCCGACGCCGGAAATCCTGCCGGAAGCGGCGCTCGAAGTGCGCCCCGACGCGATTCTCGCGACCGGCCGCACCGACTACCCGAACCAGGTCAACAACGTCCTGTGCTTCCCGTTCATCTTCCGCGGCGCACTCGACGTCGGCGCGACGACGATCACGCGTGAAATGGAGATCGCGGCCGTCAATGCGATCGCCGAACTCGCGCAGCACGAGCAGAGCGACATCGTCGCGACCGCGTACGGTATCCAGGATCTGTCGTTCGGGCCCGAATACCTGATTCCGAAGCCGTTCGACCCGCGCCTGATCGTGAAGATCGCGCCGGCCGTCGCGCAGGCCGCGATGGACGGCGGCGTCGCGACGCGCCCGATCGAGGACATGGACGCGTACAAGCAGCATCTGCAGCAGTTCGTGTATCACAGCGGCACGACGATGAAGCCGATCTTCCAGATCGCGCGCGCCGCGCCGGAAGAGAAGAAGCGCGTCGTGTTCGCGGAAGGCGAAGAAGAGCGCGTGTTGCGCGCCGTTCAGATCATCGTCGACGAAAAACTCGCGAAGCCGATCCTGATCGGCCGTCCGTCAGTGATCGAGCACCGTATCCAGCGCTACGGCCTGCGCCTGAATCCGGGCGTCGACTTCACGGTCGTCAACACCGAGCACGACGAGCGCTACCGCGACTTCTGGCAGACGTATCACAAGCTGATGGCGCGCAAGGGCATCAGCGAGCAGCTCGCGCGCGTCGAGATGCGCCGCCGCACGACGCTGATCGGCTCGATGCTGGTGAAGAAGGGCGAAGCGGACGGGATGATCTGCGGCACGATCAGCACCACGCACCGCCACCTGCACTTCATCGACCAGGTGATCGGCAAGCGCCCGGGCTGCAGCGTATACGCGGCGATGAACGGCCTCGTGCTGCCCGGCCGCCAGATTTTCCTGGTGGATACGCACGTGAACGTCGATCCGACCCCGGAAGAGCTGGCCGAAATCACGATCATGGCCGCGGAAGAAGTGCGCCGCTTCGGCATCGAGCCGAAGGTCGCGTTGCTGTCGCATTCGAATTTCGGCACGAGCAACGCCCCTTCGGCGAAGAAGATGCGCGATACGCTCGCGATCCTGCAGGAAACCGCGCCGGAGCTGAAGGTCGACGGTGAGATGCACGGCGACGTCGCGCTCGATGCGGCGCTGCGCAAGGAAATCCTGCCGGAATCGACGCTCGAAGGCGACGCGAACCTGCTGATCCTGCCGAACATCGACGCCGCGAACATCGCGTACAACCTGCTGAAGACGGCTGCGGGCAACAACATCGCGATCGGGCCGATCCTGCTGGGCGCCGCGGAGCCGGTGCACGTGCTGACCGAATCGGCGACCGTTCGTCGCATCGTCAACATGGCGGCGCTGCTGGTCGCTGACGTCAACGCCGCGCGCTGAGCCGGAACGACCACGCGGCGCCGGTCGAACCGGCGTCGCGGGTCGGGTGAAATTGTAAACAAAGGCAAAAAGAGGCGTGCCCGCAAGGGGCACGCCGCGGGCAGGGCGCAACCGCGCTTCCCATAAGCAACAGCAGCATCGCTCCACTCCGGGTAATGAGTGCGGCAAGGAGGCAGAGACCTGCCGGACGAGCGATGCCGCTCGCATTTTATCTCATGTAAGATAAATGTAGTGCAATTTCGGTAAGAAATACGGAATCTCGAGTGCCGCGAGGCTTTCGATTCCCAAACGGACATTGATTCGCGCGGCCAATAACGCTACGCTAACGCCTTTGTTGGTCGTCAACTACTTGATTTAACAGCGGGAACCCTGGTTCATGGCACGCAAGTGGCTCCGCAACGGCGCGCTCGCGTCCGTCTTCGCGATGTTCGCGATGGGTATCGTCGGCACGCCGACGGGCAGTCTGGTTTCCGCCGCTTACGCACGGGAGGCCGTTCCGGCCGACGTGGCCGCGAGCGGGGTCGATACGATCCCGACCGCCCGTCTTCCGCGCGAGGCCGTGACCACGCTGGGCCTGATCGGCGCCGGCGGTCCCTATCCGTACGAGAAAGACGGCGTCGTGTTCGGCAATCGCGAGCGAATCCTGCCGAAGGCGAAGCGCGGCTATTACCATGAGTACACGGTGCCGACGCCGCGTGCGCGCAATCGCGGCGCGCGCCGGATCGTCTGTGGCGGGCCGTTGCGCCGGATCGACAACTGTTATTACACGGGCGACCACTACAACAGTTTTAAACGTATTGTTGAATGACTTCGGGACGAATGGCATGAGCGACTCCATCTACGCGCACGATACGGCGGCGGCGGAACTGTTCGCGGCCGGCGACGGCAATCTGTTTCAGCGTGTGATTCAGCTGCACGCGGCGGCGCAGGCCGGCGGCACGCCGGAGCAACAGGAAGCCGAGCCCGGGCTTTCATCGAACGAGGAGCCTATGAGCCTTTTCACGACCGTGCGACCCAATCTCGTGCAGTCGATCCGCGCGTTCCGCGTGCAGGATCTCGCCGACGAAGCCGGTCGGCTCGGCCAGCATTTCCTGTATGCGTATTGCGGCGCCGCGCAGTCGAAGCAGGAAGTCATGGAAACGATCGCGACCTCGTTCCTGTTTCCGAAGCATTTCGGGAAGAACTACGACGCGCTGTATGACTGCCTCACCGACCTCGTCGCGAAGGCCGGCGCGCAGCCCGGCTTCGTGATCGTCCTCGAAGGGCTGCCGATCGCGCAGAAATTCGACAAGGAAGGGCGCGAAACGCTGCTCGACGTGTTCCGCGAGGCGGCCGAATTCTGGGCCGAGCGCAAGGTCGCGTTCCGCGTGTTCTACTCGTTCGCGTAAGCGCACGGTCGGCCCGCGCGGCCGATTCGGTAACAAGCCCGCTTCGAGCGGGCTTTTTTGCGTGTGCGATTCTCGCTCGGCTGCATGGCGCGGCGCGCTGACGCGCTTTACCACCCACCCCAGCGCGCGGCCAACGCCGCGAGCACGGCCGCGCCAGCCGTCTCGGTACGCAGCACGCGCGGCCCGAGCGACAGCGCGGTGAACCCGCGTGCGCGGGCCGCATTTTCCTCGTCGGGCGACAGCCCGCCTTCGGGTCCGATCAGCAGCGTGACGGCCGCCGCGGGCGGCGCGTCGGGCAGCGATGCGAACGGGATGCTCGCGCGCGGCGACAGCAGCAGCCGCAGCTCGCCGTCGGCCGGCGCGGCCGGCAGCGCATCGAGCCACGCGTGGAAGCCGGCGACCGGCGCGACGTCGGGCACGCGGTTGCGTCCGCATTGCTCGCACGACGCGCGCACGACGCCGCGCCAGTGCGCGACGCGCTTGTCCGCCCGTTCGCCGGACAGCTTCACGACCCCGCGCGCGGTCGACAGCGGCACGACCGCCGCGACGCCGAGCTCGACGGCCTTCTCGATCACCCAGTCCATCTTGTCGCCGCCGGCGATCCCCTGCGCGAGCGTCACGCGATAGGGCGGCTCGGCCTCGACGGGCTCGAACGTATCGACCTGCGCGAGCGCGCTGCGCTTGTCGACTTCGACGAGCCGTGCGCGGTACTGGCCGCCCGTGCCGTCGAACAACGCGAGCACGTCGCCGGGCTGCAGGCGCAGCACCTGCACGTGGCGCGCGACGTCGGCCGGCAACGCGAGCGTGGCGTCGGCGCGCAGCGCGGCGTCGACGAAAAAGCGCGGCACGGCCGCGGTGGTGGTGGCTTCGTTCATGCGTGTGGCGGTTTCGGTCATGCGTCGAGACGGCACCCGAGCGCCCAGCGGTAGCCGTCGAGATCCTCGATCTGCGCGAACCGGTCGCCCCAGAACTGATCCTGCGGCGCGCTCAGCGATTTCGCGCCCGCGTCGAGCGCGCGCTGCCAGGTGGCGTCGACGTCGTCGACGTACAGATAGAACGATTGCGGCGCGGTGGCGTTCGCGCGCTTCGGCGTGAGCGCGGGCGAACCGAACGCGCCTTCGGGCGCGAACATCACGATCAGCTGGCCGCGATAGGCCATCTCGACGTGCATGATCGCGCCGTCCTCGTCGTGCACGTCGCGTACGGTGAAGCCGAATGCGGCCTTGAAGAACTCGATGGCCGCGCGCGCGTTGCGTACGGCCAGGTAGGGCGTCAACCAAGGCACGTTGGCCGGACGTGGATCGGTCATGAAAATCTCCTGTTGCACGGTGTCGGCGCTTGCGCGCCTGCGCCGGTCTCATGCTGGAACAGCGGGACGGTGCGGCCGTCCGGATGTTCAGCGGCGAACGCCCAGTGTATCGCGCAGCGCGCGCGGCAGGGTAAAGAGGGACGCATGCAGCCGCGCATCGTAATAGCGCAAGCCGTCGACGCGGCGGGCCGCGAGCCGTTCGTCGACGTCGTGCGCGAACAGCGCGGCCGCATCGAGCGTGTCGCTCGCGATCGCCATCAGCCACTGCGAGCCGTACAGCGGCACGTGCGCGGACAGCAGATCGACGACCGCGAAGCTCGCGCGCAGGTCGTCGAGCAGCGCGGCGATGCGCGCCGCATGGAACACCGGCGAGCCGAGATGCATCGAGATCGCGCCGCAGCGCGTGAGGATCCGCTTGAGCCGCGCGTAGAACTCGCGCGTGTAGAGGCCGGCCGCCGGCGAATCGGGCGGCGTGAGGTCGAACACGACGAGATCGAAATGCTCGACCGTCGACGCGACGAAATGCGCGGCGTCGCCGATCACGACCTCGACGCGCGGGGCGTCGAGCGCGCCCTGGTGCACGTCGTCGAGATAGCGGCGCGCCATCCCGACCACCTCGTCGTCGAGTTCGGCGATCACGATCCGCTCGATGCACGCGTGCTTGAGCAACTGGCGTGCGGCACCGCCGTCGCCGCCGCCGAGCACGAGCGCCTTCCTCGGCGACGGATGCGCGAGCGCGGCCGGGTGCGTCATGCACTCGTGATAGACGAACTCGTCGCCGACCGACGTCATCGGCCGGCCGTCCAGCGTGAACAGCCGGCCGAGCTGCGGCGTTTCCCAGACTTCGATCTGCTGGTGCGCGGACGCGACGTGCGCGAGCCGCCGCGCATTCGGGAAGCCGTAGGTGGCGTCGGGCGTCGGGTGAAAGAGAAGGGTGGTGCTCACGGGCGGGCCGCTGGGGCAGGCAGTTCCGACGCCTGAATTATAGGCGGCGGGCGGTTTGACGGAAAACCGTGCCGGAACACTACGCGCCGACAAGGGAAATGTCGGCCCATCTGTTAAAATGACGAGCTTTGCAGCCCCGTCCGTTGGCTCCGTCCGCTTCGCGTCCGTCAGGCGCCGCACCGCGCGCCGGGAACGATTGACGCTCGAGCTTCCGGATGCCGCCGTGCCCCCGTTTCCTCGACTCGTTCTCCGGACTCGACATGACGACTTCGTCTCCCGCCTCCACCACCCTGATGGCCAACGCGATCCGTGCGCTCGCGATGGACGCCGTCCAGCAAGCGAACTCCGGCCACCCCGGCATGCCGATGGGCATGGCCGAAATCGGCGTCGCACTGTGGTCGCGCCACCTGAAGCACAACCCGACGAACCCGCACTGGGCCGACCGCGACCGTTTCGTGCTGTCGAACGGCCATGGCTCGATGCTGCTGTACTCGCTGCTGCACCTGACCGGCTACGACCTGCCGATCGAAGAGCTGAAGAACTTCCGCCAGCTGCACTCGAAGACGCCGGGCCACCCGGAATACGGGATCACGCCGGGCGTCGAGACGACCACCGGCCCGCTTGGCCAGGGTCTCGCGAACGCGGTCGGCATGGCGCTCGGCGAAGCGCTGATGGCCGACGAATTCAACCGTGACGGCGCGAAGATCGTCGATCACCACACGTACGTGTTCCTCGGCGACGGCTGCCTGATGGAAGGCATCTCGCACGAAGCCTGCTCGCTCGCGGGCACGCTGAAGCTGAACAAGCTGATCGCGCTGTACGACGACAACGGCATCTCGATCGACGGCGACGTCGTGAACTGGTTCCACGACGACACGCCGAAGCGCTTCGAGGCGTACGGCTGGAACGTGATCCCGAACGTGAACGGTCACGACGTCGACGCGGTCGACGCGGCCATCGCGAAGGCGAAGCTGTCGGACAAGCCGACGCTGATCTGCTGCAAGACGGTGATCGGCAAGGGCGCGGCCACGAAGGCCGGCGGCCACGACGTGCATGGCGCTGCGCTCGGCGCGGAAGAAATCGCGAAGACGCGCGCGGCGCTCGGCTGGACCTGGGAGCCGTTCGTGATTCCGCAGGAAGTCTATGCGGCATGGGACGCGAAGGAAGCCGGCAAGCGCGCCGAGTCCGAATGGGACGCGACGTTCGCGGCCTATCGCGCGAAGTTCCCGGCAGAAGCCGCCGAATTCGAGCGCCGGATGGCGAACAAGCTGCCGGCCGACTGGGCCGAGAAGGCTGCCGCGATCATCGCCGGCGCGAACGAGCGCGCCGAGACGGTCGCGACCCGCAAGGCGTCGCAGCAGGCGATCGAAGGCCTCGCCGCCGCGCTGCCCGAGCTGCTCGGCGGCTCGGCCGACCTGACCGGCTCGAACTTGACCAACTGGAAGGCGTCGAAGGCGGTGCGCGCGAATCCGGAAGGCGCGGGCGTGCTGCTCGGCAACCACATCAACTACGGCGTGCGCGAATTCGGCATGAGCGCCGCGATCAACGGCCTCGCGCTGCACGGCGGCCACAAGCCGTTCGGCGGCACGTTCCTGACGTTCTCCGACTACAGCCGCAACGCGCTGCGCGTGGCCGCGCTGATGAAGGTGCCGTCGATCTTCGTGTTCACGCACGATTCGATCGGCCTCGGCGAAGACGGCCCGACGCACCAGTCGATCGAGCACGTGTCGAGCCTGCGCCTGATCCCGAACCACGACGTCTGGCGTCCGGCCGATACGGTCGAGACGGCCGTCGCATGGACCCACGCGGTCGCCGCCGACCGTCCGTCGAGCCTGATCTTCAGCCGCCAGAACCTTGCGTTCAACCCGCGTACCGATGCGCAGATCGCCAACATCGAGAAGGGCGGCTACGTGCTGAAGGACTGGGATGAAGAGATCGTCGCGCGCAAGATCATCCTGATCGCGACGGGCTCGGAAGTCGAACTCGCGATGAAGGCTGTCGAACCGCTCGCGCAGCAGGGCATCGCGGCGCGCGTCGTGTCGATGCCGTCGACCAACGTGTTCGACCGCCAGGACGCGGAATACCGCGAACGCGTGCTGCCGCACGGCGTGCGCCGCGTCGCGATCGAAGCAGGCGTGACGTCGTTCTGGCACAAATACGTCGGCCTCGACGGCGGCGTCGTCGGGATCGACACGTTCGGCGAATCGGCGCCGGCCGGCGTGCTGTTCAAGTACTTCGGCTTCACCGTCGAGCACGTCGTCGAGACAGCCAAGGCCGTGCTGGCCTAAAAGCCTACGCGACGCGCGCCACCCGTTGCGCGCGTCGCCCCGTGAAGCTGCACGAAACGAATTTTTTCAGCCATCAGGAGATAACCATGACGATTCGCGTCGCAATCAACGGCTACGGCCGTATCGGCCGCAACACGCTGCGCGCGTTCTATGAAAACGGCAAGAAGCACGATCTCGAGATCGTCGCGATCAACGACCTGGGCGATGCGAAGACCAACGCGCACCTGACCCAGTACGACACCGCGCACGGCAAGTTTCCGGGCGAAGTGTCGGTCGACGGCGACTACCTCGTCGTGAACGGCGACAAGATCCGCGTGCTGGCAAACCGCAACCCGGCCGAACTGCCGTGGGGCGAGCTGGGCGTCGACGTCGTGATGGAATGCACGGGTTTCTTCACGACGAAGGAAAAGGCGAGCGCGCACCTGAAGGGCGGCGCGAAGAAGGTGATCATCTCGGCGCCGGGCGGCAAGGACGTCGACGCGACGGTCGTCTACGGCGTGAACCACGACGTGCTGAAGGCCGAGCACACGGTCATCTCGAACGCATCGTGCACGACGAACTGCCTCGCGCCGCTCGTCAAGCCGCTGAACGACAAGATCGGCCTCGAAACCGGCCTGATGACGACGATCCATGCGTACACGAACGACCAGGTGCTGACGGACGTCTATCACGAAGACCTGCGCCGCGCGCGTTCGGCGACGCACAGCCAGATCCCGACGAAGACGGGTGCTGCATCGGCCGTCGGCCTCGTGCTGCCGGAACTGAACGGCAAGCTCGACGGCTACGCGATCCGCGTCCCGACGATCAACGTGTCGATCGTCGACCTGTCGTTCATCGCGAAGCGCGACACGACGGTCGAGGAAGTCAACGCGATCATGAAGGAAGCATCGGAAGGCGCGCTGAAGGGCATCCTCGGCTACAACGACGCACCGCTGGTATCGATCGACTTCAACCACAACCCGGCTTCGTCGACGTTCGACGCGACGCTGACGAAGGTGTCGGGCCGCCTCGTGAAGGTGTCGAGCTGGTACGACAACGAGTGGGGTTTCTCGAACCGCATGCTCGATACGGCAATCGCATTCGCGAACGCGAAGTAATCGCGCACGTCGCTCGGCCGCTGCAAGGCGGCCGGCGTGGCGAACGAACCCGGCCCGGGGCTTCCCGGCCGGGTTTTTTATTGGCCGGCGTTCGCCGTCACCTGCTCGATCGCGTCGACGAACGCCCGCTTCAGCGGGCTGTCGAGATCGGTCCACGCGAGGCCGATGCCGCTGCGGTGACCGGCCAGATCGAGTGGCCGCGCGAGCACGTTCGGCGGCAGCGCGCTCGCCGCCTGCGCCGGGATCAGCCCGATCCCCATTCCCGCCGCGACGAGCGCGAGCATCGTCGTGAATTCGCCGAACTCCTGCGCGATCTCGAGCGTCGTGCCTGCACGGCTCAGCGCGAGTAGCATGTCGTCGTGAAAGCCAGGCGCATAGCGGCGTGCGAGCACGAACGCGGGGTGGCCGCGCAGGTCGGCCGGCGCGATCGCATCGCGCGCGGCCAGCGGATGGTCGAGCGGCAGCGCGACGACGAACCCTTCCTCGAGCACCACGCGCGTGTCGATGCCCGCATACGCGGCCGGCAGCCGGATCATCCCGAAGTCGATCCGCCGGTCGCGTAGCGCGCCGATCTGGTCGGGCGTCGGCATGTCCTTCAGTTCGAGCGCGATCAACGGATAGCGTTCGCGCATCGTGCGCAGCACGGCCGGCAGCAGCGCCGGCAACACCGACGACACGAACGCGATCCGCAGCGTGCCGATTTCGCCGCGGCTCGACAGCCGCGCCATCTGTTCCGCGCGCGCGGCCTGCTGCAGCGTCGCCCGCGCTTCGGGCAGGAATACGCGCCCGGTGTCGCTCAGCTCGACCTTGTGCCGGTCGCGCTCGAACAGGCGCGCGCCGAGTTCCGCCTCGAGCGCCTTGATCTGCATGCTCAGCGCGGGCTGCACGATGCACAGGCGCTGCGCGGCGCGCCCGAAATGCAGGTCTTCCGCGAGCGTGACGAACGCGCGCAATTGCTTGAGTTCCATGGGCGGTGGCGAGTACGGGAGAACGGTAATCAATTTTCATGATAACCGGATCAAAAAAGACCATTGGCGCGGACCCGGCCGGCGGCCGAAGATACCGTCAACGCGAGATCGGCCGCGACGGGCAGCCGGCTCGACTGGCACGAGGAGACATCCATGACTCACGCGCTTGACCGGTTCCGCCTCGACGGCCGCCGCGCGCTGATTACCGGCTCCGGCCGCGGGATCGGGCTGACGCTCGCCCGCGGGCTCGCGGAAGCCGGCGCGGCAATCGTCATCAACGATCGCAATGAAGAGAAGGCCGCGACGCTCGCGCACCAGTTTCGCGACGAAGGCTTCGCGGCCGACCATGCGGTGTTCGACGTGGCCGAGCACGCGCAGGTACGCGCGGCGGTCGACGATTTCGAGGCGCGCGTCGGCGCGATCGACATCCTCGTGAACAACGCGGGCATCCAGCGCCGCGCGCCGCTCGACGCATTCGACCCGGACGACTGGCATGCGCTGATGCGCGTGAACCTCGACGGCGTGTTCAACGTCGCGCAGGCCGTCGCGCGGCACATGATCGCGCGCGGCCGCGGCAAGATCATCAACATCTGCTCGGTGCAGAGCGAGCTCGCGCGGCCGACGATCGCGCCGTATGCGGCGACCAAGGGCGCGGTGCGGATGCTGACCAAAGGGATGTGCGCCGACTGGGCGCGCCACGGCATCCAGGCGAACGGCCTCGCGCCCGGCTATTTCGAAACCGAACTGAATTGCGCGCTGGTCGATGACGCCGCGTTTTCGGACTGGCTGTGCAAGCGCACGCCGGCCGGCCGCTGGGGGCAGGTCGACGAGCTGTGCGGCGCGGCGATCTTCCTCGCGTCGGCCGCATCC
Organism: Burkholderia sp. BCC1047; assembly: GCF_902833155.1. Classification (NCBI taxonomy): domain Bacteria; kingdom Pseudomonadati; phylum Pseudomonadota; class Betaproteobacteria; order Burkholderiales; family Burkholderiaceae; genus Burkholderia; species Burkholderia sp. BCC1047. The sequence continues at coordinate 21,266 of NZ_CADFEH010000027.1, read as the reverse complement.
GATTTCGTGAACGGGCAGACGCTGTTCGTCGACGGCGGGCTGACGAGTGCGGTCTGACAAGGAGACTGTCGTGCGTATGCGTTGCATGTGTGTCGTGATCCACGGGCCGAACGACCTGCGGGTCGAGGAGCAGGACGCGGGCGAGATCGGGCCGGGCCAGGTGCGCGTGGACGTCGCGATGGGCGGCATCTGCGGCTCCGACCTCCATTACTTCCGGCATGGCGGCTTCGGCGCGATCCGGCTGCAGCAGCCGATGGTGCTCGGCCACGAGGTCGCCGGCACGGTCGCGGAAGTGGCGCCGGACGTGACGTCGGTGCAGGTCGGCGATCGCGTCGCGGTCAATCCGAGCCGGCCGTGCGGCGCATGCCGCTACTGTCTGGAGGGGCTGCCGAACCAGTGTCTCGACATGCGCTTCTACGGCAGCGCGATGCGGATGCCGCACGTGCAGGGCGCGTTCCGCAACGCGCTCGTGTGCGACGCGGTGCAGTGCGTGAAGGTCGCCGATCACGTGCCGCTGTCGCTCGCGGCGCTCGCCGAGCCGTTCGCGGTCGGGCTGCACGCTGTGTCGCGGGCAGGCCCGCTGATCGGCAAGCGCGTGCTCGTGTCGGGTTGCGGGCCGATCGGCGTGCTGGCGGTCGCGGCGGCGCGCGTGCACGGCGCGGCGGAGATCGTCGCGACGGATGTCGTCGAAGCGCCGCTCGCGGTGGCGAGCGCGCTCGGCGCGGATCGCACGATCAATGCGGCGGCCGATGCCGGCTGGGTCGAGCGCTACAGCGCCGACAAGGGCACGTTCGACGTGATGATCGAGTGTTCGGGCAATGCGCGCGCGCTGCGCGACGGGCTCGACGTGATGCGGCCGCGCGGTGTCGTCGTGCAGCTCGGGCTCGGGGGCGACGTGAGCCTGCCGCAGAATGTGGTGGTCGCGAAGGAGCTGTCGATCTGCGGCTCGTTCCGCTTCCACACGGAATTCGCGCTCGCGGTGCAGTTGATCAACGCGGGGCGCGTCGATCTGCGGCCGGCCGTCACGCGCGTGTTTCCGATGCGCGACGCGAACCTCGCGTTCGAACTGGCGGGCGATCGCCAGCGTGCGATGAAGGTGCTGATCGATTTCGCGAACGAGGGCGCGTGACGGTGCGGCGTTAGCGTCGCGACGGCAGCGACGCCCTGGGCAAACGGGCACGCCCGCGATGCGCGGCGCGTGCCTTTTTCGTCGTGCGGCGGAAACGGATTGCCGGCCCGCCGCATGACTGCGTGACCGGCCGCGTGCCGACGCGGCGCCGGAGGATTACGCGCCGGGCGTCGGGAAGAACACGCCTGCGCGCTGCGCGGCGTTCGCGATGTGCGTTTCGATCGCGGTGCCGGCGGCGGCCGCATCGCGCGCGATCAGCGCGTCGACGATCGCGCGGTGCTCGTGCCACGTCGACAGCAGCAGCTCGCGCCGGTAGAACGGCATGCGCTGGCTTTCCTTCATGATGTCCGCGCTGCTGCGCAGGATCGACTCGATCGCCGCGTTGCCGGCCAGATGGATGATCCGCATGTGGAAATCGAAGTCGAGTCGCGATGCCTCGTCGAGCGCGCTTTCGGTCAGCGCGACGTGCAGGTCGGCGAGGTTGTCCTCGAACCACGCGATGTCTTCGTCGCTGACCACGTGCGCGGCCATCCGTGCGGCGAAGCCTTCGAGCGCATAGCGCATCTGGTAGGTGTCGGGCGGCGACGACTGCTCGGCGAATTGCCACGGATGCGCGGCCGACGCCTGCGCGCTTTCGACGTACACGCCCTTGCCCGCGCGGATGCGCAGCATCCCGAGCGCCTCGAGCGTCGACAGCGCCTCGCGCAGCGACGCGCGGCTGATCTCCAGCTCCTCGGAGAGCTGGCGCTGGGCCGGCAGCAGGCTGCCGACCGGATACACGCCTGCCTCGATCCGGTCGCGGATCGTCGCGATGGCGGCGTCGGTCACGGTGTGCGGAACGTTCTTCATGATATGAGCGATGGCCGGTCTGACCAGCATTGTAATGCGCACGCGGGCGGCGCATGAGCGGCCTACGGGTAAGCCACGATCGAGCCGATTTCGGTGCGTTCCGACCCCGCCGAGGGGCGGGAAATCCCTATTTTGTTCGTCCTTGACGCCACTATATCGGCTTCCTACTATCGACCATAACATCACTGGTCTTACCAGTATGAACAGACGAAACTGCAACCGTTGGATCGGGAGAGCGCCGTGTCGAAATTCCTCAATTCGCTGTTTGGCCGGGTAGTCGTCGCATTGATACTAGGGGTCGCGCTCGGCGCGTTCTTCCCGCATTTCGCCGAGTCGCTGCGTCCGCTCGGCGACGGCTTCCTGAAGCTGATCAAGATGGTCATCGGCCCGATCGTGTTCTGCGTCGTGGTCAGCGGGATGGCCAATGCGGGCGACCTGAAGAAGGTCGGCCGGGTCGGCCTGAAGGCCGTCGTCTACTTCGAGGTGATGACGACGCTCGCGCTCGGCATCGGGCTCGTCCTCGCCTGGGTCACGCGCCCGGGCGTCGGGATGAACATCGACCTGCGCTCGCTCGACGCGGCGTCGCTGTCGACGTACGCGAAGAACGCCGAAAGCCTGAAGGACACGGCCGGCTACCTGATGAAGATCATCCCCGACACCGCGATCGACGCGTTCGCGAAGGGCGACATCCTGCAGATCCTCGTGTTCGCGGTGCTGTTCGGCTCCGCGCTGTCGCTGCTCGGCGACAAGGCGCAGCGCGTCAATTCGCTGATCGAGGAACTGTCGCACGTGTTCTTCAAGATCATCGGCTTCATCATCAAGCTCGCGCCGCTCGGCGTGCTTGGCGCGATCGCGTTCACGACCGGCAAGTACGGCGTTGCGTCGCTCAAGCAGCTCGGCTACCTCGTCGCGGTGTTCTACCTGAGCTGCTTCGTGTTCGTCACGGTCGTGCTCGGCGTGGTGATGCGGCTCGCGGGCTTCTCGGTGTTCAAGCTGATCCGCTACCTGCGCGAGGAACTGTCGATCGTGCTCGGCACGGCGTCGTCGGATGCGGTGCTGCCGCAGGTGATGAGCAAGCTCGAGTACATGGGCATCAAGGATTCGACGGTCGGCCTCGTGATCCCGACCGGCTATTCGTTCAACCTCGACGGCTTCTCGATCTACCTGACGCTCGCCGTGCTGTTCATCGCGCAGGCCACCAACACGCCGCTGTCCACGCACGACCTGATCGTCGTGCTGCTCGTGTCGCTCGTCACGTCGAAGGGCGCGCACGGCATCCCCGGCTCGGCGATCGTGATTCTCGCGGCGACGCTGTCGGCGATTCCCGCGATTCCGGTGCTCGGCCTCGTGCTGATCCTGCCGGTCGACTGGTTCGTCGGCATCGCCCGCGCGCTGACCAACCTGATCGGCAACTGCGTCGCGACGGTGGTCGTCGCGGTGTGGGAGAACGACATCGACCGCGCTCGGGCGACGCGCGTGCTGAACCGCGAGCTGCGCTACGTGGCCGATGCGCCGGGCGGCGCCGCACCGGTCGCAGGTGATCAGGCCCACGCGCTCTGAATACACTCTCGCGCGGCGCGGCTTCCCCGGCCGCACCGCGCGACCGACCTTCATACGACCGGCGCGCTGATGCGCCGGCGCTTCTCAAAATAATGGAGACGACATGGCAGCCCCCATCCTCGATCCGAACGCGCCGGCTTTCACGCGGCGCTACATGAACCTCGCCGACCCGCGCCTGGGCGCGCAGGCGCTCTTCGCCAGCGACGAATTCTTCGCGCCGAAGGAGCGGATGCTCAATCCCGAGCCGGCCGTGTTCATTCCCGGCAAGTACGACGACCACGGCAAGTGGATGGACGGCTGGGAAACGCGCCGCAAGCGTACGACCGGCCACGACTTCTGCGTGGTGCGTCTCGCGCGGCCGGGCGTGATTTATGGCGTCGATCTCGATACGAGCCACTTCACCGGCAACTTCCCGCCGGCCGCGTCGATCGACGCGTGCGCGGTGGACGGCGACACGCCGCCGGACGACGCCGAGTGGCGCACGATCGTCCCCGCGACGACGCTGCAGGGCAATTCGCATCACTACGTGAGCGTCGACGATGCGCGGCCGGTCACGCACCTGCGTGTGAACCTGTATCCGGACGGCGGGCTCGCGCGGCTGCGCGTGTACGGCCAGCCGCAGCGCGACTGGCGCCACGTGCCGGCCGGCGAACTGGTCGATCTCGCGGCGATCGAGAACGGCGGCTATCTGGTGGCCGCGAACAACCAGCACTTCGGCCCGGCCTCGCAGATGCTGATGCCGGGGCGCGGCGCGAACATGGGCGACGGCTGGGAAACGCGGCGGCGCCGCGAGCCGGGCAACGACTGGGCGATCGTCGCGCTCGCGCGGCCGGGCATCATCCGGCGCGTCGAGGTCGACACGGCATTCTTCAAGGGCAATTTCCCCGACCGCTGCTCGCTGCAGGCCGCGCACGTGACGGGCGGCACCGACGATTCGCTCGTCACGCAGGCGATGTTCTGGGCCGAACTGCTCGGCGAGCAGAAGCTGCAGATGGACCGCGTGCACACGTTCGATCAGCTCGCGAAACTCGGCCCCGTCACGCACGTGCGGTTCAACATCTTCCCGGACGGTGGCGTGTCGCGCCTGCGTCTGTGGGGCGAGCCGGCTTGAAGGAGGGCAGCGGCATGAGCGGAACCCCGATCCTGCGCGTCGAGCGCCTGACCCGCGAAGCGTTCGCGCCGTTCGGCGACGTGATCGCGCTCGAAGGCGCGCGGCATTTCCCGATCAACGGCGGCACGACCGAGCGCTTTCACGATCTCGCGACGATCGACGTGTGCGCGGACGGCGGCCGGCCGCTCGTCAGCGTGTTTCGTGCGCAGCCGCGCGCGCTGCCGGTCGCGGTCACGCTGATGGAGCGCCACCCGCACGGCAGCCAGGCATTCATCCCGCTCGCGGCGGTGTCGCGCTACGCGATCGTCGTCGCGCCGGCCGGCGAATTCCGGCCCGACGCGATGCGCGCGTTCCTGGCCGAGGGCTGGCAGGGCGTCAATTATGCGAAGGGCGTCTGGCACCATCCGCTGCTCGCGCTCGATGCGGTCAGCGATTTCGTGATCGTCGATCGTGGCGGCCCGCAGCCGAACTGCGACGAGATCCCGCTGGAACGCGCGTGGGCGCTCGATTTCGAGCCGGCCTGCGCGTGCGCCGAAGGGTTTTCGTAAGCATGCCGGGCGCGCGGCACGCGCGCCGAAAAAGCACACGGCCCGGGCGGCGAGATGCCGGCCGGGCCGTGCTGTGTGCGGGTGGCGCGATTCAGTGCTTGCGGTGCGGGCAGTTCTCGGTCGTGCACGAACCGTACATCGCGAGCGAGTGCTCCTGGAGCCGGAAGCCGCGCTCCTTCGCGATCGCCTGCTGGCGGCTCTCGATCTCGGCGTCGAAGAATTCCTCGACGCGGCCGCAATCGAGGCACACGAGGTGGTCGTGGTGCGAACCTTCGTTCAGCTCGAACACCGCCTTGCCGGACTCGAAGTTGCTGCGCGACAGCAGGCCGGCCTGCTCGAACTGCGTGAGCACGCGATAGACGGTGGCGAGCCCGATGTCGAGCTGCTCGTTGAGCAGGTTGCGGTAGACGTCTTCGGCCGTCAGGTGGCGCACGGGGCTCTGCTGGAAGATCTCGAGAATCTTGAGGCGCGGTAGGGTGGCCTTTAGCCCGATATTCTTGAGATCCGTCGGATTGGTCATGGCTAGGCATCCCTAGAGTACAATGCAGGGCTTCAATGTTACCGGCTTTTCGCCGTTCCAGATATACGCGCGGCCTGCACGCGGGCCAGCACGGTGAAGGAAATGATCCCAGAATCGCTTTCGCACTTTCAGAGGAGTCGCATGCGGAGTGCCATCATCGCTGCCGCCGCCGTCGTCGCGCTGGCGGGTTGTTCGTCGTACGACAGCGTGACGCAGCGCATCGCGCAGAGCATCACGCCGTATCGGATCACCGTCGTGCAGGGCAACTTCGTGTCGCAGGAGAAGGCCGCCCAGTTGCAGGTCGGCATGACGCGCGAGCAAGTCCGCGCGCTGCTCGGCACGCCGCTGCTCGCGGACATGTTCCACGCGGATCGCTGGGATTACCTCTTCTACTTCAAGCGCGGCTCGACGTCGATCGTCCAGCAGCGCGACCTCGTGGTGACCTTCGCGGGCGATCGCGTCGCGAGCTGGACCGGCGCCGACAACCTGCCGTCCGAGCTCGACCTGCTCGCCGACATCGACGGCGACCGCGGCGGCAAGAAGGCGAAGGCCGCTGCCGCGGCGAAGAAGGCGTCCGAAGCCGCTGCGGCCGCGAGCGCCGCGCAGGCTGCCGCTGCCGCGAGCCCGGCTACCGAGCCGGCGCCGGGCGCGGTGGTCGACCAGGATGCGAATGCCCAGGCGGCGCGCGCGGCGAACCGCGCGACCAACCAGGTGTCGGGGCAGGGTTCCGGTTCGCGCCGGTTCACGCCGGCCGCGCAGGCCTCGGGCGGCGCGCCGGTGCCGGGCGGCCAGCCGCCGGGCGCCGCGCCGGCGATCCAGCCGCAGTTCCAGTTCCATCGTCCGCCGCAGCCGAACGCGACGAACGAAGCGGCGCCGCCGGTCGGCCCGCAAGGCTCGGACAACCTGCAGAACCAGCCGCTCACCGCACCGGCGCAGTAAGCGACCGGCGTGCGGAAACGGGGCGGCATGCGCCGCCCGCCTTTAGACCTGTCGTGTAAGAAAGCCATGAAGATTGCGATTGCCGGCGCATCGGGCCGAATGGGCCGGATGCTGATCGAAGCCGTTCTCAACGATGCCGACGCGCAGCTCGTCGGCGCGCTCGACCGCGCCGGTTCGCCGTTCCTCGGCCAGGACGCCGGTGCGTTCCTCGGCAAGGACACCGGGGTCAAGCTGACCGACGACCTCGACGCCGTGTTCGCGCAGGCCGACTATCTGATCGATTTCACGCGTCCGGAAGGCACGATGGCCCACATCGAGGCCGCGTTGCGCCACGACGTGAAGCTCGTGATCGGCACGACCGGCTTCAGCGCCGAGCAGAAGGCCGAGTTGCAGGCCGCGGCGGGCAAGATCGGCATCGTGTTCGCGGCGAACATGAGCGTCGGCGTGAACGTCACGCTGAAGCTGCTCGAATTCGCGGCGCAGCATTTCTCGCACGGCTACGACATCGAGATCATCGAAGCGCATCACCGCCACAAGGTCGACGCGCCGTCGGGCACCGCGCTGATGATGGGCGAGGCCGTCGCCGGCGCGCTCGGCCGCTCGCTCGACGACTGCGCGGTGTATGGCCGCCATGGCGTGACGGGCGAGCGCGATCCGTCGTCGATCGGCTTTGCCGCGGTGCGCGGCGGCGACATCGTCGGCGACCACACCGTGCTGTTCGCCGGGATCGGCGAGCGCATCGAGATCACGCACAAGTCGTCGAGCCGCGTGTCCTACGCGCAGGGCGCGTTGCGTGCGGTCCGCTTCCTGTCGGCGCGCGGCGCCGGCCTGTTCGACATGCAGGACGTGCTCGGCCTGCGCTGACCCGCGAGGAAACTCCGATGGCGATTCCCACCGGCGTTGCCCACTACCTCGAAAGCGGCGATGCGATCACGCATGCCGTCTCCTATGTGCTGCTGGCGATGTCCGTCGCCAGCTGGTGCTTCCTCTTGATGAAAGCCTGGCTGCTGGTCCGCGCGAAGCGGCAGGGGCCGCGCGCGCTCGCCGCGTTCTGGCGCGCGCCGTCGCTCGATGCGGGCATCGCCGCGCTGGCTGGCGCCGATCGCGAGCGCGTGTTCGTGCCGCTCGCCGAAGCCGCGCGCGACGCGGCCGACGACCACGACCCGGCCGCGCTGGCCGCGCGCGTCGAGCGCAGCGAACGCGTGCTGCGCGCGTTGCGTCACGCGATGCTGCGCTCGCAGCGGCGCCTCGAATTCGGCCAGGTGCTGCTCGCGTCGATCGGCAGCACCGCCCCGTTCGTCGGGCTGCTCGGCACCGTGTGGGGCATCTATCACGCGCTCGGCAGCATCGCCGCGAGCGGGCAGGCGCAGATCGAGAACGTCGCGGGGCCGGTCGGCGAGGCGCTGATCATGACCGCGTTCGGACTGGTCGTCGCGATTCCCGCGGTGCTCGCGTACAACATCCTCGGCCGGCTCGTCCGGCAACTCGCCGAGGAACTCGACGGCTTCGCGCGCGATCTGCACGTATTCGTGTGCGCGCAGGGCGCCTGACGCGCCGGCTCCGGAGGAACGACCATGGCATTCGGCGGGCTCGAGCACCACAAGACGTCCGCGCCGATGGCGGAGATCAACATGACGCCGCTGATCGACGTGATGCTCGTGCTGCTCGTCATCTTCATCATCACCGCGCCGCTGATGACGCACGCGATCCGGCTCGACCTGCCGAAGGTCGCGGCGAGCGTCGCGCGCGACACGCCGCAATCCGTCACGCTGTCGATCGACGACGCGGGCAAGCTGTACTGGGACGACGCGCCCGTGGCGCTCGACGCGCTGCCTGAGCGGTTCAAGGCCGCCGCCGCGAGCGCAGCGCCGCCCGAGCTGCGGCTGCGCGCGTCGCGCGCGACGCGCTACGACGTGATCGCGCAGGTGATGGGCGCCGCGCAGGCCGCGGGCCTCACGCGGATCGGCTTCGTGACCGACGTGCCGCCGGCGGGGAGCGCCGCCGCACCGGCCGCCGCCGGCGCGAAACCCTGATACGCCGTCGTTGCGGGTCATAGGGCCTGTTCACGCTAATAACGGGCTTGCGAACGTGCCTTTGCGCCCCTCCCCCAAGGGGACTTCCTTCGGGCGCAGGCAAGAAGAGAGGAGGCGCAATAGCCGTAGCTATTGCAACGACGAACGACGCCGCCATGCGGGCGCAAAGGCACGTTCCCCTGTTTGGAAAAATTCATTCGCGGGGCCAGCGCAAGCCCGTTATTAGCGTGAACAGGCCCTAGCCCGCGAGACCGGCCGTGTGGGCCCGCCCGGGCGGTATAATCGACGTTTTTCCCGGCCCGGAACCGGTTAGCCCGTTCCCGTGCCGGGCACGCACGAATTTCGATCCAATCCTGCGCGCGAGCCGTCGCGCCGCTTAAAGCCTAGCCCGAACCACACCATGCACGAGAGATACGTACCCGCCGACGTCGAAGCCGCCGCCCAGGGCGACTGGCGCGCAGCCGATGCCTACAAGACGAAGGAAGATTCGCAGAAGCCGAAGTTCTACTGCGTGTCGATGCTGCCGTACCCGTCCGGCAAGCTGCACATGGGTCACGTGCGCAACTACACGATCAACGACGTGATGTACCGCTATCTGCGGATGAACGGCTACAACACGCTGATGCCGATGGGCTGGGATGCGTTCGGGATGCCGGCCGAGAACGCCGCGATGGCGAACGGCGTGCCGCCCGCGAAGTGGACCTACGACAACATCGACTACATGAAGGGCCAGATGCAGTCGATGGGCCTCGCGATCGACTGGTCGCGCGAAATCGCGACGTGCAAGCCCGAGTACTACAAGTGGAACCAGTGGCTGTTCCTGAAGATGCTCGAGAAGGGCATCGCGTACAAGAAGACGGGCACCGTGAACTGGGACCCGGTCGACCAGACCGTGCTCGCGAACGAGCAGGTGATCGACGGCCGCGGCTGGCGCTCGGGCGCGCTCGTCGAGAAGCGCGAGATCCCGATGTACTACCTGCGCATCACGCAGTACGCGGATGAGCTGCTGAACGATCTCGACGGCCTCGGCTGGCCCGAGCGCGTGAAGATCATGCAGCAGAACTGGATCGGCAAGAGCTTCGGCGTAAACTTCGGCTTCCCGTACGAACTCGACGGCGAGCAGAAGCTGCTGCGCGTGTTCACGACGCGCGCCGACACGATCATGGGCGTCACGTTCTGCGCGATCGCGGCCGAGCACCCGCTCGCCACGCGCCTCGCACAGGACAAGCCGGAACTGCTCGCGTTCATCGAGGAATGCAAGCGCGGCGGCGTGGCCGAAGCCGACGTCGCGACGATGGAGAAGAAGGGCGTCGCGACCGGTTTCTCGGTCAAGCACCCGCTGACCGGCGAGCCGGTCGAGGTGTGGATCGGCAACTACGTGCTGATGAGCTATGGCGAAGGCGCGGTGATGGGCGTGCCGGGCCACGACGAGCGCGATTTCGCGTTCGCGAAGAAATACGATCTGCCGATCAGGCAGGTGATCGCGAGCGAAGGGCAGACGTACTCGCTCGACGCATGGCAGGAGTGGTACGGCGACAAGGACACCGCGGTCTGCGTGAACAGCGGCAAGTACGACGGCCTGCGTTACGCGGAAGCGGTCGACGCGGTCGCGGCCGACCTGAGCGCCGGCGGCTTCGGCGACAAGCAGGTCACGTGGCGCCTGCGCGACTGGGGCGTGTCGCGCCAGCGCTACTGGGGCACGCCGATCCCGATCATCCACTGCCCGTCGTGCGGCGACGTGCCGGTGCCGGAAGCCGATCTGCCGGTCGTGCTGCCGGAAGACCTCGTGCCGGACGGCTCGGGCAACCCGCTCGCGAAGTCCGAAGCGTTCCTGAACTGCACGTGCCCGAAGTGCGGCGCGGCCGCGAAGCGCGAAACCGACACGATGGATACCTTCGTCGATTCGTCGTGGTACTTCTCGCGCTACACGGCGCCGGACGCCGAGACGATGGTCGACGCGCGCACCGATTACTGGATGCCGATGGATCAATACATCGGCGGCATCGAGCACGCGATCCTGCACCTGCTGTATTCGCGCTTCTGGACCAAGGTGATGCGCGACCTCGGCCTCGTGAAGTTCGGCGAGCCGGCGAAGAACCTGCTCACGCAGGGGATGGTGCTGAACGAGACGTACTACCGCGAGGACGCGGCGGGCAAGAAGACCTGGTACAACCCGCTCGACGTGACGGTCACGCACGACGACAAGGGTCGCCCGGTCGGCGCGACGCTGAATGCGGACGGTCAGCCGGTGGTGCTCGGCGGCATCGAGAAGATGTCGAAGTCGAAGAACAACGGCGTCGATCCGCAGCTGCTGATCGACCAGTACGGCGCCGATACCGCGCGCCTGTTCACGATGTTCGCGGCGCCGCCCGAGCAGCAGCTCGAGTGGTCGGGCGCGGGCGTCGAAGGCGCGAGCCGCTTCCTGCGCCGCGTGTGGAGCTTCGGCGCCGGTAATCGCGAAGCGCTCGCCGCGCGCGCCGGTTTCGACGCGGCGACGCTCGGCGACGCCGACAAGGCGCTGCGCCGCGAGATCTACAGCGTGCTGAAGCAGGCCGATTTCGACTACCAGCGCCTGCAGTACAACACGGTCGTGTCGGCCGCGATGAAGATGCTGAACGCGATCGACGGCGCGAAGGGCGCGACGCCGGCCGTGCTGCGCGAGACGTACGGCGTGCTGCTGCGCGTGCTGTACCCGGTCGTGCCGCACGTCACGTTCGAGCTGTGGAAGGCGCTCGGCTACGCGGACGAATTCGGCCCGCTGCTCGATGCGCCGTGGCCGAAGGTCGACGAGGCCGCGCTCGAGCAGGCCGAGATCGAACTCGTGCTGCAGGTGAACGGCAAGGTGCGCGGCGCGCTGAAGGTCGCGAAGGACGCGAGCCGCGACGCGATCGAAGCGGCGGCGGTGGCCGACGAGGCATTCGCGAAATTCAGCGACGGCAAGCCGGCGAAGAAGATCGTCGTCGTGCCGGGCCGCCTCGTGAACATCGTCGTCTGACGGCCGCCGGCCGTCGGACGTACCCAGAAGGAGCGAAGGTGATCCGCAGATCGTTTTTGATGCTCGTCGGCAGCGCGGTCGTGCTGTCGGCATGCGGCTTCCAGTTGCGCGGCCAGCAGGACTACGCGTTCAAGCACCTGTTCGTGGCCGGCGCGCCGGCGTCCGTCGGGGCGCGGCTCACGCGCCTCGTCGAGGCCGGCAGCGACACGAAGATCGTCAAGTCGCCGGACGACGCCGACGCCGTGCTGCGCATGTGGGAGTCGCGTGGCCAGAACACGCTGACGCTCAACAAGTACGGCTCCGCGCAGGAATACGCGCTGTTCTACACGCTGAACTACACGCTGACGAGCAAGGACGGCACCGTGCTGATCCCGCCGAGCGCGATCGCGCTGAACCGCGCGATGACGTACAGCGACCAGTACACGAACGCGAAGGCGCAGGAAGCCGACATCCTGTACGGCGACATGCAGAACGACGCGGTCGACCAGCTGATGCGGCGTCTCGCGATCGTCCATTCGCTGACGCCGGCGCCGGAGGACGTGGTGCCGGGCGTGGCGCCGCGCGCGCCGCTGCCGCCGCCGCCGCTCTGATCGCGGGCGCACGCAGCGATGCAATTGCGACTTGATGCGCTGGAGCCGCACCTCGCGAAGGGGTTGGCCGGGCTCTATACCGTCTACGGCGACGAGCCGCTGCTCGCGCAGGAAGCGTGCGACCGCATTCGTGCGGCCGCGCGCGCGGCCGGCTTCACCGAGCGTTCGGTGCATACGGTCGAGCGCGGCTTCGACTGGAGCGTGCTGCTCGGCGCGACCCAGGCGATGTCGCTGTTCGGCGAGCGCCAGCTGATCGAGCTGCGCATTCCGTCGGGCAAGCCCGGCAAGGAAGGCGCCGATGCGCTGAAGACGCTCGCGGCCACGCCCAATCCGGACGCGCTGATGCTCGTCACGTTGCCGCGCCTCGACGCGGCCACGCAGAAATCCGCGTGGTTTACCGCGCTGCAGAACGGCGGCGTCGCGCTGAAGATCGATCCGGTCGACCGCGCGCAACTGCCGAACTGGATCGGCCAGCGCCTGTCGATGCAGGGCCAGCGCGTCGCATCCGGCGACGACGGGCGCCGCGCGCTGCAGTTTATCGCCGAGCGCGTCGAGGGCAACCTGCTCGCCGCGCACCAGGAAATCCAGAAGCTCGGGCTGCTGTATCCGCAGGGCGCGCTGTCGTTCGAGCAGGTGCACGACGCGGTGCTGAACGTCGCGCGCTACGACGTGTTCAAGCTGAACGAAGCGATGCTCGCCGGCGACGCCGCGCGGCTCGCGCGGATGATCGACGGGCTGAAGGGCGAGGGCGAGGCGATCGTGCTCGTGATGTGGGCCGTCGTCGAGGAGCTGCGCACGCTGCTGCGGATCAAGCGCGGCACGACGGCCGGCAAGCCGCTCGCGACGCTGCTGCGCGAGAACCGCGTGTGGGGGCCGCGCGAGCGGCTGATCGCGCCCGCGCTGAACCGCGTGTCGGAAGCGGTGCTCGAAAAGGCGCTCGCGTTCGCCGCGAAGCTCGACCGGCAGGTCAAGGGGCTCACGGCGGTCACGCCGGGCCGCCGCACGCAGGACGAACCGCCGCCCGATCCGTGGGACGGTCTGTTCCAGCTCGCGATGACGGTCGCGGGCGCCCGCGGCGAGCGACCGCCGACCGCGGGTCGCGTGCGACGCTAAGTCCCGTTCGGGCCTTCAGCGCGCGCTGCGCAACCTGCTTACAATGCTTCGATGACCGGGGCGCCGCCCTGCGCGGCGCGGTTTTGCGGCCGTTACCCCGGCCGGATGGTCGTCCCCGGATAGCCGTCCCCCGCTTCCCCCACGAATTCATGCCGCTCCGCGCGGCTCGCTTCTCGAGTCACACGATGGATATCGATCAGTACATGACCGACCTGGGCCGTCGCGCCCGGCACGCTTCCCGCGCGATGGCGCGCGCCAGCACGGCTGCGAAGAACGCGGCGCTCGACGCCGTGGCCCGCGCGATCGAACGCGACGCGCAGGCGCTGAAGGACGCGAATGCACGCGACGTCGCCCGCGCCCGTGAAAAGGGGCTCGATGCGGCGTTCGTCGACCGCCTGACGCTGTCGGACAAGGCGCTGAACACGATGGTCGAAGGGCTGCGTCAGGTTGCGTCGCTGGCCGATCCGATCGGCGAGATCGGCAACCTGAAGTTCCGCCCGAGCGGGATCCAGGTCGGCCAGATGCGCGTGCCGCTCGGCGTGATCGGGATCATCTACGAATCGCGCCCGAACGTGACGATCGACGCGGCCGCGCTGTGCCTGAAGTCGGGCAACGCGACGATCCTGCGCGGCGGCTCCGAAGCGCTCGAGTCGAACGCGGCGCTCGCGAAGCTGATCGGCGAAGGGCTCGAGGCGGCGGGCCTCCCGCAGGACGCGGTGCAGGTCGTCGCGACGGCCGATCGCGCGGCGGTCGGCAAGCTGATCACGATGACCGAATTCGTCGACGTGATCGTGCCGCGCGGCGGCAAGAGCCTGATCGAACGACTGATCAACGAGGCACGCGTGCCGATGATCAAGCACCTCGACGGCATCTGCCACGTGTACGTCGACGATCGCGCCGATCTCGACAAGGCGCTGACCGTCTGCGACAACGCGAAGACGCACCGCTACGGCACCTGCAACACGATGGAGACGCTGCTCGTGTCGAGCGGCATCGCCGCGAAGCTGCTGCCGCCGCTCGGCAAGCTGTATCGCGACAAGCAGGTCGAACTGCGCGTCGATGCGGCCGCGCGCGCGGTGCTCGCCGATGCGGGCGTCGGACCGCTCGTCGACGCGACCGAAGAGGACTGGCACACCGAGTATCTGGCGCCGGTGCTTGCGATCAAGGTCGTCGACGGCCTCGACGCCGCGATCGAGCACATCAACCATTACGGCTCGCATCACACGGATGCGATCGTCACCGCGGATCACGACCGCGCGATGCGCTTCCTGCGCGAAGTCGATTCGGCGAGCGTGATGGTCAACGCGTCGACGCGCTTCGCGGACGGTTTCGAATTCGGCCTCGGTGCGGAAATCGGCATCTCGAACGACAAGCTGCACGCGCGTGGCCCGGTCGGCCTGGAAGGGCTGACGTCGCTGAAGTACGTCGTGCTCGGGCACGGCGAAGGCCGTCAGTAAGTCAACCGCGAGGCGCACAATCGATGGCAATGCTCTGGGTCAAGACGTTCCATGTCGTTCTGATCGCCGCGTGGTTCGCGGGGCTGTTCTACCTGCCGCGCATCTATGTGAACCTGGCCATGGAGACCGATCCGGCCGCGGTGCGGCGCCTGCTGCTGATGGCGCGCAAGCTGTTCCGCTTCATGACGATGATCGCGGTGCCCGCGCTCGCGTGCGGGCTGTGGCTGTGGCTCGTGATCGGCATCGGCCAGGGGCAGGGCTGGATTCACGCGAAGGTGACGGTCGTGCTGCTGCTGATCGTCTATCACGCGTATTGCGGGCACCTGCTGCGGGTGTTCGAGCGCGGCGAGAACCGCCGCACCGACAAGTGGTATCGCGTGTTCAACGAGTTGCCGGTGCTCGGCATGCTCGTGGCGGTCGCGCTGGTCGTGATCAAGCCGTTCTGAGTTCGCGGCAACTCACGGCCGGCGGTCGATGCGCAACGGCGCCCCTCGGGGCGCCGTCGTTCGTTTACGCGCGGCGTTCCGCGACGACTAGTCCTTCGTCGGGTCGTCGATCCGGCGTCGCGTGATCGCTTCCTTCGCGCGGCCGACGCGCTCCATCAGCGCCGGCCCGCGCGACAGCGCGACGCCGACCGCGAGGATGTCGCCGATCGCGAGATGCGACATCCGCGACGTCATCGGCGAGAACACGTCCGTTTCCTCGGCGACGTTCGACGCGAGGCTGACCGTCGCGAGCTTCGCGAGCGGCGAATGGCTCTGCGTGATCGCGACGACTTTCGCGCCGCATGCGAGCGCGGAGCGCGCGGCGTCGACGATGTCGCGCGTGCGGCCGGTGTTCGAGATCGCGACGACGACGTCGTGCGGCCCGAGCAGCGCCGACGACATCGAGAACGTGTGCGGATCCGAATACGCGACGCTCGGCACGCCGAGCCGGAAGAACTTGTGCTGGATGTCCTGCGCGGCGATGCCCGAGCCGCCGGCGCCGTAGAACTCGATCCGCGACGCGTTCGACAGCAGCGCGATCGCGTCGGCGACGCTGCCCGCCGACAGGCTGTTGCGCACCTCGATCAACGCGCCGATCGTGCGGTCGAACACCTTGCCGATGATGCCGGGCGCCGGCTCGTCGGGCTCGACGTCGCGGTACACCGACGACACGCCCGGCGCGACGCTCTGCGCGAGCCGGATCTTGAATTCGCGAAAGCCGCTGCAGCCGAGCGCCTGGCAGAAGCGCGCGATGGTCGGCTGGCTGACGCCCGCGCGGGTCGACAGCTCGGTCATCGCGAGGTCGAGCACCTCGCGCGGCGCGGCGAGGATGTAGTCGGCGAGCTTGCGCTCGGACGGGCGCAACTCGGCGCGGATCGCTTCAATGCGAGGCAGCATGGGACGGCACGTGGAAATCGGGTTCGGATGAGCGAGTGTATCGCAATCGAATTGTAGAAAATCTACATGAAAATACTAGCGCAATTGCAGCGGTTTCGATGTGAGGTTAGCCACGCGAATTAGGGTTTTCACTGATTAAAGCCTTGCTGGTGGCGGGAATAAGGGTTGCGGGGAAACCGATCCGCATTGCGTGCTTGTAGTTTTTCTACTAGACTTGCTTCGTTCGATCGACGAAGCTCGATCGTCCCCACGATTCCAACCGCCGGTGTCGGCCGGCATACAGGAGCGCCCAGCATGACGTCGCTGCACCCCACTCTGGCGAAGGTCACCGAACGCGTGATCGCCCGCAGCCAATCGACCCGTTCCGCCTATCTGCAGCGCATCGACGGCGCGCAAGGCAAGTTCCCGGCGCGCGGCGCGCTGTCGTGCGCGAACCTCGCGCACGGCTTCGCGGGCCTCGAGGGTAACGACAAGTTCTCGATCAAGGCGATTCGCGAGCCGAACATCGGCATCGTGTCCTCGTACAACGAGATGCTGTCCGCGCACGCGCCGTACAAGGATTTCCCCGAGATCATCAAGGCGGCCGCGCGCGAAAACGGCGGGGTCGCGCAGTTCGCGGGCGGCGTGCCGGCGATGTGCGACGGCGTCACGCAGGGCAACCCGGGGATGGAGCTGTCGCTGTTCTCGCGCGAAGCGATCGCGATGGGCACGGCGATCGCGCTCACGCACAACATGTTCGACGCGGCGCTCTGCCTCGGCATCTGCGACAAGATCGTGCCGGGCCTCTTGATCGGCGCGCTGCAGTTCGGCCACCTGCCGACGATCTTCGTGCCGGCCGGCCCGATGACGAGCGGCCTGTCGAACGACGACAAGGCGAAGATCCGCCAGCAGTTCGCGACCGGCCAGGTCGGCCGCGACGCGCTGCTCGAAGCCGAATCGGCCGCGTATCACGGTCACGGCACCTGCACGTTCTACGGCACCGCGAACAGCAACCAGATGCTGATGGAGCTGATGGGGCTGCACCTGCCGGGCTCGGCATTCGTTCACCCGCACACGCCGCTGCGCACCGCGCTGACGGCCGAGGCCGCGCGCCGCGTGCTCGATCTGACCGTCGAGCGCGGCCAGTACACGCCGATCGGCCATGTGATCGACGAAAAGGCGATCGTCAACGGGATCGTCGCGCTGCTCGCGACGGGCGGCTCGACCAACCACACGCTGCACCTCGTCGCGATCGCGCGCGCGGCCGGCATCCTGATCGACTGGAACGACTTCGACGAGCTGTCGGCCGTCGTGCCGCTGCTCGCGAAGATCTACCCGAACGGCAAGGCCGACGTGAACCATTTCCATGCGGCGGGCGGTGTCGCGTTCCTGGTGCGCAACCTGCTCGAAGGCGGGCTGCTGCACGAGGACGTGACGACGGTCGCCGGCAAGGGGCTTGCGCACTACACGAAGGAGCCGAAGCTGATCGACGGCAAGCTGACGTGGGTCGACGGCGCGGCCGAGAGCCACGACACGAAGGTGCTGCGCGGCATTCGCGACCCGTTCCAGCCGGACGGCGGCCTGCGCCTGATGCAGGGCCGGCTCGGCCGCGGCGTGATCAAGATCTCGGCGGTCGCGCCCGAGCACCGCAAGGTGAAGGCGCCCGCGATCGTGTTCGACTCGCAGGAAGCCGTGCAGGCCGCGTTCGATCGCGGCGAGCTGAAGCGCGATTTCGTCGCGGTGGTGCGCTTCCAGGGCGCGCGCGCGAACGGCATGCCCGAACTGCACCGTTTGACGCCGCTGCTCGGCGTGCTGCAGGATCAGGGCTTCCACGTCGCGCTGGTCACCGACGGTCGCATGTCGGGCGCGTCGGGCAAGGTGCCGGCCGTGATCCACGTGTCGCCGGAAGCGCTGCTGGCCGGCCCGATCGGCAAGGTGAAGACGGGCGACATGCTCGTGATCGACGCGGAAGCCGGCGTGCTCGACATCGAGGTCGACGACGCCGAGTGGCACGCGCGCCCGGTCGCGCAGCCGCAGCACCAGGCCGAGAACGAAGTCGGGTTCGGCCGCGAACTGTTCGGCGTGTTCCGCGCGGCGGCCGCACCGGCCGAGCAGGGCGCATCGGTTTTCGGGACGCTGGTCGGCGAAACGGCCGCCAGCGTCGCCGCATGAATTTCAAGGAGCCAATTCAATGAAGACGATTGCTGAAATCGTGAAGCTGGGCCCGGTCATTCCGGTGCTCGCATTCGACTCGGTCGAGCAGGGCGAAAACGTGTCGCGCGCATTGCACGCGGGCGGCGTGAAGGTGCTCGAGATCACGCTGCGCACGCCGGCGGGCCTCGAGGCGATCCAGCGCGCGAGCCAGCTCGCGGACGACATCGTCGTCGGCGTCGGCACGATCACGAAGCCCGAGCACTGCGCGCAGGCGAAGCGCGCGGGCGCGACGTTCGGCGTGTCGCCGGGCCTGACGAAGGAGCTGCACCTCGCGTCGCTCGACGCGGGCCTGCCGCTGTTGCCGGGCGTGATGACGCCGAGCGACATCATCCAGGCGCTCGAATTCGGCTACGACATCGTGAAGTTCTTCCCCGCGCAGCAGGCGGGCGGCGTGCCGATGCTGCAGGCGTTCCACGGCCCGTTCCCGGCGCTGAAGTTCTGCCCGACCGGCGGCATCACGGTCGATACCGCGCCGAACTTCCTGAAACTGCCGAACGTCGTGTGCGTCGGCGGCTCGTGGCTCACGCCGAAGGCCGCGCTCGCCGCGCAGGATTGGGCCGAAGTCACGCGCCTCGCGCAAGCGGCGAGCCAGCTGCCGCGCTAAAGCTTGTACAAAACGACGATTCAGCCCTCGGAAAGCAAGCGTTAGTGCTTGTTTTACCGAGGGTTTTTGCTGATGGAACCGGTTCTATCCGCGGATCGCAAAGATAAGTAAAATTCAGCGTCCTGACGGGGGGGTACCCCCGTGTTTCGGAGACCTGCATAGCCGGGCATACTCGCAACGACTCGCCCGGTTCGAACAATTCTAGGAGGAGTGCCACATGGGGGCCGTCCAAGGCAGCATGCTGCTCGTATTCACGCTGATCGCGATTGCCGCGCTGATCCTGATGATCGCGCGCTACAAGATCTACCCGTTCCTGGTGCTGATCATCGTTTCGCTCGGCCTCGGCCTCGTCGTCGGCATGCCGATGGACAAGATCGTCAAGTCGTTCGAAACCGGTACCGGCGGCACGCTTGGCCACATCGCGATCGTCGTCGGCCTCGGCACGATGCTCGGCAAGATGATGGCCGAATCGGGCGGCGCCGAGCGGATCGCGACCACGCTGATCGACTGGTTCGGTGAAAAGAACATCCACTGGGCGATGATGTTCGTCGCGATCATCGTCGGCCTGCCGGTGTTCTTCGAAGTCGGCTTCGTGCTGCTGATCCCGATCGCGTTCAACGTCGCGAAGCGCACCGGCAAGTCGCTGCTCGTCGTCGGCCTGCCGATGGTGGCCGGCCTGTCGGTCGTGCACGGGCTGATCCCGCCGCACCCGGCCGCGCTGCTGGCCGTCCAGCAATACGGCGCCGATATCGGCAAGACGATCGCGTTCGGCCTCGTCGTCGGCGTGCCGACCGCGATCATCGCGGGCCCGCTGTTCGCGCTGATGATCTCGAAGTTCGTGAAGCTGCCAGAAAACAACCCGCTCGCATCGCAATTCGTCGATTCGCGTACGGACGGCGGCAAGCGCGAACTGCCGAGCTTCGGCATCACGCTGTTCACGATCCTGCTGCCCGTCGTGCTGATGCTCGTCGGCAGCTGGGCCGACCTGGTGTTCACGCCGAAGTCGCTGCCGAACAACCTGCTGCGTTTTGCCGGCAACTCCGACGTCGCGCTGCTGATCGCCGTGCTCGTGAGCTTCTTAACCTTCGGCGCGAAGCAGGGCTTCAACCGCGACCAGATCCAGAAATTCTGCGGCGAGTGCCTGGCGCCGATCGCCGGCATCACGCTGATCGTCGGCGCGGGCGGCGGCTTCGGCGGCGTCCTGCGCGACAGCGGGATCTCGCAACAGATCGTCGAAACCGCGAAGCACGCGCATCTGTCGCCGCTGCTGCTCGGCTGGTTCGTCGCGGCGCTGATGCGTCTCGCGACGGGGTCGGCGACGGTCGCGATGACGACGGCCTGCGGCATCGTCGCGCCGATCGCGGCGGCGTCGGGCGCGGCGGTGCGTCCGGAGCTGCTGGTGCTCGCGACGGGCTCGGGCTCGCTGATCTTCTCGCACGTCAACGACGGCGGCTTCTGGCTGATCAAGGAATATTTCGGGATGACGGTCGGCCAGACGTTCAAGACCTGGTCGCTGCTTGAAACCATCATCTCGGTGCTCGGTCTGAGCTTTACGCTGTTGCTGAGCGTGGTTCTGTAACAAGGGGTAGTCAATGATTCTGATCGCAATGGGCGTGTCGGGCGCGGGCAAGTCGCTGATCGGCGAAATGCTGGCGGAACGCCTGTCGTGCAGCTATACCGATGGCGACGCGTTTCACAGCGCGGCGAACAAGGAAAAGATGCACCACGGCATTCCGCTGACCGATGAAGACCGCTGGCCGTGGCTGCGCACGATTCGCGCGGCCATCGAGGAAAAGCAGCGCGCGGGCGAAACCGCCGTGTTCACGTGCTCGTCGTTGAAGCGGTCGTACCGCGACGTGCTGCGCGGCACCGACACCGACGTGCGGTTCGTGTATCTGAAGGGGTCGTTCGAGGTGCTGCAGGAACGCCTGAAGAGCCGCACCGGCCATTTCTTCGATCCGTCGCTGCTGAAGAGCCAGCTCGACACGCTCGAGGAGCCGGGCCCGGACGAAGCGATCGAGGTCAGCATCGAGCTGACGCCAGAGCAGATCGTCGATCAGGTCATGCTGAAGATCGGCCTCGCGCATCAGCACTGAGCGCGGTTCGCGGTCATCGTCATCGAAAAAGGCGCCTTCTGAACTGCACCCCAAAAGTTGGACACTAGTCCAACCTTTGGGGTGTTTTACATGACGAAGTACAACGAGCAGTTCAGACAAGGCATCGTTGACGAGTATCTGGCCGGC